>DATDAX010000383.1:0-4058 GCA_036525175.1 Terrimicrobiaceae bacterium | reverse complement strand
TTGTTCTGGCGATCCTGGTTACTGTTTACAGCATTCTTTTTCACGTGCTGATGGTCTTTGAAGGGCGTGAGCACAGCTGGCTGACAGGGCTGTATTGGACCCTTACGGTAATGTCCACGTTGGGTTTCGGAGACATCACGTTCACCAGCGACGCCGGGAGGGTCTTTTCGATTGTTGTGCTTCTTTCCGGAATGGTGTTCTTGCTCATCTTGCTGCCCTTTACATTCATTGAGTTCTTCTATGCGCCTTGGATGAGGGCTCAGGCCGAGGCGAGGGCGCCCAGACAATTGCCCGAATCCACATGCGGCCATGTCATCCTTACGAATCTCGATCCTGTATCGAACGCGCTCATGCAGAAACTTACTCATTACGGCTATCCGTACACGCTTCTGGTTTATGATCTTGATGAGGCTCTCCGCTTGCATGACCTGGGATTTCAAGTCGTCTTGGGGGAAAATGACCGTCCTGAGACTTATCAGCTGGTGCGTGCTGATCGCGCCGCACTCGTCGCGGCGACAGGCAATGACATGGCCAATACGAACGTCGCCTTTACTGTTCGCGAAATGAGTCAGAGCGTTCCAATCGTCACTACCGCAAGCTCGAGAGACTCGGTCGACATCCTCCGGTTGGCCGGAAGTTCGGATGTTATTCAACTCAGTGACATGATGGGCCAGGCGCTTGCACGGCGAATTATAGGAGCTGATGCGCGGGCGCACGTCATCGCCGAGTTCGGCGACTTGCTGATCGCCGAAGCCACGGCGGCAGGGACGCCGCTCGTAGGCAAGACACTTTCTGGAAGCAACCTTCGAAAACTCACCGGCTTAAGCGTGATCGGAATTTGGAAGCGCGGGCAATATGAGGTCGCGACCGCGGGAACAACGATAGATGCAAACTCGGTGTTGGTCTTGTCGGGCTCGGCTGAACAGCTTCGGAAGTACGACGAGCTTTTCTGCATCTATCACGTGAGCGCCGGCGCAGTGATCATTATCGGCGGCGGGCGGGTCGGTCGCGCGATAGGACGCGCACTCAAGGAACGCGAAGTCGATTTTCGGATTGTGGAGAATAACCCGGCCAGGATTCGGGATGAGGCAACATATGTTGAAGGAAGCGCGGCAGACTACGAGACGCTCGAGCGGGCAGGCATCGATCACGCACCCGCTGTCGTCATTACGACGCACGAGGATGACATGAACGTCTACCTCACAATCTATTGTCGTCGCCTTCGACCCGACATTCAGATCATAAGCCGTGCGACGCGTGAGCGAAATGTTTCAACGCTGCACCGGGCCGGAGCCGACTTTGTTCTTTCGTACGCATCAATGGGCGCTACAGCGATCTTCAACTATCTGCGGCGCGCGGGGGTCGTCGTGGTGGCTGAAGGCCTCCATCTTGCCGAGACCCGCGTGCCCGATGCGCTTGCCGGCAAGACGCTTGCCGAGGCAGCGATTCCAAGCGAGACGGGATGCAGCGTTGTCGCGCTTCATTCCGAAACGGCAATGATGATCAACCCCGATCCGGCCACGATTCTCACCCGCGGAGCTGAAATCATCTTGATCGGGACACCTGAATCCGAGCAGCGTTTCATGAAGCTCTACGGAGCTCAAACGATGTCCGCACAACCCATCGCCCCATCGGGACTTCCGGGATGACGGAAAGGATCAAGCATTCGAACGCCTGAGCGCCGATTTTCCCCCATCGCGGTCAGACTAACAAGCTGCTAGTGTTCGTGGATGGCAGAACGCACAGTGCTTGAAATCTCGCGCGAGTTGGCGGCCATCGCGCAAGCTGGAATTACCTATTCGGCAGACCCTTTCGACAGGGAGCGCTTTCATCGGTTGCGCGAGATTGCGAGCGAGGTGATGCGTCTTGCAGGTAAGGCGGAGTTCGAGTGGCCGATCGAAATAGGTTACTCGACGCCGAAGGTTGATGTTCGCGGTGTGGTCTTTCGAGACTCGGATGTGCTCTTGATTAAGGAAGCTGCTTCGGGAAAATGGACACTGCCTGGCGGATGGGCGGACGTGAATCTTACTCCGGCGGAGAACGTCGAGAGGGAATGCCTGGAGGAGAGCGGATACGAAGTGAAGGCTCGCCTCATCACCGCCGTCGTCGATCGCGACCGGGCGGGCTATCCGGCGAACCCGCATTCGATCTATAAAATCTTCTTCCTTTGCGATCTCTGTGGCGGCGCTCCGCGGGTGAGTCACGAAACCTCGGAAGTCGCGTTCTTCCCTGTCGACGCCCTGCCGGAGCTTGATCCGCACCGTTCAAGTGCGCTGGACATCGCGGAGGCCTGGCGTTTCTTTCAAGCGCCGGTTCTGCCTGCGCGATTCAATTGACCAAAAGCGATTTTCGAGCCGGCCCACCATTTTTGCGGGACGTTACGGAGCCCGCGGCAGGCCATCCGTCGAGATGACAGTGCCGTTGGTCGCCGCGATTTCGATATACCCGAAATAATTCCCTCCCCGATCATAGCACCAAACTTTCCAGACGGGGGCGGAGTCCACCCCGGTTTGCTGCAAAACATAGCTAGCGCTCCTAAGGTTCTTCCCATTGGCGACGGCAAACTGCTGCGCAATCTCAAAAGCGGCGGGGGAGTCAATGCTCATGCGCTCAATGGCGATCGGGCTGGGATTCTTGAACAATTCCCCGACATTAAAAGACGGCTTTTCCTGGACGATCTCTCCGTTGGCGATCGTGATGCTGAAAAGTCCTTCGTCCGGGCTGCCTCGATAGGCGAGGACATACCATTGCGGCGGGTCAGGCGTTCCGTTGTCCGCCGAGAGCTTCACGACGTAGGCCTGATATTGAGGAGGGAGGATGCTCAGCGCGCCAAGCGCCGAATTCAGGTCCTGCTGAGGCGATTGCGGCGGCGGGTCAAATTGCGCAAAGGCTGTGTGCAAACACACCATGACAACGGCGGCCTGAAAGAGGCGTGATCGCAAAGTCATTGGCCAACTATTACGGGAAGGCGAAAGGCTGTCTAATCCAAAAGCGGCGTGTGCGAAAGCAAAATATCGTACAATATACGTAACATCAGATGAATATACTAGTTGTTATTCTAAAGCAGTAAATGCGAAAACGGCCTAAATGTCCCTTTTCTTCGCTGGTATGGACAACCGATATACACAGAGAGAAACCTTCATGGTCCCTAGCTGTAGCAGATGCCTCCAGTGCTCGAACGAGCCCGGTGCAAAGGCTTAGGAATAAAGGAATGCGAATGTATTAAAAACAAACAAAATGTTCTATAAATGAATCTGGGAAATGCCACCGGGAGCGCTGCAATTTTGGTCCTTGCGGGGCGTATATAGGACAAGAACGGAAGGGAAATCGCCGAATATGAGCATCATCAATGGTATTCTCGTCGCTGTTTTTTCAATGACCTCAATAGGCGCTTGGTCTGTCGTTTTTTGGCAAGTGCTTGCTTTTTTCCGGTAAGCCTCCTCGCAAGAAAGAGAAAAGCCGCTGGTTTTGTATCGCCAGCGGCTTTTTTGTGCCGCTCAATGAACGTTCGGGTTCGGCGGCCTTTGCGTGAGTTAGTTTCTATTTCTGAAGTGCTGCTATGGTTCCTTCGAGCACTGCATTTCGATCAGGTGCCTGTACCCTCAATCGAAATCCGCAGTGTATTGGGACCGGATGCATGGATCGCGCGGGTCGCGGTCACCGGGCATTTGTGCCAAATTTTGGCCCGCCTCATGTGGCCGCCATGATCCGAGAAATTCCTGAAGTCCGCGATCGATCGCGCGCCGGATGCTCCCTGAGATTTGCAGTTTTGCGTTGCACGCATAGTATCGCTTATGCGGTTCAAGTGGATCAACGATGGGGACAGCGGGTCGGCTTCGGCGCAGCAGAAGGACTCGCCGACAGATGAAGCGCTCCTTGATGCATACTCGAGCGCGGTGGTGCGTGCTGTGGAGACAGCGAGTCCGGCCGTCGTGCACGTTCGTGCGGAATTCCCAGGCAGTAGAGGGCATGTCGCAACGTCCGGCAGCGGTTCGGGTTTCGTGCTTTCACCCGATGGGCTCGTCCTGACCAACAGTCACGTGGTGCACGGCGCAACA
>DATDAX010000382.1:0-18979 GCA_036525175.1 Terrimicrobiaceae bacterium | reverse complement strand
TGTGCCTGATAACTTGATCCCGCTGCCTTGCATTCAGGAGTTGCGATCGCTCCGGAAGTCCGACAGAGATCGACAGTTTGGAGGTCGCCGGGGACGGCGAAGTTCTGCGCAGTGTATTTCCATGCCGAGGCACTCTGGATGAAATCCACCCAGATCGGCAGTGCAAGCTTGCTGCCGTAGCCGCGATCCGCAATTCGCTCTGGCCTGTCCATACCCACCCAGACGCCACAAGTAAGGCGGGTGGTGTACCCGATGAACCAGGCGTCCTTGTAATCGTCTGTTGTCCCGGTTTTTCCGGCCGAGGGGACAGTAAGCCCGAAGGACGTCGCTGCGGTGGCGGTGCCCTTTCGGATGACGTCTCGAAGCAATTCGTTCATTACATAGTCAACATCGGGAGGGATGCATTGAAGCTCGGCCCGGGTCGCTTTATAGATCGTCTTGCCGTAGCGATCTTCGATGTATTCGATGATGTATGGCTGCCTCCTGACGCCATTGTTGGGAAACATTGTATACGCTGCGGTGAGCTCCTTGAGCGTTGTCTCGAAGGCGCCAAGATAAATGGCAGGAATATCGGGAACATTCTCGAGCCCGGCTTTCAAGGCAAGCGCTCTTACACCCGCCCTTGTCGCAAACTCGCCGACGCGGACGGTCATAGTATTTCGAGATCGGATGAGCCCGAGGGCGGCGGGCTGCAACCCCTCGTTGTCGCCGTCGGAATTTCGCGGTGACCACGTCGTTACGAGCCCCGCGATGTCGCCTTCCCGGATGGGCGAGTCATCGACGAGAGTTCCCGGGGCCATCCCTCTTCCAAATGCCGCCGCGTAGACAAATGGTTTGAACGTGGAACCAGCCTGCCGCTTCGCGAGCAGGGCGCGATTATACGGACTCTCTTTGAAATTACGTCCGCCCACGACAGCCCGGATTCCACCCGTTTCGTTATCGATTGCCACGAGTGCGCCTTGAACGTACGGGGACTCACTGATCTTCGTGGAGTCCATCTGAGCTTCCTTATCGATAGCGGGGACGCGCTTGGGGTGTATCCAGCCTTTTGAGGACTCGAGTTCGGCCAGTTTTGATTCCACAGCGTCCTCCGCGATCATCTGCAGTCTGCGATCGATGGTCGTGTAGATCTTCAACCCGCCTCGATCAATGATCTCCTTAGGTAACAGAATCGCCAAATCGCGCATCACCGCGTCCATTGCGTAATTCTCCTGCGTGCTGGGAAGCAATTGCTTGGCGAGCGGCATCGGCTCGGCAAGCGCCGCCTTGGCTTCAGCCGGGGTAATCATTTTCAGTTCCTCCATCCGCGCAAGGACTTGGTCGCGCTGCGCGAGAGCCGTTCGGCTGTCTTCGAGGGGACTGAGGCGGTTTGGGCTTCGAATCAGCCCCGCGAGAATGGCGGCCTCGGAGAGCGTAAGGTCGCTCGCAGACTTTCCGAAGCAGGCTCGTGAGGCGGTTTCGACCCCGTAGAGACCGACGCCGTAATAGATCCTATTGGCATAGGCCTCGAGGATTTTCTCCTTGCTGAGGTTTTTCTCGATACGGAGAGCCAGCAAGGCTTCGACGAATTTTTTCCTCCACCGATCTTCGCCGAGGTCGAAGGTATTTCGGGCGAGTTGTTGGGTGATGGTGCTCGCTCCTTCCTTTACATTTCCGGCATTCAGGTTGCGCATCGCGGCGCGGGCAATTCCTGGAAAGTCGACGCCGCGGTGCTTGTAGAATCGGGAGTCCTCCCTGGCCAGCAGCGCATTTATGAAATTCGGAGAAATCTGCGACAAGGGCACAACATAGCGCACCTGGCCCTCCAGTTTGCTGTAGCGCATGCCTGCGAAATCGAAGACTTCGGAAATTGCGGGAATATTATCCAACTCCGCGAGGTCAAAGCTGTCAGCAATCTGCTTGTACTCCCGATACTTTGGATAGACCAAAAGGAATCCCGCGACGGCCAATCCGACGCCGGCGAGCGCTAGCAACGCGATCAGAAGCTTCAGGAAGCGCGCCATGGCTGGTATGAAATTTAGCAGTCTTGCGGACAGGTTAACGAGTCAAATTCTCTGTCGAATCTCGAGGAAATATAGCCGCATTGTGGGCTTTTGCCTGTATTTACGAGAGCTGGCGGGCGTCCGGCGGGAATTTTCCTTATATTAGCCGACCGGACGCATCCGCGGCATCTGCGCGCTGCGAAGCAGCAGGTATGAATGAACTGCAGATCAAAGGAAATTGGAACGTCATCAAAGGCAAACTGAAGCAGGTCTACGGTGAGCTTACCGATGATGATCTTGCCTATAGCGAGGGCAATGAGGATCAGTTGGTGGGACGCCTTCAACAGAAACTGGGAAAAACGAAAGAGGAGATCCGACGCGCCATCGACGAAGCGAGCGTGTAACGGTTTTCTTGAAGGCGGGACTGCCTCGGGGGGATTCCGCTCTGCCAGCCACAACGCGCGATGAGCCGGGTGCGATTTGAGCGCGACCGGTTCGTCGCGCTTTTTTGGTGCTCTCCCCTTTGAATTTGGCACCTTTCCGGCTTTAGAATCGTATACCAGATAATCCCACTTGTCATCGCGCGCCTGATTTGTAGCCTTACCCGGTTCAGATCATGACGTTGGCAAACCTTTTATCAGCCGAGCAGATCGTGCCGGACATGAAGACGACTGCTCGATGGGAGGCCATAGGAGAATTGGTGGACGTGCTTGTGAAGGCCGGGAAGGTTCGGGAAGACGAGCGCGAGCTGGTTCTCGAGTCGATCAGGCAGCGGGAGCAGACGATGAGCACGGGAATCGGCTTCGGTATTGCGATCCCGCACGCGTCCTCCGACAAGGTGGAAGATGTGGTCGCTGCCTTCGGACGCTCCACCAAGGGAATCGAATTTGATTCTCTGGATGGGCAGCCGGTTTTCTTTGTGGTGCTGTTCGTCGTTCCAAAGGATCAATTTCAGACCCACCTTCGAACGCTTGCCGCCATTGCCAAATTTCTGAATGACAAGTCCGTTCGGGATGAGCTGAGCAAGGCGAACGACGCAGTCCAGATTCTCCGCGTTTTCGAGAGCCGTTCGCCGCGAAGCTGATGGCGACTCCGCGCGAGATCCTGGCGCATCGGCTCAAACTGACCCTGGAAAAAACTTTTCCGGATTTGATGCCGGAGGTCGTCCCTGCCACCGATCCCCGATTTGGCGATTACCAGACGAACGTGGCGATGGTGCTCGGCAAGAAGAACCGGGTAGCGCCACGAGATCTCGCCCGGCAGATCGTGCGTGAGCTGGATGTCGATGACATTTCAGAACCGCCCGAGGTCGAGGGTGCAGGATTTATCAATTTCCGGCTGACGAACGGCTTTCTCGCGCGGGGCGTCGCGGTGCTGTTCGGGGATGAAAGACTGGGAGTGGGCGTTGCCGAGCATCCGGGCAGAATCATCATCGATTTCAGCTCGCCGAATGTGGCGAAGCCCATGCATGTCGGACATATTCGCAGCACGATCCTGGGAGAATGCCTGGCTCGCGTCGCGCGATTTCTTGGGCATGAGGTCATCACCGACAATCACGTCGGAGACTGGGGCACACAGTTTGGCAAGGTCATTTACGGTTGGAAGCATTTTTTGGATAAAGCGGCTCTGGAGAAGAACGCGATAGCGGAACTGGTACGGCTTTACCGAACGGTGAACGCCCTTGAGGAGACCGACGAAGCCGTTCGGAGGGCCGCGCGGGAAGAACTTGTCAAGCTGCAGCGCGGGGATGTGGAGAACATGGAGATTTGGCGGCGCGCCGTTGAGCTGTCGTGGAGGGAGTTTCAGAGACTGTACGAGCTCCTCGGTATTCGTTTCGACGAGAGGCTAGGCGAAAGCTTCTACAATGATGCCCTGGGCGGTTTATGCGACAGGTTGGCAGCGGAAGGCGTAGCCGAAATGAGCGAGGGGGCCCTTTGTATCTTCTTTCGTGACGACCCGGTGCTTTCAGACAAGCCGATGATCATTCGCAAGAGTGATGGCGGTTTTCTCTACGCGACAACCGACCTTGCGACAGTGGAATATCGGGTAAGGAGGTGGAACCCTTCTGCGATATGGTACGTTGTGGGCTCTCCGCAGACCCTGCATTTCCAGCAGCTTTCCGCCGCTGTGCGTCGCATGGGCGTAACTGCGAAGCTGCAGCACATCGCCTTCGGAAGCATCCTCGGAGAGGATCGCAAGATCATGCGAACCCGCACAGGTGAAACCGTGGGCCTGGCGGAGCTTCTCGAGGAAGCTGTTGAGCGCGCTCGGACCATCGTCACCGAAAAGAGGCCGGATTTGAATCCGCCGGAATCAGAGGAAATTGCGCGAATCGTCGGTTTGGGTGCCGTCAAGTATGCGGAACTGTCCCAGCATCGAATGACAGATTACGTGTTTTCGTGGAGCAAAATGCTTTCGTTTCAAGGCAACACAGCACCCTATCTCCAAAATGCTTACGTCCGGATCCGCTCGATTTTCCGCAAGTTGGACGGGATATTCGTTGCTCCCGAAACGCTTACCCTTGAAGCCGCGGAGGAACGCGTCCTGGCAGCCAAATTGCTGCAGTTTGGGGAAATCGTCCCCTTGGTTCTCGAAGACTTCCGTCCCAATCTTCTGGCGAATTACCTCTACGATCTGGCGATCATTTTCCATGCCTTCTACGAAGCGTGTCCCGTGTTGAAGGCTGAAGGGGCCGAGCGTCGCGACTCGCGGCTCGTCTTATGCGACGTCACTGGCCGTGTTCTCGGGACAGGACTGGGCCTGTTGGGGATCAAGTCCCCTGAGAGAATGTGAGCCTCTCGGAAGGCGCGATCGAGATCAAAAATCTCTCGCAACCTGCGGAGGTTTGGTGTAGCGCATCGACAGGGAAGGGATGGCATCAACCATGGCTGAATTCACACCGGAAGATCTCGCAATCCAAGCGCTCGGCGAGCGTACTATCGATTCGCCCCTCGATGAGAAATTTCGAGAGGCCGGTAAAACGCATGCCTTTTATGGCGACGACGCTCGAGTGCTTTTGGATCACAATCTCGCCTCTATTCGAAGCACGTTTGAAAGTGGAGCGGAGCCTCTTTGTTTCGAGATGGCCGGACCGCGCAGAAAGATTTTCTTCGAACCCAAGGATACCATTTGCGCGATTGTCACCTGCGGTGGGCTATGTCCGGGCCTCAACGACGTCATTCGCTCCATTGTTATGCAGGCTTACTATCGCTACGGGGTTCCGCGCACACTCGGAATCCCTTACGGCTTTGAAGGCTTGATTTCGGACTACGGGCACAGGATCGTCAACCTGACTCCCGGGTATGTTACCAACATTCATCGCTTTGGGGGCACAGCCCTTGGCACGTCGCGCGGGCCCCAGGACACCAAACGCATGGTGGATCAGCTCATCGAGTGGAAGGTAAACATTCTTTTCGTCGTTGGAGGTGATGGCACGCAGCGCGGCGGCCGCGCCATCGGGGAAGAGGCCTTACGGCGCGGTCACAAGCTCGCGGTTGTCGGGGTTCCGAAGACGATCGACAACGATATGGCCTACATGGACAAGAGCTTCGGGTACGAAACGGCCTGCGCCGCCGCCGTCGATGCCATCGCCGCAGCACATACCGAGGCTCGAAGCGCACGGAACGGCGTTGGATTGGTAAAACTGATGGGCCGTCATTCCGGCTTTATCGCATGCTCGGCAGCCATTTCCAGCGGCGATGCCAACTGCGTGCTTATCCCGGAAGTACCTTTCGCGTTGGAGGGTGATCACGGCTTTCTCGAGCAACTCCGACAACGAATAATCCAGCGCGGTCACGCGGTGGTGATTGTTGCTGAAGGCGCCGGGCAAGACCTGGTCGAAGCTTCGGGGGCGGATGCGTCGGGGAACAAGCGTCTTGGAGACATCGGCGTTTTTCTCAAGGGAAGAATCGAGGACTATTTTCGCCAGTGCAGGACAGAGTTGACTCTCAAGTATATCGATCCGAGCTATATGATCCGCAGTGTTCCGGCATCTCCGCAGGACCGGACCTATTGCATGCGTCTTGGTCAGGCGGCGGTTCACGCCGGCATGGCAGGCAAGACTGCTTTGGTCGTGGCCCGCTGGCACAACAGCTATGTCCATCTTCCCGTCGGCATCGCCACGTCCGCACGGCGAACGGTTGATACGGGTGGTGATCTTTGGCTCTCTCTTCTCGAGTCCACCGGCCAACCGGCGCGTTATTACTGAAGTCTGGTGCGACGGAGCACGCGCGCTAAGAAACCTCCTGGCGCCGTGGCATGGCATCCTGGGCTCCTGCGCGAGTGATTGCGATGCCGGCAGCCCGCACGGCTCTCGTCACCGCGGCGTGCATCGTCAGGCCTTCTGCAATTCCGGTGGCGAGCCAACCGGTAAAGCAATCTCCCGCACCGACTGTGTCGACCGGCTTGACCTTTGGAGCAGGAAACCGGGTGATACCGGATGCGTTCACGAGCATGGCGCCCCGGGCGCCGAGAGTGATCACGGCATTGCGGCAACCAGCTTCCAGCAGCTTCTCGCCGGCGTGCTCGGGGCTTCTCTCGCCGGTCAGGATCGCCGCTTCGTGCTCGTTCGGCGTCACGGTGTGGACAAGGCGAAGCAGCGACTTTGGCAGAGGGCGGGCAGGCGCCGGATTTAGGACAAACGGCTTTCGGGCCTGATGCGCCAGTTCGGCGGCCTTCTTCACGGCGCTCATTGGGATCTCAAGCTGAGTGACAATGACATCGCTCCTGGGAAACTCTGCCTGGACGGCTTGAACGCTTGCTGCAGTGAGCAGATCATTGGCCGAACGTGCCACAGCGATCAGATTTTCGCGTGACTTCCCTCCCAGGAGGATCAACGCAATGCCGCTTGAGACACCCTTGTGGACTTTGAAATGCCGTATGTCGATCTTCTCGCGTCGTAGTCCGGCTGCAGCGACCGTGCCGAAATCGTCGTTTCCGCGAGCTCCGACAAAGACTACTCGAGCTCCGGCGCGCGCCGCAGCCACGGCCTGATTTGCTCCCTTTCCTCCAGCGGAGCGCTGGAAGGTTCCTCCAAGGAGCGTTTCTCCAGGTTCCGGAAGGCGTTCGCAGACGATGACAAGGTCTGTATTTGAACTTCCGAAGAGCAGGATTCGAGGGGATGGCATGCCAACAATCAGCGTCTGATGCTACGATTTTTTGCCGGCATCTAGTGCGGAGCGAACATCCTGGTTGATTTGCTCAAAAAGCGTCGAATCGGTTCGCAACACCTCCTTCGCCGCGTCACGGCCCTGTGCCAGCTGGGTTCCCTTGTAACTGAGCCAGGAACCACGTTTTTCCAGAACGCCTTTCTCGAGCGCGAGATCAAGGAGCGAACCGGTGCTGGAAATACCTTCGCTGTACATGATGTCAAACTCCGCTTCGGTGAATGGAGGCGCAACCTTGTTTTTGACGATCTTGATCTTGGTCCGATTGCCCGTGACCGTGCCATCACTGTTCTTTATCGCTCCGATGCGGCGAATGTCGACGCGCACGCTCGCGTAAAACTTGAGCGCCTTGCCGCCGGGCGTCGTCTCCGGATTCCCAAACATAACCCCGATCTTTTCGCGGATTTGATTGGTAAAAATGCAAACCGTGCGCGCCTTGGATATAAAGGAGGTCAGTTTTCGAAGGGCATTGCTCATAAGTCTGGCCTGCGCTCCGACAACCGCATCGCCGATTTCACCTTCCAGCTCGGATTTTGTCACCAGTGCGGCCACCGAGTCTACGACAATGACGTCCAGCGCGTTTGAGCGCACGAGCGTTTCGCAAATGCGGAGGGCCTCTTCGCCGGAGCTTGGTTGGGAAACAAGGAGCTCGTCGAGATTGACACCGAGCTTCCTTGCGTAGCCGGGATCAAGCGCATGCTCGACATCGATAAAGCCTGCCAGCCCGCCACGTTTCTGAGCCTGGGCGATCACAGTGAGCGTGAGAGTGGTTTTGCCGGAGCTTTCCGGACCGAAAATCTCAACGACTCGCCCGCGAGGAAGACCTCCAACACCCAGTGCGCGATCGATCAGGATGTTGCCTGTCGGTATGACGTCGACCGCCGACACCGTGGCGTCGCCGAGCCTACGAATCGCCTCGCTGCCGTAGTCCTTTTCGATTTGCTGAATGGCAAGATCGAGGTTCTTCGTCCGCATCGCGGCGGCCTTTTCGTCAAGGGTTGAGGGAGCGTCTTCAGTCTTCGGCATAGTCCCTGAGCAATTAAGCGGGATTGTCGGGAATGACAAGAGCGGCACCAAAAAGAACGCCCGCCAAATGGCGGGCGCTAAGTCGTTTCTGGTTGGGAATTCGACCCCAGTCGCCGCTAGCGCGAATACAATTCGACAACGAGCTGTTCGTTTACGATAGGATTGATGTCCGCTCTGGTCGGCATGCGAGCAACTGTGCCCGAGAGGCCATCTTTGTCCGCAACGAGCCAGTCAGGCGTGGAAATTGCCGACGTTTGATCGACCGCCTTTGCCGCGAGGCGTTTCGAACGGTCGTTGGTTCGCACTGCGATCTTGTCACCGGCCTTGAGATTCATCGATGAGATATTGGTTTTGCGTCCGTTGACGGCGACGTGACCATGCGAAACCATCTGTCGCGCAGCGCGCAGGGTTTTTGCGAATCCGAGCTTGTGGACCACGTTATCGAGACGAGTCTCGAGAAGTTGAAGTAGAATTTCGCCCGTCACCCCGCGCTTGCTCGACGCGAGTTGGAAATAGCGCCGAAACTGGCGTTCAAGGACGCCATATTGGTAGCGAAGCTTTTGCTTTTCCGCCAGCGCCAGCGCGTAGTCCGAAAGCTTGCGGCGGGATCCCTTCGGTCCATGCTGGCCGGGCGGGTAGTTCTTGTTCTCAAACGCCTTTGGTGATCCGTGAATGAGCACGCCATAGCGGCGGCTTACTTTGGTCTTTGGTCCGGTATAGCGAGCCATGAGGATTTCGTTTCCTAGATTGTTATCAAACGCGACGCTGTTTTGGCGGACGGCAACCGTTGTGAGGCACCGGCGTGACGTCCCGTATTACGGTTATCTCGAGTCCCACTGCCTGCATGGCACGTACGGCCGATTCCCTTCCGGCTCCGGGGCCTTTTACGCGGACCTCGACTTCTCTGAGACCATGGCTCATCGCCTGTTTACAGGCATCTTGCGCAACCATCTGAGCGGCATAGGCAGTGCTCTTTCGAGACCCTTTGAAGCCGCATTTTCCAGCGCTGGACCATCCAATGACGGCGCCTTTCTGGTCGGTGATGCTCACGATGGTGTTGTTGAAACTCGCCTGAACGTGAGCGATTCCGTGGGTAACATTTTTGCTGCCCTTGGCCTTGACGATTTTCAGCGGTTCGATGCTGTCGTCGAGCGAAAGCGCGACTGGGGCCGGAGCGCTCTCCTTCTTCTCGTCTTTCTTTCCAGTTTTCTTGGCTGCCGTAGCGGGTTTCGCCTCCTTAGGGGCCGCTTCTGTGCTTGCGGGTTGTGCGCCAACGACGGCGGGCGTTGCCTCTTCGGAGTCCTTTTTCTTAGGAAGCACCTTCGGTTTCTTTTCCGCGGCAGGGCGGGCTTCACCTTCGGAAGGCGCCGGTTGATCTTGAGTTTCGTCAGCCATATAACTTGTTTAAACTTTGCCGGCTTTGGCGTCGGGGTTGCGTTGGACGCCGACTGTCTTGCGGGGACCCTTGCGCGTCCGCGCATTGGTCGAGGTACGTTGGCCACGGACGGGCAATCCGCGTCGGTGGCGGATGCCGCGGTAGCAATTGATAGCCTGGAGGCGTTTGAGATTGCTTTGAACTTCGCGGCGAAGGTCGCCTTCGATGACGATCTTCAGCGAGTTGATCGCGTGGATGATGGCGTTCAACTGCTCGGGCGATAGTTCCTTGGCCCGGACGTTCGGATCAATGTTTGCGACCTCCAGAACGCGTTTGGTATTGCTCGCCCCCATACCATAGATGTACGGCAGCGAAGCCTCGATGCGCTTGTCACCGGGAATTTCTACTCCAAGAAGGCGTGGCATAATGTTTTTCGAAGGTAGGATGTTGAGTGCTTCAAGGGCTTTCTAGCCCTGCTTCTGTTTGTGTCGCGGGTTGGTGCAAATCACGCGCACCACATTCTTACGCCGCACGATCTTGCAGTTTTCGCAAAGGCGCTTTACGGAGGCTCGGACTTTCATTTTACGGTTTCTGGTTTGGGCGTGTCGGTCTTGTGACGGAAAGTGATGCGGCCTTTCGTGAGGTCGTAAGGAGACATCTCCACCATCACCTTGTCACCGGGAAGGATGCGGATGAAGTGCAGCCGCATTTTTCCGGAAATGTGCGCAAGAATGCGATGCCCGTTGCCCAGTTCCACGCGGAACATGGTATTCGGCAGCAGTTCAACGACTTTTCCCTCTACTTCAATAGCGTCTTTCTTGGCCATGTCAAGATTTCGGGGGCGCTGTCGGTGACGAGCACGGTGTGTTCAAAGTGAGCGGAGGGCAGTCCGTCGGCGGTGACGACTGTCCATTTGTCTTCCAGAACGCGGACTTTTGCCTTGCCCATATTGATCATGGGTTCGATGGCGAGTGTCATGCCCGGTCTGAGGACGGGGCCGGTGCCGCGTTTGCCAAAATTTGGAACCTGGGGTTCTTCGTGGAGGTGTCGGCCGACTCCATGACCCACGAATTCGCGGACCACAGAGTAGCCGTGGGCGACTGCTTGTTCTTCGACGTACGCACTGACGTCGCCGAGCCGGCGGCCGGCCTGGACGCGCTGGACGGCGCCATCCAGAATTTGTTCCGTTACGGTAAGCAGGCGTTCCGTCTCGGGTTCTATGATTCCGACCGGGACGCTCATTGCGGTATCGCCGATCCAGCCGTCGCGGACGATGCCGACATCCATTTTGACGACGTCGCCGTAGCGGATTTTTCTTGGTCCTCCGATGCCGTGGACGACTTCTTCATTGATCGAAATGCACATGTTTCCCGGGAATTTCTTATATCCGAGGAAGGCGCTCTGGACGCCCGCATCGCGCATGAACTGGGCGGCGGCACGGTCGATCTCGACGGTGGAGACGCCGGGAGTGGCCAAGTCGGCCAAGCGGTTGAGGATCTCCGCCGCTGTTTCGCCGGCACGGCGCATCTTGTCGATCTCGGGGCCGCGCTTAATTGGGATCATGCGAGGACCTCCTCGTGAAAGTCCGCATAGAGGCGGTTGAAAACGGCATCACGCCCTGCCGTGACATCCACTTCCTTGAGCAAGCCTTTTTCGCGATAGTGATGGGCAACCGGCAGGGTGTGCTCGCGGTATTGGGCGAGGCGGTGGTCCAAAGCCTCGTCCGTATCATCGTTTCGCCGCACGAGGTCGCCTCCGCACCTTGGGCACGGCGTGTCGATCGTGACGTCGTGAAACTTCTCATTGAAGACCGAGGCGCAACGCGAGCACGTCAGACGGCTCGTCATGCGTTCCCGGACCAATTCGTCGGATAAATTGAGAAAATAGACGACATCGAGGGGCATGTTGCGCTCTTCGAGGCTCTGGTCGAAGGATTCCGCCTGGCCGAGAGTTCGCGGAAAGCCATCCAGGATAAATCTGCGGCGATTTTCCAGCCATTTCCAGACGACGCGCAGCGCAAGCTCGTCCGGGAAGAGTTTTCCTTGAATTGTCCACCGTTCTGCTTCGGCGCCGAGTTTGCTTCCCCGAGCCTTTTCGTCACGGAGCATGGCTCCGGTCGAGGCGGCGGGGATTCCAAAGGTCGCCGATAGCAGGGCGGCCTGGGTCCCTTTTCCGGAAGCCGGAGGTCCGAGTAGAACGACGCGGTTTTTCATCTCCCTACTGCCGGGTCGCGAAGAAAATGGTGACCCCCGCAATCACCAGGATGCCGAGGCTGGCGTAGATGAGCACCAGGGAGCTGTCATCGAGCACTTGACCGGAACCCAGTCGCGGGCGCTGCTCGCGAGCGCCTCGAATCTTGCCCTTACGAAGGAACCCATCGTAGTGCCGCTGGAGCAGATGAGTCTCAACCTGACGCATTGTGTCGAGCACGACACCCACGATGATCAGGACGCCCGTTCCGCCGAAAAACTGCGCAGTCATGTACGGAACCTTGAGTGCCTGCGCCAGAAGCTGAGGCAATACGGCAATAACCGTGAGAAAGATCGCCCCGGCGAACGTCAGGCGCGACATCGTAAAATCAAGGAAGTCCGCTGTCGGCTTGCCGGGACGGACGCCCGGAATAAAGCCGCCGTATTTCTTCAGATCGTCGGCGATCTGGACGGGCTGGAACTGTGTGGCCACCCAGAAATAGCTGAAGAAGAAGATCATCGCTCCGTAGAGGACGTAGTGGAGCCAGCCAACAGCCAGCAAGTTTGCAATCTCCTGCGCCGTGCGATTCTGGGGAAAGGCCATGTTGATGATCGTGGAAGGAAAGAGGAGGATGGCCTGAGCAAAAATGATCGGCATAACGCCCGCGTAGTTGATCTTAAGCGGCATGTATTGCGTTTGGCCTCCGTAGACCTTGCGTCCGACGACGCGTTTGGCGTACTGGATGCTGATCTTGCGTTGGGCCTGCGTCACCGCAATAACAGCGGCAATGACGAGCACCAGAAAGAGGCACAGCAGGACAAGCACGATGGGGCTGACATTCGCCTGCGTTCCCGGCGCGGTTGGAACGAACGTGCGCCAAGCCTGAATCAATCCTGCTGGAAGCTGAGCGAGAATGCCCACTGTAATAATGAGGGAGACGCCATTTCCGATTCCGCGTTCTGTGATCTGATCACCGAGCCACATAAGGAACATTGTCCCGGCTGTCATGGTGATCACGGTCATCAGCTGAAATGCCAGCCCCGGCTCAGGAACCAGATCCAGTCCAAGACGATTGATGGTATCCATGATCCCTGGCAGGAAGGGATTCGCCTGCGGATTCTCGAAAGATTTGGCGAGCAGGAAACCCTGAAAGATGCACAGCGCGATGGTGGAATAGCGCGTGTACTGCATGATCTTTCGGCGGCCGCCGTCTTCTCGCGCCAGCTTGCCGAGTTGTGGAACAACCGCTGTAAGCAGTTGGAGCATGATCGACGCGCTGATGTAGGGCATGATCCCCAGGGAAAAGATCGCGCAATGTGCCAGCGCTCCGCCACTAAAGAGGTTGAAGAGCGATGCGACACCTCCTGCGGATTGAGCGTCGGCGACATTGCGAAACCACTCCCGCAGAATTTCCGCATTCACACCGGGCGTTGTGATCGCAGATCCCGCCCGGATGATCACGATCATGGCCAGCGTGAAAAGAACGCGCTGGCGCAGTTCGGGGATCTTGAAGATGTTGGTGAACGCGGAAATCATCGATGGGAGGGGCCCAGCTCGCTCGGTGGGGATTCTACGCCTGCACTTTTGAGCCGGGCTTGCGCCCTGTCATCACGATGGTTCCGCCAGCCTGCTCGATCTTCTTTCTGGCGGATGCGCTGATGCTGTCCACTTCGAGGTGGAACTTCTTGCTGACTTCCCCGCGACCAAGAATCTTGATGCCGTTCAGCGAGCCGCGAACAAGTCCGGCGCCGCGAAGGAATTTCTCATTGATCGCCGCGCCGTCGTCGAAACGCTTCTCGAGATCGTCGACGTTGACGATCCCGTACACTGTCTTGAACGCGGCGTTGTTGAAGCCGCGTTTCGGCAAACGGCGGTGCAAGGGCATCTGACCACCCTCGAATCCGGGACGTATGCTTCCGCCCGAGCGGGCTTTCTGACCCTTGTGGCCCTTGCCAGAGGTCTTGCCGCGTCCGGAGCTCTCGCCGCTCCCAAGACGCCTGCGGCGGTGCTTGGCACCGGGATTGGGTTTCAAATCGTGCAGTCTCATAGCGCTTGTGCCGCGGCAGGGGCTGGGGCCTTGACCGTGATCGCCTTGCCGCGGATCTTAAAGATCTCGGCTTTCGGGCGAAGCGTCGTAAGGGCGTCCAACGTTGCCTTTACGACGTTTGCCGGGTTACTGGAGCCGAGCGATTTTGCGAGCACGTCGCGGATGCCAGCGGCCTCGATGACGGCGCGGACTCCTCCGCCTGCTATGACGCCAGTTCCGGGCGATGCGGGTTTGAGCAACACGCGACCGCCGCCGAATTCACCAAGGACTTCGTGGGGGATGGTATTTTCGTGGATCGCTACGTTCACCATGCGTTTCTTTGCAGACTCGGTGGCTTTGCGAATGGCTTCGCTTACCTCGTTAGCCTTGCCAAAACCGATGCCAACGCGGCCGTTGTGGTTGCCGGACACGATGAGCGCGCTGAAACTGAAGCGGCGCCCGCCCTTGACGACCTTTGCACAGCGGTTGATGAAGACCACCTTTTCCGTCGTTTCCTTCGGTTCGGACTTGTCGTCTGGGTGGGATCTGTGTTGAGATCTTCGATGAGTTGCCATAAGTGGTTTAGAATTCCAAGCCTCCCTCGCGCGCCGCATCGGCAAGGGCTTTGACCTTGCCGTGGTATTTGTAGCCGCCTCGGTCGAAAACAACTTTCTTGACCTGCTTCGAGGTGCCGCGCTCAGCGATGAGCTTCCCAACCTTTGTTGCTGTCACGACGTTGGCGCGCGTCTCCTTGTCTGAGCGCAATTCGGACTCCATGGTGTGAACGGAGGCGAGCGTCTTGCCCGCCGTATCGTCGATAACCTGCGCGGTAATATGGCGCTCGGAGAAATGGACTGCGAGACGCGGACGTTCCGACGTTCCGGCGACCTTCTTCCGAAGGCGCCGATGACGGACCTGGCGTTTGCTGATGGATGCGGACATTGTTATTGGACGGTTTTGCCCTCCTTGCGGCGGACCTGTTCTCCGACGTAGCGGATTCCCTTGCCTTTGTAAGGCTCCGGCGGATAGAAGGCGCGAATATCCGCTGCCGTCTGACCGACGAGATGCTTGTCGACGCCTTCGATCGTAATCTTGGTGCTCTCAGCGACCGTAATTTTCACGTCGGCTGGAATCTGGAAAAGAATGGGATGAGATTTGCCGAGACTCAGGTTGAGTTTCTGGCCCTGGACTGCCGCCTTGAAGCCAACGCCCTGAATTTCGAGCTCCTTCTTGAACCCGACGTTGACGCCGGAGACCATATTGGCGATGAGCGCGCGGGAGAGGCCGTGCAGCGCTCTTACTTGGCGGGTCTCGTTGCTCCGATCAACAGAGACCGTGCTGCCCTCGACGCGGGCGCTGACAGCCTTGGGAAGATTCCAGGAGAGCTTGCCCTTCGGACCTTCGACGGTGACGGCGCCTTCGGAGCCAACATTCACCTTCACCTTGGGTGGCACTTCAATGGGTTTTTTTCCGATTCGAGACATGATGCTCCTTACCAGATATAGGCGAGCAGTTCCCCGCCGACGTTTTGCCTTTTCGCTTCCTGGCCGGACATGACTCCACGCGAAGTGGAAAGCACCGCGATGCCCATGCCGCCCAGGACGCGAGGAACTTCATCGGCTCCTACATAGCGGCGCAGGCCGGGCTTGCTGACACGCTTGAGCCCTGCGATCGCGGATGTCTTGTTTACGAATTTGTTCTTAATCTTGAGATGAGGGTGGCCTTTTTCGGGAGTCTCGAGTTCAAAGCCGGCGATGTAGCCTTCCTTTTCCAAAATCCGGACGATTTCGCTCTTGAGTTTGGAATAGGGGACGGTGAATTCGGTCTTGCGCGCGCGGGCGGCGTTGCGCAGCCGTGTGAGCAAGTCTGCTATGGGATCGGTCATGGGAATTGGCAGTAGTTAGGAAGCCGCCCCGGCGGTTTCCTCTTGCTGCTCCTCGGTTTTGCGCACGGGGGGCTTCTTGGCCTTGTCGGCGAAGGGCATCCCAAGCTCGCTTAGGAGCGACTTGGCCTCATCGTCGGTGCGCGCGGTTGTGACGATTGTGATGTCAAAACCGATGTTGCGTTTGATCTTGTCGAGTTCGATCTCGGGGAAAATCGATTGATCGGAAACACCAAGGGTGTAATTGCCGTTTCGGTCAAAGGCCTTGGTCGACACACCGCGGAAGTCGCGAATGCGCGGGAGCGACATCTTGATAAGCCGCTCGAGAAATTCGTACATGATGCGTCCTCGAAGAGTCACCTTCGCACCGATGGCCTGGCCTTGTCGAAGCTTGAAGTTTGCGATGCTCTTCTTCGACAGCGTGGAAACGGGACGCTGACCGGTGATCAGCGCGATCTCGGACTTCGCGATCTCGAGGGCTTCCTTGCTGTCCGCACCGGCGCCAACCGAGGAATTCACGACGACCTTGATGACTTTCGGAATTTGGTGAAGGTTTTTGTAGCCGTGCTTCTCCCGCAGGGCGGGGACGACGCGGTTCTTGTAGTCGTCGAGAAGTTCCGGATTTGGTTGCGTAGCCATATGCTCAATTGTTGTCCATGGACGGCAAAGACTCGCGAAGGTGCCCAACAGCCATGTGTTGTTCAGTTTCGGAATCTTTGTAAATCGGTGTCATTGTGGAAAAACTCAGGCTGCCTTTTTCCTGGCTTTGTCTTTCTCCGAGGCGGCGCGCTCGACGATTTTGACGTTGGAAATGTGGATCGGGCCCTCGCGTTCGATTATGGCGCCATTGGGATTATCCTGAGTCTTGCGCTGGTGCTTCTTGATGAGGCGCACTCCTTCGATGATCACCTGGGCCTTTTCGGGAAAGACGCGCAGGATCTTGCCCGAGGAGCCGCGATGGTTCCCGGAAATAACCTGAACGGTGTCGCCGCGCTTGACGTGGAATTTCGGCTTGCTCATAGGACTTCAGGCGCGAGGGAAATGATCTTCATGAAGTTTTTCTCGCGCAGTTCGCGGGCCACCGGTCCGAAAATGCGTGTTCCTCGCGGATTGAGATCCTTGTCAATGATCACAATGGCATTGTTGTCGAAGCGAAGGTAGGACCCGTCCTGGCGCTTGATTGGTTGCTTGGTCCGGACGACAACCGCGCGCACGACTTCACCCTTCTTTACCGTGCCTCCCGATGAGGCTTCTTTAACGTTTGCGGTGATGACGTCACCGACGCGGGCGCTCATCGAGGGCTTGCCAATGACGCCGATCATCGTGGCCATGCGTGCGCCGGTGTTATCAGCGACGTCGAGACGGGATCGGAGCTGGATCATAGGATTCGAATTCTAAAGGTTTAGGGATCTACTAATACTAGAGATTAGTGCTTGAGGACTTCGACGAGTCTCCAGCGTTTGAGCCTGGAGAGCGGTCGGCTTTCCATTATCGAGACGCGATCGCCGACTTTGGCTTCGTTCTGCTCGTCATGGACGTAGAATTTCTTCACGTGTTTGATGATCTTTCCAAACTTCTGATGCGGCACGCGAGTGACGGTGCGCACCACGATAGTCTTGTCCATCGTGTTCGAGACGACCTCGCCGACGCGGGTTTTTCGCAGGTTGCGTCTTGTCTCTGTAATCGCCGTGGCCGGTTCAGGCGTTTCGGGCGCTGTGGGAGAGGGCGAGTCTGTAGTTGCTTCGTTCATGGTCTACTTCTTGCCCGCAGGTTGTGCGGGAGCTGTGGTGCTCTGTGAGGTTTTCCGCTTTTGCGTGAGGACACCCTCGACACGGGCTGCGTCGCGGCGCAGCGAGCGCAGCATGTGGGGCTTCTCGAGTTGGCCGGCCTGTTGTTGGATGCGAAGGTTAAAAATTTCCTGCCGGATCTCGCGCTTGCGTGCGGCGAGCTCCTTGATTGTGAGTTCCCTGATTTCGGCGATTTTCATGGCGCGTTATTTTGCTGCGCGGTGGCGCGAGATGAAGCGTGTGCGTACGGGAAGCTTGTTCGCTGCAAGGCGCAACGATTCGCGGGCGATCGTTTCTGAGACGCCGTCGAGTTCGAAGAGGACGTTGCCGGGGCGGACGACTGCAACCCAATGCTCGGGGTTGCCCTTGCCTTTGCCCATACGGGTCTCGGGCGGGCGGGCGGTTACGGACTTGTCAGGGAAAATACGGATCCAGAGTTTGCCCTTGCGCTTCATGTTGCGTGTCATGGCAACTCGGGCGGCCTCGATCTGAACATTCGTGATCCAGGCGCGGTCGAGGGTTTGCAGGCCGAACTCACCGAAATCAATCGTAAGTGTGCGCGAAGCATTTCCGGCGCGGCTTCCACGCTGCGTCTTGCGATACTTTACGCGTTTGGGCATCAATGGCATGGCTCGTTCCTCTTAGATCAGGCTGTGTGGGTTTCTGCTTTGGGAGAGCGCGGGCGTTCCTTGGCAAGCTGCTGCTGCTTTTGCTCCTCGCCTTCGGGATGGGATGGCTTCTTGCAGATCCAGCACTTTACGCCAATTTTTCCCGCGACGGTTGAGGCCTCTGTAAATCCGTAGTCAATCGGCTGACGCATTGTATGAAGGGGGATTTTGCCTTCACGGTACCACTCCGTGCGAGCGATCTCCGCGCCGCCGAGGCGGCCGGAGCAACGAATCTTGATTCCGAGAGCGCCCTGTTCCATTGCGAGCTGTACGGCCCGCTTCATGGCGCGGCGAAAGGAAATGCGCCGCTCGAGCTGGGACGCAACATTTTCGGCGACAAGCTGAGCCTCAATATCGGGCGCCTTGATCTCAATAATGTCGATCTTGACCTGTTTGCCCCCGGCCAGACGCGAAATCTCCTCCGTCATCTTTTCAATTTCAGAACCCTTGCGTCCAATGACGACTCCCGGGCGAGCCGTATGGATGGTCACGCGCAGGCTGTTCCACGCGCGCTCTATCACGATGCGCGACACGGCGGCCTGCCTGAGCTTCTTATGCAGGAACCCGCGAATCTTGCCGTCAGCGAGCAAGTAATCTGCAAAGTCTTTTCGCGACGCATACCATCTTGACGACCAGTCCCGGCTGATCGGAAGGCGGAAGCCGATTGGATTGACTTTCTGTCCCATGATTTATTCCTTGGATTCGCTCTGCTGGGCGGCTGGCGCAGCCTCGGCTTGGGGTTGGCTATCTTTCGCGCGTTTCCCGGCAGGCTTGCTTGTCGCTGCCTTTGGCGGGCCGGATTTCTTCGATTTTTTTGCGTCGCCTTTCTCGCGTCGCTTTATTTCGATCTCGTCGGTGAGGATGATCCGGATGTGGCT
>DATDAX010000381.1:0-29872 GCA_036525175.1 Terrimicrobiaceae bacterium | reverse complement strand
GGAGTCCGTAAATCCCGTCACTGGCTTGCCTCGAACCAAAAGAACCCCCGCCGAATCGACGGCCGTCACAAGGGCAGCGGGCGCATGACACACGGCAGCGATCGGTTTGCCGGCAGCATCGAAGTCTCGCAGCAGACGCATGAGCTCGGCATTGCCCGGAAAATCGAACATGGTGCCATGTCCGCCGGGAAGGAAGATGGCGTCGAAATCCGTGGCTTTAACGCTCGCGAGAGGAAGCGTACTTCCAAGCTTTTCCGACGCTTCTTGCCAGCGAGCTGTTTCGTCACCTTTGGGCTGGGACCGTGGATCGATTGGCGCGGACCCACCGCGAGGTGAAGCGACGGTAATCGCGGCTCCAGCCCCCTTGAAGACCTCGTAAGGAACGGCGAATTCTTCGAGCCACAAGCCGGTTGGCTCTCCGTTCGGCATTTTCGCTGCGCTTGTCACAACCATCAATATGCGGGCATTTTTCATAATGTTCTGGGCTTCCTTGGAGTGCAGCATGAGCATCGAGAGAAGCAAGGCGACCGTCGTGAGCCACAGAAACAGGGTGTTCGAGTGAGCTCTACGCCGAAGAAAATTTAGGGGCCGCACTGCGTCTGTATCTTTCACAATGGGTATCGTAGCTCTTTTCCCTCTCCTCACAATCGAGCGAATCTGAGGCCGCTTTTTGCCTCGATATCCGCTTGCAGCGACGGCAACAAGGGCGATCACTGACCTATGAAGAAACTCTTTCTTTCGATTTTACTCGTTCAACTCCTTTTTTCTGCGCGATCCCATGGCACACAGGCGCCGGATGCGATTCTGCTCACGATTTTTCTCAAGCACGACCAGTCCTTCAACCTCGCGGAGATCCAGAAGCTGCTGGACGATCAGGGCTTTTGGAAAGCGTTTCCCCCTGAAGGCACTAGCGTGGTAAGCTGGCATGTGATGATGGGCATTGGCCAGGTTGTCACCCTTGAGGTTCCTGCTTCAAAGTTGCGGGACGTTAATGTCGCGCTCGAGAAGACGGCTTGGAAAGCGTTTCGCACCGAGTTTTACCCTACCTACGACTTATATCCGGTGATTAAGGACAAACTCGCCAACCCTTCAAAGAAGGCTCCCTGAACGACAGATTGCGGTTCGTCGCTATGCCAGGACTACGTATTTTCTGTGACGCCCCCTTGAGTGATTCCGGACTCCAGGTCCTCAAGCAGGGCACAACGTCTCATGAACTGATTTTTCCGCGTCGCGGCACCGAATCCGTTCTGGCGCCCACGGAGCCCGATCCGGCTCTCGAGACCGCCGACGTCGCTTTCGGTCAACCGGACGTAAGCGGCGTGCTCGAATCGAAGCGTTTGCGCTGGATTCAACTGACGAGCGCCGGTTTTTCGCGCTACGACACTCCGAAGTTCCGATCCTTCGCGAAACTCCGCGGACTGATCGTCACCAACAGCTCTGCCGTCTATGCCGAGGCGTGCGCAGAGCATGTATTCGCGTTCATGCTCGCTCAGGCGCGAAAGCTACCCGAAGGTCTCTCCAGCCGGTGTGCGAATGGCTCGCCGCAATGGGTTGCCCTCAGGGAAGGTTCGGTAGTCTTGAAGAATCAAAGCGCTGTCATCCTGGGATTTGGAGCCATCGCATCAAGGCTTCTGGAGCTGCTTTCCCCGTTCGGCATGAAGGTGATCGCCATGCGCCGGAATCCAAGAGGAGACGAAGGGGTTCCCACAGTAACTCCCGAAAATCTGCGTGGAGCGCTCGGCACTGCCGATCATGTCATCAACATTTTACCGGACAATGCGGCATCCGCTCAGTTCATCTCCGCTGAGCGCCTCGACTGGATGAAGCGCGGTGCGGTTTTCTACAATATCGGCCGGGGAACGACGGTCGATCAGGAAGCGCTCTCGGCATCGTTGAGATCGGGTCACCTTGGTGCCGCCTGGCTCGACGTGACCGATCCGGAGCCCTTGCCCGACGCCCACCCTCTCTGGACGGCTCCCAATTGCTATATTACGCCACATACCGCAGGAGGTCACCGGAGCGAACCTGAAACGCTCGTTCGACATTTCCTTGAAAACTTC
Organism: Terrimicrobiaceae bacterium; assembly: GCA_036525175.1. Taxonomy (GTDB): domain Bacteria; phylum Verrucomicrobiota; class Verrucomicrobiia; order Chthoniobacterales; family Terrimicrobiaceae; genus DASTFP01. The sequence goes on along the minus strand of DATDAX010000381.1, from coordinate 27,812 downwards.
AGCCGCTTTCTCGCGGATATGCCGTTGCGTGACCGTATCATTTAGCGCGAGAAAGCTTCAGTAATTCAGTTTCCAACGAACTCGGAATGGCCGACGGTATATGCTCGTAAGCCGGCAACCGTTCGCGGGCATCTCTGCGCTCGCGACCGAATGGCGGCCTGACATCGCCCGCGCGACACGTGCGACGGCAGGCCTCATGCTGCCTCTGCTGGTGGCTGAAACGGGCCAGATTCCCCTACATCTGATCTTTGCGGCGATCGCCGCGCAGAACATGGCCATGGCGGATGTGCGCGGGTCATACTCGCTGAGATTGGCAATTCTCTCTTCTGGCGGATTGCTGTTGGGCATGGCCGCGGCGCTCGGTTCGATGAGTTCCCAGCACTTATGGATGGCGCTCGTGTTTGCAGGCGTCATGGCGATTGTCGCCGGGGTCTTGAGGCATCTCAGTGCAGATTACGGCCCGCCGCTTGCGGTGCCGACTGTTTTTATCTTCCTGATGGCGTCAGCAGCCCCTCCGGACCATGCAGATGTCCTCTCTCACACGCTTTCAACGTGGGTCGGCGGCGCACTTGGAATCCTGCTTCAGATGGCTCTTTGGCCCTTTCGTCCGCAGCATCCCCTGCGCCGGGCAACGGCTGAGTGCTGGCAGGAGGCGGCCAATCTCGTCGAAATTCTCAACGGCGACAGAGTGGAACCTGGGTGGAATGACGCTGTGGCTGCCCAGCAGGCCCAACTTCGTGCGACGCTCGACCGAACGCTTGTTACGCTGAATGCAGCCGCCTCCAAACGCATGAGACCGTTGGTGGCGCGGCTGGAAAGACTTCACCTGTTGTCTTCGCGATTTGCCACGCATGTCCTGGCTTTGGATACCGCTATGGAAACACGCGGAATCAACCGCGGGCTGGCTGAGGCGGCCGGCGCGTTTCAGCCAGTCTTCCAGTCGCTTGAGAACGTCGCGCGCTCGATTGCATTGACGGTCGTCTCCCGGCAGCCGTCGCATTTGGCATCGCTTGATGTGCGACTTCGGCGACTGACGATTCTGCTCAAGGCCGCTCGCAGCAAGGTGAGCGCTCGGACAGGCAACCTTCCGCTTGGAATGCACCTCGTGAATATTCTTGAGCAGATCGAGGGGCTCGTGCCCGATCTCAGGGTGGCCGTTCGCGAGACGGTCGATCGCGCCAGCGAGCGGGGAGCTTTCTCGCTCGAACTTCTCGACTTGCACACATGGCGGCTCGGAACGCTGCGTGCAGCTCTCAACTTGAGCCCCCGTATGGACCGTTCGCTGATGCGTTTCATCTTGCGATTGGGAACGCTCCTGATTCCGAGCGTTCTCGTGCACACGTGGCTTGGGATTCCGCACGGCTATTGGCTGGGGTTGACCCTCGTCGTAGTGATGCAGCCCGACTACGGTTCAACGAGGCAGCGTGCCGGAGAACGCGTGCTCGGCACGCTTTTGGGAAGCCTGCTGGCGAGCGGACTCTTGTTCCTTAAGCTGCCCCATGTGGTGCTTCTCGCTGCAGCGGCGCTCACAGCGTTCTTTTTCGCGCTCTTCCTGAAGCGCCGCTATGATATTTCGGTCGTGTTTCTCACACTAATGGTCGTGCTTTTGACTGAGATCGGCGGCCCGGTGGACTGGAAACTCACGATAGAGCGTCTGGCCTGCACTCTCGCCGGCGGAGGACTGGCCTTGCTCGCCGCGCACTTCTTCTGGCCGGCCTGGGAAAAGGATAGGTTCCAGCCGCTGATGAAGGAGGCTCTATTGGCCAGCGGCAATTATATCACCTTGCTCTGTCGCAGATTGCGGGAAGGAACCGGCCGCGGACCGGAGCTAATCCCTGCGAAGAGACGCCTCGAGAGTGCCAACGGCGAGGTTTTCGCCTCGCTGAGGCGAATGTACGGCGAACCGAAAAATCGGGCTGATATCCTTCAAGATGCCGCCGCAATGGCAAATGGAAACCTGAGACTCACCCGCGTGATGAACCTGCTCTTGCTTCATCTTGTAAACAAGCCGGCCCCATTGGCTGCGCCAATACTGACGGAGTGGCAGGACGCCGCCTGCCGCGCGCTCGATGTGCTGGCAGCCAACTGGGAGCAATCAAACGTGAAAGCGCTTCAGAGCGTCCTCGACCGTTTGAAGGAAATCGAACTCGACGGGTCAGGTGCTGGACAAAGTGAGGATTTGTGGGTCTTCACGCAACTGGCCCGAGGTTCCACGGAACTGAGTGCAATGCTCATCGACGCGCTTCCCAATGACAAAGCACCGGGAAGCCCATGATCAATCCGCGACCGAAACAAGTTTGAGGAGCCCCGGGAACGCCTGTTAAGCTCCTTCCTGCGAAGGGATGTCATGCACTTGGTCCCTTCGCAACGAATGAAAATGACTCCCGCGTCCCGCAGGACATCAAAGTGATGCGAGCGGGTCGCTTTCGATATGTCCAGCGGGATCTCGTTGCATGCCAGCTCGCATTCCGCCTTCTTCAGGAGCGTCCGGACGATCGAAATGCGGCAGGGATCCGAAAAGGCCTGCATTACGACTTATCCCTACTGGCACCATGTAGCCAATTTTTCCGGCCGAACCCCTCCGCCCACCTGAACCAGGAATTCGGTTGCCGGCACCGCTTCGGCGATTAGTTTTTCGCGTTTGCCGGAACTTTTTTCAGGCACGCAGCACACTTTTAGGGTATTAGGTCTCAATTAGGATGAGGACCACTGTTGTTACTGTTCCATGGAAAGAGGGTATTCATCTTCGCAGAGCGGGACGAATCGCCCAGATCGCCGCGCGGTTCCGGTCGAGCATTGTCTGCCGATTGGGAGGAAAAGTGGCAGACGCCCGAAGCGTGATCAGCATATTGATTCTTTGCGCGGGCCTTGGGGCGACCCTTGAGATTGAAGCCTCCGGACCTGACGAGCGTGAGGCCATTCAGGCCGTTGACACGTTCTTCTCGAGCGACGACTCAAGCAAGTAAGGGGCCAGAGAATACGGCTAACTCCCTCGCGAGCTTCGATTTCCCGTTCCTTCGAACGCCTCGTTGACCGCGGCTTGCCGCTCACGTATGATTTGTGTAGCGGGGCATGAATACGATTGAGGATCGTTTGGAGGAGTTTCTCGCCGCATTGGTTAGGGCATTTCCCATCGAGGATGTTTGGCTTCTTGAGGCGGGCAAAGCCAAGGAGTGTGCACTGGAGCGACCCACCAACTTCATCGTGATCGTACCAGACGGGTCCGATGCGCACGTCATCGAAAGGGCCGCAGCGGACCTGATCCTTAAGCGACCAGAGTGGAGTGGAATCGATGTTTTTGTCTTCCCCTTGTCCACCATCACACGAACTCCCAGGCCTCTCCTGGTAAAGATGGCTTTGACGAGCGGTGCGAATATCTACTGCAAGTAGTTCGCACGCTCTGCTGCGTATCTGCAGATCTGGCAACGACCGACCATTCCCGGGTCTTCGATCTTGGGGAATCGGATGGACGATGGAAATCTAACTCAACAACTGTCTGAGGACGAATGGCAGGATGCCACCGTGGCGGTAGTAATCGACCTCGATGGGTGTATCGATGCGAAGCCGGACCGGTTGCTCGATAACAGAGCCATCCTTGCGCGTGATGCGCAGGGTAACGTCCTGCCGAGGAGCGATGTCGTCGGAGACTCCAAGCACGTCTGAAATCTCGGTGCCATCCAGGCCAAGCGTCTGTGCGGTGACTCCCTCGGGGAACTGAAGCGGCAGGACGCCCATGCCGACGAGATTCGAACGATGGATCCGCTCAAAACTCTGTGCTACGACGGCTTTCACGCCGAGAAGACTGGTGCCCTTCGCAGCCCAGTCACGGCTGGAGCCGGTCCCGTACTCCTGGCCGGCAAAAATGATAAGAGGGACTCCGTCGGCCTTATAGGCCATGCAGGCGTCATAAATGAACGTTGGTTTCCCATCATCGGCTTTGATCTCCTTGTCCGGCGCGGGCACTTCGCTGCTGCCAAAATAGAGAGTGTACCCGCCTTCCACACCGGGAACCATCAGGTTCTTGATCCGCACGTTCGCGAAAGTGCCGCGTGTCATGATCCTGTCGTTGCCTCGGCGTGAGCCATAGCTGTTGAAATCCTCAACTGGCACACCGTGTTCGACGAGAAACTTTCCTGCCGGACTGGTCTTCTTGATAGCGCCAGCTGGGCTAATGTGATCGGTTGTGACGGAATCGCCGAAGATGCCAAGCGGGCGTGCTCCCTTGATTTCGCTGATATGACCTGGCTCCATTCCGAATCCCACGAAGAATGGCGGCTCTTGGATGTATGTGCTCTTTGGGTCCCATTGGTAAACTTCTCCGGTGGACGAGGGTATCTCGTTCCACTTTGGGTTTTGCTCGGCAAAGTCGGAGTAGAGTTTGCGATAGACTTCGGGCTTGAGCGCGGATGCCATGGCTGAGCGGATCTCCTCCAGCGTGGGCCATATCTCTTTCAAGTAAACGTCCGTTCCATCCTTGTCCCTTCCAAGGGGCTGCGAGCTCAGGTCGATATCCACGGTGCCAGCCAGCGCGAAAGCGACGACGAGGGGCGGGGACATCAGGAAATTCGCGCGGATGTTCTGGTGCACGCGGGCCTCAAAGTTGCGATTGCCGGAGAGGACGCTGGCAGCAACAAGATCATTCTTTGCGATAGCCTCCTCGAGCGCGGGGTGCAGCGGGCCTGAGTTTCCAATGCAGGTCGTGCAACCATACCCAACGGTTTGAAAGCCGAGCTTATCGAAGTAGGGCTGAAGGCCGGTCTTCTCCAGGTAGTCAGTTACCACACGTGAGCCCGGACCAAGAGACGTCTTGACGGCGGGATTCACCTTTAATCCCCGTTCGACAGCCTTCTTGGCCAGGAGCGCCGCGCCTAGCATTACACTTGGGTTGCTCGTATTCGTGCAACTTGTGATCGCCGCGATGAGAACGCTTCCGTGGCCAATCTCCGTGTCCGCCGGTTTGTACGCTGAGCTGGGAAACTCTGGTCTGTCGGGGGTCGGACGGTTAGTAATCAGTTCCGACTCGTTGCGCGGCAACCCCTCTTCGGGATGATTGGAGCTTGTATCCGTGGATGGCATCTCGGCCTCGGCGCCGGGACGAGAACCGTTGATGTGTACCGGAACTCTGAGCGACAGGTCGCCGAATTTCTTTCCATAACCGCCTTCAGAGAGCGGTTTCTCGAAAAGGGCCTCGAATGTCTGCTTGAGCTCCGGAAGATTGATACGGTCCTGAGGACGCTTCGGACCGGCCACACCTGGCACGATCGAAGCCAGATCAAGTTCGAGTTCCACAGTGTAATCGACGTCGCCCTTGCGCGGAATCCCCCAAAGACCCTGAACCTTATAGTACCTCTCGAAGGTGGCGCAGAGTTCGTCGCTGCGGCCCGTGCCACGCAGATAGGCGACAGTTTCCTCGTCCACGCCAAAAAATCCCATCGTTGCCCCATATTCAGGGGCCATGTTTCCGATGGTGGCTCGATCGGTCACCGAGAGCGCCGCGGCCCCTTCGCCAAAGAATTCAACGAATTTTCCGACGACCTTGTGTTTACGGAGCATTTCCGTGACGCGGAGAACGAGATCGGTCGCGGTGACACCCTCCTTGAGGGTGCCGGTGAGGTGGACGCCGACGACCTCCGGTGTGAGAAAGTACACCGGCTGGCCGAGCATGCCCGCCTCCGCCTCGATGCCGCCAACTCCCCAGCCGACAACACCGAGCCCATTGATCATGGTCGTGTGCGAGTCGGTGCCGACAAGAGTGTCCGGATAGTAGACCGTACCCTGCGGTGTGTTCGCGCTCAAGACACCCTTGGCGAGATATTCCAGGTTGACCTGGTGAACGATGCCAATGCCAGGCGGAACTACGCCGAAAGTTTCGAAGGCCTGCTGACCCCATTTCAGGAACCTGTATCTCTCCCGATTCCGCTTGAACTCCATTTCGAGATTCAGGCGCAAGGCTTCGGCGGAGCCAAAGAAATCCACCTGGACGGAATGATCCACCACGAGATCCACGGGCACCAGGGGCTCGATGATCTTCGGATCCTTTTTCAAATTGGCAACCGCGGTGCGCATTGCGGCCAGATCCACCAGGAGCGGCACGCCAGTGAAGTCCTGGAGGACAATGCGTGCCACGACGAAAGGGATCTCCTCCGGAGCAGGTGACTTGGCGTTCCATGCGGCCAGGGTAGCGACGTCCCTCTCGGTGACCTTCTTGCCGTCGCAGTTGCGGAGCACCGATTCGAGCACAATTCGGATGCTGACGGGCAATCGCGAGATCTTCCCGAGTCCCTTTTCTTCCAGGGCTGGCAAGGAGTAATACAGGCCGGTCTTGCCGTTTCCGGCTTCGAAAGTGCGCAGCGTATCAGTCATAGTCAATTATTGACGAAAAAACCAGAGCCTGCGCCAGCTATTTGTTAGCGGTAAATTGCTCTGGTCTTGCGGCAGGTTGTGATTCTCGGAAAGAAAGCAGCAAGCGATGTGCCAGCTGCAGTCTGCTCATCAGAAGAACTCAATGGATTTGACTCTTGCAAAGCAACACGCACAATAGCAGACCCTCCTGGGATCTCATGGTTGCCTATTTTCTCCGCCACGCCGACGCTGAGCCTCGTACCACCAGCGACCACGAACGAAAATTGACTCCCAAGGGCCTGGAACAGGCCGAGAAGGTGGGGAAGTTCCTTGTCCGCTGCGGTCTGCTCCCTGAAATTATTCTTACCAGCCCAGTTGTTCGAGCGCGCCAGACCGCGCGGATCGTCGCAGAAAAGCTTGGTGATGCAGATGTTTCCGAGGTGGACTGGCTTGCGTGCGGCATGACGGCCGAGACGTGCTTCATGGAATTGAAGGCGCGTCAGGGAACCGCGTCGGTTCTGTTGGTCGGCCACGAACCGGATTTCAGCGAGACCATCGCCTCGATGCTCGGGGTAGGCGATTCTGCGGCGATAAGGGTGCGAAAAGCGGCACTCACGGGCGTTGAGCTATTGGATTTCCAAGCCGGCCAGGGCCAATTGCATTTTCTTGTTCCCGCCAGGCTCATGTAGAATTTTTATGACGCCAGAGATCATCCACTCCTCAAACTTCGTCAACGATGCTGTGTCGCTCATCGAGCGAGAGGCGGACATTGCAATCTTCGAGCGCGGCGAGTTCCATCTTGGACTGAGCGGCGGAAACACGCCACGTCCCGTGTTTCAGGAGCTCGCCAAGCGACGCGATGCCTGGCACGAATGGATTTTCAGTTTCGGCGACGAGCGCTGCGTTCCGCCGGAAAGCGACCAGAGCAACTATCGCATGGCCAAAGAAGCGCTTTTCGATCATGCACCGATCCCGCCGGAAAACATCATTCGCATACGCGGAGAGACGGATCCTGCCTTGGCCGCGCAGGAGTATGAGGACGAACTGAAAAGGCGTTCCGGTGGTCATGGGCTTTATCGCCATGACCTTCTTCTCCTCGGGATGGGCGAGGATGGCCATACGGCATCGCTCTTCCCGGGCACGGAAGCCCTGAAGGTGACCGACAAATGGGTCGTTGCGAACTTCGTATCAAAGTTCAACACCTATCGCGTAACCCTTACTTATCCGATCATCAACGCCGCCCGGCACGTCTGCTTTCTCGTAAACAGCAAAGGCAAGGACGCCATCCTTGCCGAGGTGTTCAGCGGAAAGTCGGACTATCCATGTGCGGCAGTCCGTCCAACTGAAGGCAATCTCACCTGGATTCTTGGAACATGAATGTATTATTCCTCACAAACGAATTCCCCCCGCATATCTACGGCGGAGCCGGCATCCACGTTCAATATCTGAGCCGCGAACTGGCCAAGCTCATGCCAGTCCATGTGCGATGCTTTGGCGACCAGAATGTCACTTCAGGAAATCTTTCGGCGCTTGGCTTTAGCCTGAATTCGGACAAGTATACGTGTCCGAAGCCGCTAAGGTCGGTTTTTGGCGCTCTCCAGCGTTCGCTGGATTTCAATACGGTGGAATTCAAGGGGGACCTTGTGCACTGCCACACGTGGTATGTTCATTGGGGCGGCATTCTTGCCAAGTTAAACTACGGCATCCCGCTAGTCGTTACCGTGCATTCGCTGGAGCCGTTGCGTCCGTGGAAGCGCGAACAACTTGGGGGAGGCTATGATTTCACCTGCTGGCTTGAAAAGACCGCCATCGAGATGGCTGACGCGGTCATTGCTGTCTCCCGCGAGACAAGAGCTGACATAGAGCGTCTTTTCGACGTTCGGCCGGAAAGGGTGCACGTCATTTACAACGGCATCGATCTTGATGAATACAAACGCGTCGAGTCGAAGGCTGCTCTCAAGCGATTCGGGATCAATCCCGTCGAGCCATATATCCTCTTTGTGGGACGCATTACGCGGCAAAAAGGCATCATCCACCTGGTCAATGCGATCAAGCATCTCGATCCAGGTTTTCAAATCGTGCTATGCGCAGGCGCTCCCGACACCCCGGAAATCGGCGCGGAAATGAAGGCGGCCGTTGCCGCTGCCCAGCGTAAACATTCCGGTGTGATTTGGATTGAAGAGATGGTGGACACCAAGACAAAAATCGAGCTGTACAGCAACGCAGCGGTCTTTGTTTGCCCGTCGATTTACGAACCCTTCGGTATCATCAATCTTGAGGCGATGGCATGCGGAACCCCCGTCGTGGCATCCGCGGTGGGCGGGATCAAGGAAGTCGTGGTGCACGGTGAAACGGGCTATCTCGTTTCCATCGACCAGATGCAGGAAAGTCCCTTTGAGCCAGTTGCTCCCGAGCGTTTCTCGCGCGACCTTGGCGCACGTATCAACGAGCTCATGGCCGATCCGGCCAAGCGCAAGGCATTTGGCGAAGCGGGGCGACGTCGAGCCGAGGAAATCTTCGGATGGTCCGCGATTGCGCATCAGACCGCCAAACTCTACGAATCTCTGGTCAAGAAGAAGTGACCCGTTGCGAGTCGGGCGCGTCGCTCGAAGTTTGCGCCTTTCGGACTTCTGCGGTTTGATGGCGCAATGAAGTTCGTCGATCACGTCCGCATCCATGCGAAGGCCGGGGACGGCGGCAATGGCTGCTGCAGCTTCCGCCGGGAAAAATTTGTGCCGCGCGGCGGGCCGGACGGTGGGGACGGGGGCGACGGGGGAAACATCATTCTCAAGGCCGACATTCATACCGACAATCTCGCCAGCCTGTATTACGAGCCGAACGTGCGCGCGAAGCGGGGCGCGCACGGCCAAGGCAAGGACAAGCATGGTCGCAACGGGGAGTCGCTCACAGTGAAAGTGCCTGTGGGCACGATCGTTTTTCGGCTACCCAAGCAGTTTCGTCCCCACATGGCGGACCCGGAAGTCGGCGAGGTTGAAAGGAAGGTGCCGCTCGACTTACGCAAACTCGAGTCCTTGGCTGACCTTAACGAGTCTGGCGCGGAGCTTGTTCTTTGTCAGGGTGGGCGTGGCGGCAAGGGCAACACGCACTTCAAGAGCTCGACCAACCGGGTTCCTCGCCGGACGACGGATGGCGAACCCGGCGAGGAGGAGTGGTTTGCATTGGAACTTCAGACGATTGCCGATGCGGGGCTCGTGGGTTACCCAAACGCTGGAAAGAGCACGCTGCTCGGGAAGATCTCCGCTGCACATCCCAAGGTGGCGCCTTATCCGTTCACCACGCTCAATCCCATCGTCGGCGTCGTGGCCCTGGGCGGCTATCGGCGTGCGACCGTCGCGGATATCCCTGGATTGATCGAGGGGGCCCATGAGAACAAAGGACTTGGGCACGAGTTCCTGCGGCATATCGAGCGCTGCAAGCTTCTTCTCTTTGTGCTCGACATGGCAGGTAGCGAAGGGCGCGATCCCGTTGAGGATTTTCGGACGCTGAGGGAGGAACTGAAATTGTATGATCCACGATTGGCTGGCAGGCCATTCGCTGTGGTCGCAAACAAGATGGACCTTCCCGACGCAGGCGCCAACTTGCGCCGCTTCAAGTCGAAATTTCGAAAGGTCGAGCTGGCGCCGGTGAGCGCGAGTGAAGGGGATGGCATCGAGAAGATCAAGGAGCTTCTTGCAAACACTCTCAAGGCAGAAACCTGATCGCCAATGTGAGGACACGAAGGCATCGACCGTGCATGGTCGATGTAAGGTTCGCTTAGGCTTCGCCGAAAAGCTTGGCGATACGGCCGGCGAGCTTGCGACGCGCGACCGAGTATGAGAAGAACTTCACACCGAGGTCGTAGTTGATTGTTCCCCATGCCTCGCGCAAAGAGCGATTATTAAGAATCTCGCGGGCCTTATCGACGACCTCGTTGGTTACAAGCATGGACATCTCGATGGTCTTGAATCCGAGAGGATCGATATCTCGGGCGTAGACGGCATAGGTGTTCACCACCACCGGCTTGCGGAAATAGACCGCCTCGAGAAATGCGTTTCCGAAACCTTCGTAATAGCTCGGATAGGTCACAAGGTCGGCGTGAGGGTAAATATCAAAGAGCGTATAAACTTTCTTGCCGTCGGCGGTGAAGCCTCTGGTCTCGCCGACGCGATCGGCAATGAAGAGCGCTTGAATGCCTGCGTCCGCGATGCGTTCAAGAAGCAGCTTCGCATAAGCGTCGCCCTCGTCACCGCCCGGATGGGAAAGGACGAGCTTCAGCCGAGGCTCCTTCAAGCGTCGCAGAAGTTCGATCGCATGCTCAATGCCTTTTCGTGGAACAAGGCGCGTTGGCTGGAGCACGAGAATATCATTCTCGGAGAGGCCGATTTCCTTTCGGAAGTCCCTGGAGTAATCATCCATTTCTGGCGGAGGGGTCTCAAAGTCGATGACGTTGGGGATGATGGTCGAAGATTGGCCATATCGTCGGGCAAGTTCCTTTTGCTGCATGGAATTGATGACCACGTGCACGAGCGACGGCAGAGTGGGCGGGAAGGCTGCGGCGAGATAGTCCGCGCCCGAGGTCACAGTAAATCGTTCGCGCTCCCACGTGAAGTCGTGGTGGTGTGCGATCGACGGCATTCCCGTCTCGGCGAGTACCTCGGTCATCGCCAGACCGAGCGGAACATGCATCGGAATGGCGAGAATATTTTGAGGAATGAGAAGCTCGAGATCGTAGCGTTCGATGAACCTGTAAATAGAGTCTTTCAGGCCGGTTTTCAGTTCGTGGATGCGGCTCGAGACGTCGCGCGGCCGCGTTGTCTTGCCAAAGAGATATCCTTGCACATCCAAGATTGCGGGATGATTGAAGAAGGCGAGCGGATCGAGGTGGCTGATAGCATCCCGCTTGTCGAGCAGTCCGGCCATCCAGAAGCAATCCGCGCCTTCCGCCTCGAGGATGTTCGCCCACTTGGCGGCTTCGAGCGTCACTCCATCCGTGCCGTGAAAGCGCGTTGAGATGAAACCGATACGTTTGGGAAAATGAGCCAGGGATGAGCGCAGCTTCATGGGCTTTTTCGATTTGGTTTTTGACGTTAAAATGTTTGGATGAACGAAACTGTAAAGCACCATCTGGCTCTTCTCTACGACGCCGCAGCAGCGACCGGACTCGAGGAGGCCGTTGAGATACTTGTTAGTAGATCGCGCGAGGGCCGCCTTTCGGAGGTGTCGTCTCGCAAGAGAGATTTGACGCACGCAGACTGCGTGTTGATCGCTTACGGCGATCAGGTCCGGACGGTCGGAGAGTCTCCGTTGCGAACGCTCTCTGATTTTCTTTCGAACCGCGTGTCGCATGCAATCAGCGCAGTCCACATTCTTCCATTCTATCCGAGTTCGTCGGACGACGGATTCTCGGTGATGGACTACTATTCGGTCGATCCAGACTTGGGAAGTTGGGATGACGTTGAGTCCCTAGGGCGTAACTTTGACCTGATGTTCGACGCCGTGTTTAATCATGCATCTGCGCAGGGCGTCTGGTTCGGGAAGTTTGTCCGCCAAGAGCCCGGTTGGGAGACGGCATTCTTCACGATTTCGGGCGACCCAGACCTCTCGAAAGTGGTGCGTCCGCGTGCGCTACCGCTTCTCACCGAATTTGAAACCGCGGCAGGAAAGAAACAGGTTTGGACCACGTTCAGCGCTGACCAGGCTGACATCAATTTTTCGGACCCACACATGTTGCTCAGGATTCTGGAGGTGCTTCTGTTCTATGTGATCAAGGGAGCGCGTTATATCAGGCTGGATGCCATAGCATTCCTTTGGAAGACCCCTGGGACGTCTTGCATTCACCTCGAACAAACCCACCGCGCAATCCAGTTGATGCGGGCGGTGCTCGATGAAGTCGCTCCGGACGTTCAGCTCATCACGGAAACAAACGTTCCGCATTCCGACAACGTTTCCTATTTCGGCGACGGATCCAACGAGGCGCAGCTGGTCTACAATTTTGCGTTGCCGCCGTTGGTTTTCCACACGCTTCGGACGGGGGACGCCACTCGGCTTCGGCGCTGGGCGCAGGCGCTCGTGCTTCCTTCAGACCGGGTCACGTTCTTCAACTTTCTCGCCTCGCACGATGGCATCGGGCTGAATCCTGCCCGCGGCATCCTGGATCCGAAGGAGATCGATGCCTTGGTGCAGACGGCCATCGACCACAACGGCTTCGTGTCCTACAAGAACAACCCGGATGGAACGACGAGTCCATATGAGCTGAACATCAGCTACTTCGACGCGCTTTCGAATCCGCTTGGCGACGAATCCGAGGGCACGCAGGTCGCGCGATTCCTCGCTGCGCACTCCATCATGCTTGCCCTGCGAGGGCTGCCGGGAATCTATTTTCATTCTCTTTTTGGATCCCGAGGGGACCGGCAGGGCGCGGAGGAGAGTGGAATTCCGCGTCGGATCAATCGAAAGAAGGTCGACGTTGCGGCTCTTGAGGCGGAGCTCGATGATCCGAGAAGCCTCCGAGCCCGCGTATTCGCTGGCATCCGGCGCATGATTGGAGCACGCAGATCGCATCCGGCGTTCAGCCCCTATGCCAGCCAGGTCATTCCCGATGCGCCGCCGGATGTTTTCCTAATCGCCAGGAAGGCAAGCAACGGAAAGGACGTGCTATGTGCGACGAATGTGACGGCCAGTGCGATTTCTTTTCCTCTGCCTAGGGGAAACTTGGAATGGACATCGCTGCCAGGGTTCCCGGAAGTATCGGCCGACGGCACGGTTCTGCTGCCGCCCTACGGCGTCTCATGGTTTGCCGCGCCCTGAGATCGTTGGGGCTGGTCCCCGGTCGCGATGGTGAAGCCGCGCTGTCCTTTATTCGAAGAGAGAACGGGCCAGGGATGTCCAATCCCCGCCGTCCGAACCGTTCGCGATGTCTGAGAGATGCCACGTTCTCCAGCCAGTCGTCTGTGCAGGCGAGAGATCGTTGTCATCGCGATCGCCAATCATGAGAGTTTCCAAGTCCTCGATGTGACGATTTTGCAATCTTGCGCGAAGGATTTGAAATACGTGAGGATCCGGTTTACTGAAGCCATGCTCAAACGACCAGAATGTTAGGTCGGATTGGAAGATCGCCGAATCCAAACCTACTTGGTTCAAGGCTAGCTGAAGTTCGCTGAGTGTGTAAGCCTGGGCGTTTGACGCGATGCCCAAGAGGATTTGGCGCCGTGCGCACTCCCTTAACATTGCGGCGCAGCCTGGCATTATCTTCAGCGTGCGGGAAAGCTGTGCGTGGCGAAAGATGAACGCATCAAGCTCTACCTGCGGCAGTGCATCGAGCGCCGGCAAAGCCCGCTTCATGACAGACGGCCAATTGACCTCGGGATACGGGATTCCGCGCCCACGAGCCTCGCTGTGATTTTCAAGAACGATGCCGCGACATCGGGCTACAAGCTCCTCGAGGGAAAGGGTGGGCGGCCTTCCGAACGCTTCTCCAAAGAGAGAGCGCCAGCGTTCTTCTGCGTCGATCGGCGCTTCGCGCACGTCGAGTATGGTTCGATAGACGTCGCAAATGACTGCTCTCACACCTTTCATTCTTCGCCAAAAAGAATCGGGTACAGAAAGTCGGTTTGAAGTCGCTGCGCGATCGAGTCGTGTTGCGCTCGCTCGACCGCGTGCGCGCCCAAAGGACGTCGCGAGATGTCGGCGACCGCATGCCAGAATCGCGCAGCGTAGGCTCCGCCGCCGACTCCGGCCTCGGCATCTCTCGGCCACCGCATGGCCTCCAGCCGCCCGGATTGCGCCAGGACGCGCCAGCGTCGAAGGAAGGGATTTTCCCGGATGCACGCGGCCCACGATTCCTCTGGCGGCATGGACAGCACTTCCAACTGGGCCGTGAGCGTCAGTCTGCTGAATGGGACGGATTGGTCGCTGGGGAGGTCAAGGAGAATCGGACGTCGCGCGAGGCGTCGGCACAGCGAGGGCATCGATGATTTCCAGGCGCGCCAGAGCTTTCTCTGGCGAGCGCGCTCGCTCTTCAAATCGAGGAGCTCCGGCGCAATCAAGATTTCCTCATAAAGATGCGGGAAGGAAAATCCAAGCTCAAGCAGGTCGGGAATGACATTCGGCAGCTGGCGGGCGACAAGGGGTTTTTCGAAAGCTGCCGCCTCGAGGTAAGGAAGCCCGAATCCTTCCTGGGCGGAGGTCAGCAACATCACTTCCGATGCGACGGCGATATCCTCAATAGGAGGTCCCGATTTTTTCGCATCAAGCATTCTGAATCGAACTTTCCATTTTCCCCGAAACGACGCAGTTTCAAGCCGTCGGGCATAGTTCCGTTCTTCCCCTGAACTGACGCCCGCGGTTGTGACGAACCAGGCCTCGGGGCGAAGCCAACGCGTCAAGAGCACAGCTTCGGCGAGGTTCTTCCTCCGTAGAAATCGTGTCGGAAAAATCCAAACCGGGCTTGCGTCAGCGAGCTGGGACTTCAACCAGTTGCGAGCTGCACGGATGCGCGCGCGGGGCGGCTGCCCGTCGCGTTGGGCAAGATTAGGCAGACATTTCGCCTGTGAACCGAGGTGCTTGTTCAGCACGGCGTAATCCAATCTGTTGATGGTGGCATGACAAACGTATGCCTTGGCTGCAAAAGATGCCCTGGCAACCGCCGTGAGCGAACGAAACCCGCACCTGCGCATCTCGGTCCACCGCGCCCAGCGATTCTCAAACCATAGATCGTGGTGATGCGAGAGGAGCGACAATCGATGGCGCGCGGAGAATTTCGCGAGCTCATCGGAAAGAATCAGATTGCGCGCCAGGCCCAGATTCTGCGCCCAGACGAGGGTCTCAGCCGGTCGGAATTCCCGCGCCAGCCTTTCGAGTGAGGAGAGCACTTTTCTGCGAATCACATCGGCCGACGATCGCTGTTCGGTCAAATAGCGAAACGCTGGCTCGCAAAAGAAATGAACTCGCGCGCGGGGCATACTGCGCATCAGGGCTTCGCACCAGGCCTTGTCAGGCATCTCTCCGGTGGCGAGGACCACCGACTCGATCGGATTCGGAGCGGCGGAAGCGATATGCGGCAGCGCCAGTTCAATGATTCGACGCACGCCCCCGGGCCGCAAGTGATAGTGGACGACCACAAGGTTGCGATGGTTCGAAGGATGCGTCCGCAAGTCCACGACATTACCAGATTTCTTGGGTTGCTCAATCGCTACGGTCAACGGAGTATTTTGGAAGTCATGGCAGACTTTTTCCAAGATGGATCGATGGCCACCCTGCATCGGTTGGGCAAACCCAACGTCGAACAACTCGAACGCGAACTGCTCGAGTTTTCAGGCCAGACTCCCATTGCGCTCGCACTCCCCTGTCACATCAAAGAACTGGGCACATCCGCGCTGCGGGGAATCATAAAGGAGCTGAAGAATGTCCAATACATCAAGCAGATTGTGGTCGGCATTGACGGCGCCAACGCTGCGACCTGGCAGCGCGCAAGAAAGATTTTCGGTCAGCTACCGCAAAAGCCCGTTCTCATCTGGAATGACGGACCTCGCATGCGCCGCCTCATTGAGCAATTGATTGAATCCGACCTGGATCCCGGACCGTCCGGAAAAGGCCGCAATCTATGGTTGTGCTTTGGCTATGTGTTGGCCAGCGCAAAGTCCCACATGGTTGCGGTTCACGATTGCGACATTCTCACCTATAGCCGCGAGTTGCTCGCAAGACTCTGTTACCCGGTGGCGCATCCGAACCTTGGTTTCGATTTTTGCAAGGGGTTCAGCGCACGGTTTACGGACAAGCTGAACGGACGGGTCATGCGCTTGCTTGTCACACCGCTTATTCGATCTCTTCAAAGTATCATAGGTCAGCACGACTTTCTCGTGTATATGGACACGTTTCGCTATCCGCTCAGCGGAGAAATGAGTCTCGACCACGACATCATTCGACGCGCGCGAATTCCCGCAGACTGGGGAATCGAGGTCGGGATTCTTGCGGAGGTTTTCCGCGTGTCGTCACCAAAGAGCATATGCCAGGTCGACATCGCGGAAGTCTATGACCACAAGCATCAGGAGCTCTCATCGCGTGATGCGACAAGGGGCCTCAACAAGATGGCCGTGGATATCGTAAAGAGCCTTTTTCTGACATTGGCGGGACATGGGGTGAAGTTGGACCGGGGAATATTCGATACACTCTTGAGCGCCTATTATCGCAAGGCCGAGGACACGATGCGGTTCTACGCCGCCGACGCCGAGATCAACGGCCTGAAATATGATCGCCACGAGGAGGAACTGGCAGTCGCGACTTTCGTACGAAGCATTCGCGGAGCGGCTCGTGACTATCTCAGCGATCCTCTGGGCAATCCGATGATCCCAAACTGGAACCGTGTGGAAGCTGCGCTGCCTGATTTTCTACAGGCCTTCAATCACGCTGTCCAGATGGACAACCGGTGACATTACAACGTATACGTCAGGAAACACTCGTTGCCTTCGACTTGCATCTTTTTGAGGTGACAGGGAACGGATTTTGGCAGGAGTCGATCGGGGACTCCAGTCAGCGTCGGCGCTCCGGTGCCTCCAAAGATCAACGGCGCCCAGGTAAGGTGCAGCTCGTCGACGGCACCGATTTCAAGAAGCGCCCGAAAAAGTCTGGGCCCGCCTTCGCAAACAACTGTCCGCACCAAGTAGTGGCTGCGGAGGATGCGCAACATCGCATCCAGATTAACCTTGGAAGCATTGAAGATCCACAGATCGGCATGCTGCACGATCGCAGCACGCAAATTTTGAGGCATTCTGCGAGTGGAGAACACGATGATCTGGGAGCCTGGGGTTTTAAATACCTTCCAGGACAGACTGATTGAGCCGCTGTTGCTGACAATTACGCGCAGGGGCTCTGGCGAGAGGCCGGTCAAGCCGCGCCGCTTTCGTAGATGATCCGATTTGATTCCCATGCTCATCCGGTCGGTGGAGACCGTCATCGCGCCAGCGAGCACGGCGTCGCCAAGGGATCGGATTTCGAGGAGCCGCCGCTTGTCGGCCTTGCTTGTGAAGGCAGTCTGCGTGAAATTGCGCGTGGATATCTTTCCGTCCGCCGTCAGGGCAAAGTTTGCAATTACCCGAGGTCGTCCCGCAAGCCTGCTCACGCCTTGTCCTCGATGGACTCCTCGACGGCGTGAACCTCGTCCTGCACCTCCTCGAGGTGCAACCCGCCAGTAGGACGATAGACCAGATAAACGCATCCGCCGACAAGCCCCCAAAATACGACGATAAGGAAGCCCGTAATCGATATCATGACTGCTAGGCTTTCAGGGGTCCCGTAGAGGGACGCCAGCACGTTTTGGAACAATCCCTCCCGGACTCCGACTCCGGAAAGACTGATCGGAAGGGATGCGATTGTCAGGATGATAGGAAGCACGGCAAGGAGTTCCATCATGCCTCCAATACCCGAAAACACGCCGAAGGCCCGCGCCGTGAAGTAAAAGGAGAGAAAGATGCATAAGTGGGCCGGAACGGAGAGGCCGAACGTGAGGGCGAGCGTCTTTGGATCGCGTGCATACGTCGAGAACGCCGTGGACAGCTCGACGATTGTCCCGCGCATGGGCAGCCAGTGAGGCAATTTATGTGCAAGGTGGAATCGATCCACACAGAAACCAAAGGCAATCACAGCCAGTGAGCCTCCCATGATAAAGACAAGGCCCGTCAGCAGCGCGCGGGTCAAAGGATCGGCTAGGAGAAGCTCCAGTCGCAGGGAACAGAGAATGGCAGTGATGGTCACCAGACCCAGCATGCCGACCATTCGGTCGACAAGCACGCTCAGTAGCGCGGCGGTTTTCTTCGATGCAGTCTCCCGCATTGCATAGTAAATCTTCACGATGTCTCCGCCTGTCGCTCCGAGAAGAAAGAGGTTGAAGAACGCGCCGATCAAATAGACTCGAAAGGTCCTCCACCAACCCAGGTGAATGCCTTGAACGCCGAGCAAGAGGCGCCAGCGCTCCGTTTGCAGGAGAAAGGCACAGCCGAGACTCAGCACGCCGGGAAGCAGCCACAGATAGTCGGCAGAGCGCAGCGCTTCAATCATCTGCCCGCGCTTGGCGGGATCCCGAAAAATCCACCAGAGCAAGAACAGTGTGATTGCAACCTGCAAGGATGTGAGAAGGATGCGCTTCATGAGCCGAAGAGTTTTTTCCAGCGATCGGCTGCAGTGACAATTTGCTCGCGGGGGGTGAGTGGACGAAGTTCAAAGACAAAAAGGCAATCCTTTGGGAATTTTGGGACAAGCTTTGCGTAGTCGATTTCCCCGGTGAATGGTGGGCAGTGATCTGAAAACGGCCATTTGACGTCATGCACATGGCAGCCGATGGCACGATGTCCAATGCGATCGAGCCATTCGCCGTGGTCGAGCAGTGCGAGATTTTGTTTGATCTGCGCGTGCCCAAAATCGTGCCAGTATCCGACATTGGGGGCGCTTAAAACCCGCAGAAAGTCCTCGAATTCGCGCTCAGAGGGAACGGCTTCATAGTGTTCACGATTCTCAACGCCAATACGGATGCCCTTTTTTGAGGCGTATTCGAGGATTTCGGCCATGCATTGCAGGGCTCGTCGCGCGTAGCCGCCACCTATGCTTTCGCGGCTTTTGACGGCTTCAAGCTTCGTGCGAGCGAATTCCTTGCTGAGAAACTTCCCGTCCTCCACCAAACTTCGAAGACGCCGCGTCAGCTTCAGCGCGCGGATTCTGCCAGTGTGAACGACAACGAATGGGGCTTCAAAGCGTTCGGCCATGTCGATTGTTTGCATGGTCAGACGCACGGCCCGTTCCCTGTCGGTTTGTCGGAGAGAAGTAAACTCGTAGCAATCCGGTTGGTCGACCATGACCTCCGGAGGAAGCGGGCAGAAATTGTGAAGGCTGGAGACAACGAAGGGCATTCTCTTGCGCAATTCGAGGATTTCATGGACGGTCGGTGCGGTTAGCCCGTGGCCCAGTTCGATGGCGTCAAATCCCAAGTCCAGAATCTCCTGAACGATATCTTTGGCCGGTTTGCCTCGTGTCGAATTCCAACTAGTCGAAAAGGACAGCATGCTAACGGTTTCACGCCCATCGGGCGGTGTTCTTTTCGCATGGGCCGCAGGTCTGGGCGGCGTCGGAAGAGAGGATCATCGGAGCAGAGACTATCAGGAAATGCATTGGCGCTGCCAGCATGAGATTCTCGCGACGATTGCTTCTGCGAAAACCTTGGCAAAGCGCCGCCAGAGGTGTCATCCTATGGTTACTATGCAGTATCGCAAATTTCCCGGAACGGATCTGCGAGTAAGCGAGGTCGGGTTCGGATTGTGGACGGTTTCCACGGGGTGGTGGGGCAACTACACAGACGAAAGTGCAGTTGCTCTGATGCATGAGGCGTTCGATTTAGGTGTGACGCTTTTCGATGCCGCGGACACCTATGGAAACGGGCGGAGCGAGGAACTTATAGCCAAGGCATTCGGCGATAAGCGGGACAAGATAGTGATCGCCACTAAGGTTGGTTACGACTTTGTCCACCACGGAGACGAACGGCGCGGGCAGCGTGAGATCCCTCAGAATTTCCAACCGGAAGCCATTCGCGCTGCCACGGATGCCGCGTTAAAGCGGCTTTCCACAGACCACATTGATCTCCTCCAATTACACAACATCCGCATGGACCAGGTGGATGACGACGATCTCTGGGCCACCTTGGAGGACCTGCGGCAAGAGGGAAAGGTGAGGCAATACGGTGTTGCCCTTGGCCCCGCCATTGGATGGCTTGGCGAGGGCGTAAGAACGATTCGAAAGCGAAATCCCGCGGTCGTCCAGCACATCTACAACCTTCTCGAACAGCACCCGGGCAGGGCAATACACAATTCGGCGCGCGAATCCGGCTCAGCGACGATGTTCTTGATTCGGGTGCCGCACTCTTCCGGGATGCTGGAGGGCAAATATACGCCGGATACAGTTTTTCCGCCCAACGACCATCGCAATCATCGCCCGCGCTCCTGGCTGCTCAATGGCGTAAAGAAGGTCGAGCAACTGAGGTTTCTTGAACGCGGCGGGTTACGCACGCTCGGTCAGGCGGCGATCCTTTGGCTTCTTGCGGATGATCTCGTGTCTTCCGTGCTTCCGAATATCTACGACTCCGAGCAACTTCGGGAGTTCGCCGGTGCCCCGGATAAGCCCGCGCTATCAAGCGAAGAAATGGAGCACGTGGCGGCTTTGGTCGCCGGCAATTTTGGACTTGAAGCCGAGGAGCCAAAATTTAAGGGCACGATGGAATTGAAAGAGGAGCTTGCAACCGCGTGAGACGACTTGCCCGCTACGTCCTTAGCCGCAGTCGGTTGAGGCGCCGAAAACGCCTGGCCAATCCCCCAGGTCGGCCCAAGCTGCTGATTTTTGACTTCGATGGCACGATTGCGGATACCTTCGATGCTGGCGTGATGATTTTGAACAAGCTGGCGGGCGAGTTCGGGTTTCGCCCGTTGCATCCCACGGATCTTGAGAAGGCACGGGACATGCGCACGCATCAGCTCGTAAGATTTCTCGGCATTCCGACTCGAAAGATGAGCCGTATCGCAAGACGCGGCAGCGAAGAGCTTCACAGCTGCATTCATTCGATCCAGCCGCTTCCGGGCATGCCGGAAGCTTTGCGGGAATTGCATGCTCTCGGTTATTCCCTTGGGATAGTCACATCAAACACAGAGGTCAACGTGCAGATCTTTCTTCGGAGTCACGGGCTGGAGTTGTTCGATTTCGTTCGTTGTTCTTCCAAGCTTCTTGGCAAAGCACGGATGATTCGCAGTGTCATTAGAAAGCAGCATGTTCCCGCTGCGGAGATTCTGTTCGTTGGCGATGAAACTCGGGACATCGAAGCTTGCAAGAAGGTTGGAGTTCGGATTGCCGCGGTGACCTGGGGTTACAACAGCCGGCGATCGCTCGAAGCAATGAAACCGGAATTCGTTTTCGAAGACGCTAAAAAACTTGTCGCTCTCCTTGCGACTCCACCCGAAAACTGGGGTGAACGAACGCATGCGCATTCCCATGGCGCCCAGCCGCAGTCTGGCAGAGCTCACGAGCGGCACGAAGGAATCCACGCGTAGTCTCCCGATTTAGGAAACGAGGCCCTCGCGCTCGTCTTAATTTTGCGATCAGACGTTTACGGATTCAACCTTCCAGATGTCGCGTGCGTATTCGCGAATGGCGCGATCGCTTGAGAACTTTCCAACTCGGGCGGTATTGAGGATGGCCATCTTGGCCCAGCGCGATTTTTCGCGGAAGGCGACGTCCACTTTTTTCTGGCACTCGCTATAGGATTCGAAGTCCGCCAGACAGAGGAACGGGTCGCTGTAATAGAGGTTGTCGCGGAGCATGCTGAGGACGTTCGGTGGCTCGTCAGCCGTGAAGTAGTTCGATCCTACCCAGTCCACCACGGCGTGCAGTTCCTCGCTCTTCTGGAGAAAATCCTGCGGATCATAGCCATTGTCCAGCAGCGCGTTCACCCCTTCGACCGTGAGTCCGAAGATGAAGATATTCTCATCGCCGACCTCTTCCTTTATCTCAACGTTTGCGCCGTCGAGCGTGCCGATGGTCAGGGCGCCATTGAGAGCAAGTTTCATGTTGCCGGTGCCCGAGGCCTCCTTGCCCGCTGTCGAAATCTGCTCGGATAGATCGGCCGCTGGAACGATGCGCTGCGCCAGGGACACGCGATAGTTCGGCAGAAAAACGACCTTGATCTTGTCTTCGATACGCTTGTCATTGTTGATGCATTTTCCGACGGCATTGATGGCCTTGATGATGCATTTGGCCATGTCGTAGCCCGGTGCGGCCTTGGCGGCGAAAACAAAGACGCGCGGAGTGATTTCGAGCCCTGGGTTTTGAAGCAGGCGGCGGTAGAGCGCGAGAATGTGCAGAAGGTTTAAGTGCTGGCGCTTGTATTCGTGCAGGCGTTTGATCTGCACGTCGAAGAGAGAGGCGGGGTTGACTGCAATGCCGCAATCCCTCTTGATGATTCGCGCCAGATCGAGCTTGTTGGCCTGCTTGACGTTCATGAAATCCGCCTGAAATTGCGGATCTTCGGCAAAACTTTCGAGGGCGCGAAGCTTGTCGAGATCGGTTTCCCACCCATGTCCGATTTTCGAGGCGATGAGCCCACTGAGGCGCGGGTTACAGGCCAGGAGCCAGCGGCGAGGAGTAATGCCATTGGTCTTGTTATTCAGCTTGCCCGGATAGAGGATGTCGAATTCCGGGAAGAGCTGCTTTTTGATAAGCTCGGTGTGCAGCTCGGCAACGCCATTGACCGAATGGCTGCCAACAACGGAAAGGTGCGCCATGCGAACCATTTGAACGCCACCTTCCTCAATAAGGGAGAGCTTCTGCTTCATGTCCGTATCACCCGGCCACTTGGCATCCACCTGCTCGAGAAAGCGCTTATTGATCTCGAAGATGATCTGAAGATGGCGCGGCAGGACTTTCTGAAAGAGTCCAACAGTCCATTTTTCCAGGGCTTCCGGCAGGAGTGTATGATTTGTATACGCGAATGTGCTCGTCACGATGGACCAAGCCTCATCCCAAGGCATCCCGTATTCGTCATGAAGTACACGCTGAAGTTCGACGACTGCGATGGCCGGATGCGTGTCATTCAGTTGGATCGCCACTTTCTCGGGAAAGTCCTGCCAGTCCTCATTTGCCCTTCGAAAGCGACGGATGATGTCCTTGAGGGAACAGGCAACGAGAAAGTACTGTTGAAGCAGGCGGAGCTCCTTTCCACTATCGGTCTTGTCATTCGGGTACAGGACCTTCGAGATCGTTTCGCTGTGGTTCTTTTCGCGCACGGCTTCCTCGTATCCGCCACGATTGAAAGCTTCGAAATCGAATTCTTCCGGGGCTCGTGACTCCCAAAGTCGCAGGAAGTTGACCGTGTTGGTTCCGTAACCCGGAACGGGAATGTCGTACGGGATGCCGACCAGTTTCTTCCATCCCATCCAGCGGGGAACGTAATTGCCCCGGTCGTCGAAGACATTCTCGACGTAGCCGTAGACCTGGATTTCTGTTGCGTGCTCGGGCCGGACAATTTCCCAGGGGGTTCCATATTGCATCCATGCGTCGGGCAATTCCACCTGGTAACCGTTGCGGAATTCCTGCCTGAAGAGGCCGTATTGGTAATGGATTCCGTACCCGATCGCTGGGAGATCCAATGTCGCCAGCGAGTCGAGGAAGCACGCGGCCAGACGCCCAAGACCACCGTTGCCCAGGCCCATGTCGTATTCTTCGTGGCGAAGTTCCTCGTAGTCCAGACCCAGTTCCTCGAGCGCGTGAGTCATGTCGTCATTCACGCCAGCACTGTAGAGGCTGTTGGAGAAGAGGCGCCCCATCAGGAACTCGAGCGAGAGATAGTAGACACGTTTGACGTTCTTATTGTGGTGAACAGCCGCCGTCGCGATCATGCGCTCAACGATCATGCTCTGGACGGCCTTCGACGTGGCCAGCCACCAATCGCGCTTCGTCGCCGTTGAGGAATCGCGCGCCAAGCTGAATTTCAGGCTGCCTTGAACGAGGGCTTTGAGCCCAGGGACCGATTTATCGAGGGCGGAGTGGAATTCGCTCATGTGGTGGATGTCTTTTCGTATGAATAGAGCGCGAGGTAAAGAGCAACAAGCACAGCAAAAATCGCGCCAGAAATCATCGATGCAGGACAACATTCCTTCCTAGGAAAGCGCCTGGCTGCCAAAGCAGACGTCCGCAGTAGACTTGGCCCTAGGCTTTCTTTTTGGCGGTGATGTAGGCGGCGATCGTATTTACGCTGACGAAGGCCTCTCGGGCGACTTCGGCGCTTGGCGTGGCGATTCCGAAGTTCTTCTCAATACCCACTGCCAATTCCAGCGCATCGATCGAGTCAAGGGCCAAGCCTTCCGGACTGAAGAGAGGAGTGTCATCACCGATATCTTCCGGCACGATCTTTAGCATGAGGTTTTCGACCATCATGCTCTTGATGCGGGATTTCAGGTCAATTTCGGACATGTAACCGGAAGGAACTAAACGGGATTTCCAAGATGAACAGGATTTTTTACGATGGGGCAGTGACTGACAAAACGCGCATTGATCAACTTCTGGTTGCCAGGGGTCTTTGCGCATCGCGAGAGCAGGCCCAACGGGCGATAATGGCGGGAAGGGTCACCATAGGCGGCCACAAGGCCGAGAAGCCGGGTCTTCAGGTTTCCCGGGATGCTCATGTGGAAGTCCAGGGTATCGAACGGTACGTGGGCCGGGGTGGTTTCAAGCTGGAGGCGGCTCTCAAGCATTTCCAAATTTCCGTCGAAGGAAAGATCTGCCTTGATGTGGGATCCTCGACGGGCGGTTTCACTGATTGCCTCTTACAGCACGGAGCGGCAAGGGTTTATGCGATCGACGTTGGGCGAGGGCAGATCGACTGGAAACTAAGAAACGATCCGCGCGTGTTCGTGCGCGAGGGGGTGAACGCACGGTATCTGACTGCTTCGGATATCGGAGAGCGGATTGATATCTGCGTAGCGGATGTGAGTTTTATCTCGTTGACGTTGATTTTACCGGCTGTGTTTGCGTTACTGCCGAGCGCTGCCGACATGATCGTGCTGATCAAACCGCAATTCGAGCTTTCACCCGCCAATGTCGGGCGGGGCGGCGTCGTCCGAGATCCGGTCTTGCACGCACAAGCGGTCGAGAAGATCCAACGGTTCGTTGAAGGACACGGCAGGCGATGGTTCGGGGTTGTAGAGTCGCCGCTGAAAGGACGCGAAGGAAATATCGAGTTTCTGGCCTATATCGGGACATGATTGGTCTCATCGCCCATTCCGAGAAGGAGGAAGCCCGCACGGCGGTGTGCGCGATGATTGCGGAGCTCACGAAGAGAAATATCGAGTTCGATTTGGAAGCAGAGACCGCTGCCCTCGCCGGTCTCGGGTCAAGTCTTGACGAGACCTCGCTCGCGCGGAAGTCCGAGTTGCTGGTTGTGATGGGCGGTGACGGAACTATACTGCGCGTGGTGCACGAGTTGGGTGCCACCATCCGGCCCGTTCTTGGAGTCAATATTGGTTCGCTGGGATTTCTGACTTGTGCCGGATTGAGCGAGATTCCTCGTGCAGTCGAAAGCATTGTCCGGAAGGATTTTATCCTGAGCCCACGAAATCTTCTCATCGCGGAGATCACCTGTTCCACGGGAAAAAGGGAACGCTTTCACGGGCTGAACGACGTCGTTATCAGTCGCGGTGAGCGCTCTCAGCTTGTAAGGATTCAAGTCCGGATCGATGGAGCGGAACTTACTCACTACAACGCCGACGGCCTCATTATTGCCACGCCGACCGGCTCGACGGCATATTCGCTGGCGGCTGGCGGTCCGATCCTCATGCCGGATTCCGGGGCATTCGTGATCACTCCGATTTGCCCTCACGTTCTCACCAATCGCTCCACGGTCGTTAGCGACAGGTCCGTCATTGAAGTACACCTGTTTGTTCCGAAACAGAAGGTTTTCGTATCGGTCGATGGTCGCTCCTCGCGGGCGATGCAGGTGGGCGACGTCCTACGCGTCGCCAAGAGCAATCGGAAGCTGCCTCTCGTCATGCTGCCTGAGCGCTCGTTTCCGGAAGTCCTTCGTCAGAAGCTCAAGTGGAGCGGCAGCAATGTATGACCCCGATTGCCGACGTCCTTCAGCCCGATCACGTAATCCTGACGCTGGCCGCGAAGGACCCTGCGGGAGCCATTGACGAGGTGCTCGCCAAGCTTGAAGGCGAGGAGCGCGTAAAGAACTTCGCGTTGTTGCGCGAGGCCGTCTTGGCGCAGCCCGCGCCGGCGATTGCAGAGAATGGCTGCGGCATTTGTATTGCTCACGGCAGGACAGAGTCCGTCGCGTCCCTTGTGATGGCTGCCGGACGGTCAGCCAAAGGCATCGCATTTCCCGAATTGGCCGAGCCTGTGCGGCTCGTGTTCGTAGCGGGAATCCCAGGAGCATTCACCTCGGAATATCTCAGGATCGTGGGCGCCATTGTGCGGATGTGCCGGGACCGGCGCCAACTCGACCGTCTGCTGACGACAAAGGAACCGGAGCGATTCGTCGCCTTCTTGACTTCGGGAGAAGTAAAGCTTTAGCCGGACGACCTTGAAGTTCGCGGTTTGAGATACGACGCGCCGCCATACCGGAAGTTTGCGATTCACCGCGACGATTGACGAGGAGGACCATCACTCGCATATTTTGTTTCGCGGTGAGCGCCCTTGAACATGCAAGTGTGACAACGCCTGGATCTGACATCCCTTTCATGAGCATTGACTGATTTGTGACAGGATGAGCACCGAAGCGATTGGCTGGCTGGAGACGGTGGAGTTTGTCGACTCTTCAGGGGCGGTGGTGCGACAAGCCCGTTACTTTGTCTATCCAAAAGACACGCCGGTGTTTTCGTCTCATACTCGCTCGCAATGCTTTGAATTTATAGGCCGGGCGATTCGAATGAGTGGAGAGCTGCCAGAAGGAATCTTGGTACGGGAGAAATATTCGCGGCTCTCGCGTATCACAAGGGCCGAACAACTCGACAGATTGACAGCGTATTACGAAACGGCGGAATGGCGGTGCGTCAAAGCCTAACACGATTTCGAAGAACCCCTGTGTATCGCCGGGGAGATAGCCTTCGCAAAATGTAACGGCGGTCGTTCCTTGCGGCTGGCGACAGCCATTAACGATGATCGAATTAAAACCGCTTGCTCCTCCTGTCGAACGGAGCATAGTGTTGCCGCTCCCGGGACATCTTTTCATCGGGCCGTGGCTCAGCTTGGTAGAGCGCCTCGTTCGGGACGAGGAGGCCGCGAGTTCGAATCTCGCCGGCCCGACCATTTTCGGACCTCCACCAACTTTTCGGGGTGGGGTAGTTTTTTTGGTTTGTTAATCACACTGAGCGGTGACGCGAAAGCGAACAGGCGATCGCCGAAGGGGACCTCACGCCGGACACGGATGCACCAGCACTGGCGCGGTTCTTCATGACGGTTATTCAAGGGATGAGCGTTCAGGCCAGAGACGGCGCTGGCCGCAAGGATCTTGATGCCCGGTCGCTGAAAAGGTAGCGAGATGAGGAAGGTCGCTCGGTTACCCTGAACACAGCGGGAGCAAGTCTCGTGAAGCGAAGCTCTCGATGAATGCGACACGAAATCGAGTCGACCGGCGCGTCGAGACTTTTGCGAATCCGGGATATTCGTAAAATACTTGCAGCCATGGCGGAGAAGGTATCAATCTGGCGCGCTTCATGGAACGTCTTGATGGGAGGAAGGCTTCGCACCTCCGCGAAGTAGTGATCGAACCGGGTGTGGCTCCGCACGCTCACGGTTCGGTATTGATACGGTTTGGCCGCACGCAAGTGATTTGCGCTGCCGCTTTGGAGGATACCGTTCCGCGTTGGATGAAGGAGCAGGGAGTGGAAGGCGGCTGGATCACGGCGGAATATTCGATGCTCCCTTACTCGACCTCGCCGCGAAAACCT
>DATDAX010000380.1:0-5021 GCA_036525175.1 Terrimicrobiaceae bacterium | reverse complement strand
GATATCTGCAATGGTCTCGGCGCGCGGCTTGGCGCCGAGGTTGCCTCTGCCGTGCACACGCACGCTCACCGCGCCGGACTCCAGGTCGCGCTTTCCGATCACGAGCATCGTGTGAACTTTTTGCTGTTCGGCGCGCTGAATTTTTCCGTTGATCTTGTCGGTTGACAGGTCGAGGTCCGCGCGGACTTCATGCGAACGAAGCTCGGCATGAATGCTCTTCGCAAATTCCACGAGCGGCTCCTCATCGCCTATGGTTAGAATGCGCACCTGCTCGGGTGCGAGCCAAAGCGGGAAGTTGCCCGCATAGTGCTCAATAAGGAAGCCGATGAACCGCTCATGTGTGCCGAGCGGCGCACGGTGTATGCATAGCGGAGTTTTCTCCGTATTATCGCGGTCCTTGTAAACAAGGCCAAACCGCTTTGGCACGGCGAAATCGACCTGATTCGTTGCGATGGTGAACTCCCGGCCAATGGCGCTCCAGACCTGCACGTCGATTTTGGGTCCATAGAACGCAGCTTCATTGGCCACTTCGACATAGTTGATGCCTGATCGCTTGAGGACGCTGCGAACCATTTCCTCCGTCTTTATCCAGAGTTCCGGCTCGCCAACAAACTTCTGGCCGACCTTTTCGGGATCATGCGTTGAGAAGCGCATGAGATACTTGTCGATGCCAAAGATCCTGAAATATTTGAGATACATCTGGTTCACCGCATTGAACTCAGCTTCGAACTGATCCTCGGTGCAATAGATGTGCGCGTCGTTCATTTGCATGGATCGCACGCGCATCAGGCCAAAGAGCTCGCCTGACTGTTCATAGCGGTAGCAATTCCCGTATTCGGCAAGCCGGAGCGGAAGCTCGCGGTAGCTGCGGGGGACTGCTCCGAAAATCTTATGGTGGTGCGGGCAGTTCATTGCCTTGAGATAGTAGCGATCAATCCGGCCTTGAAGACGCCTCAGGATCCTCAAGAAAAAGGCTTTCCTGGCCGTTTCATCGAGCTGGTTGTCCTGAGATCGTAGCTTGGCCCAAAACGATTCAGTAGCATCCTTGATTGTGACTTGCTCAGACCCTGGTGAAGCGAGTTCTTCGAGCAAAGGCTCGTTACTCTCAAAAATCTTCTTTTCAAGGTCATCTAATGTCTTGGAAAGGTCGATATTCGAAAACGCATTGGCATCGGCGACCAGCTCCATAGGTGGAAACATCGACTCCGCGTAGTAAGGAAGGTGCCCGCTGCACACATACAGGCTCTCGCGAGCGATATGGGGCGTGCGAACGCGCTGATACCCGGCCGCGAACTCGGTTTCCTTTGCGAGTTTCTCCAGTTCCTCGATCAGGACGGTCCCTTTGGGAAGCCAGAGCGGCAGGCCTGGGCCGACATCGTCGTCGAAACAAAAGAGCTCCATCTCCCGCCCGAGTTTGCGGTGATCGCGCTTCCTTGCCTCCTCCAGCATCGTGAAGTAGGCGTCCATGTCGGTCGTGTTCTTGAACGCCGTGCCATAGATGCGCTGAAGCTGAGGATTTCGCTCGTCGCCTTTGTAGTATGCGCTGGCGACATGAGTGAGCCTGAAGGCGCCGATCCGGCCGGTGTGCGAAACATGGGGGCCGGCGCAGAGGTCGGTAAAGTCACCATTGCGATACAGGGTTATGACCTCGCCATCGGGGATGTTTTCGATGATGTCCAGTTTGAATCTGGAGGGTTCGGCCCTTCCCGAAAGCGCAGCGAGCGCGCCTTCCCGGGCAAGCTTCAGCGCCTCATCCCTCGAGACCTCCATGCGCTCGAAACGATGGTTCGCCTTGATCTCCTTCTTCATCTCCTCCTCGATGCGCGCAAAGTCCTCGGGCGTGATTCGGTGCGGCAGGTCAAGGTCGTAATAAAAGCCGTTCTCGACGGGCGGACCGGCAGCGAACTGCGCCTCAGGCCAGATGCGCAGGATCGCCGTCGCTAGCACGTGTGCGCTCGAGTGACGGAGGGTTTCGATTTCAGTCATAGAGACAAGATGTTGTTAAAGGCGTCATGGGACACCGAAAATAAATCAAAGGGGGATGCCCTCTTCGGGGATCAACAGCGGAATGCCGTTGCTGATCGGATAGAGCATCCTGCCGTCCTCGCGAATCAAGCCTTCGGCAATCGGCCGGGCGGCCTTCGCGCTTGCATCGATCAGCGACGCCCGGTCCGCGATGCGAAGGGTTTGATGCGTGACCGGGCAACAGAGAATCTCGAGCAAGGCGTCATCCACTCTCTGCGTGCCCGCTCAAAGATCAATACTTTGGGATGCTGGAATCGACGCGGTCGGCCCAAGCGCTGATTCCTCCCTCGACATTGAAGAGCTTTCCAAAGCCAGCCTTCTGAAGCTGACGAAGCGCTTTGGCGCTGCGCACGCCGCTCTTGCAATGGATGACGATCTCATCCGCCGTGTCCAGCTCACTCATCCGCGAGGGCAACTCGCCCAGAGGAATCAGTTGGGAGCCGGTAATGCTGGCGATGTCGTATTCGTATTGCTCGCGAACGTCGAGCAGCACAAACCTTTCGCCGCGGTCCCTCTTCGCCTTGAGTTCTTCGACCGAAATTTCCGGCACGGGGGGCTCCGCATCCTCCGCAGCTTGCGCCTGTGGAATGCCGCAGAATTGTTCGTAGTCGATCAATTCGGTGATGGAAGGATGTTCGCCACAAACGGGGCACGACGGATCCCGTCGGACCTTGAACTCGCGGAACTTCATCTTCAACGCATCGAAATGTACGAGGCGGCCGACCAGCGGCTCGCCGATGCCAACGATAAGCTTCACCGCCTCTATGGCCTGCATCACCCCGATTACCCCCGGCAATACCCCAAGAACACCACCCTCCGCACAACTTGGAACCATGCCCGGGGGAGGAGGCTCGGGATACAAACAGCGATAACAAGGTCCGTCGAGGCTTGGCGCGAAAACGGTGCACTGGCCTTCAAACCGGAAGATCGAGCCATAGATGTTCGGCTTGCCCAGGAAAACGCAGACATCGTTGGAGAGGTAGCGCGTCGGAAAATTGTCCGTGCCATCAATAACGATGTCGTAATCCGCGACGATCTCAGTAGCATTGTCGCTGCGGAACATCGCATCGTGAAGGACGACGTGCACGTTCGGATTGACGTCTTTGATCCGATCGCGAGCGCTGTTGAGTTTCTTGCGACCCACATCCTTCGTGCCGTGAAGGACCTGGCGCTGGAGATTCGAGTAATCGACAATATCGAAATCAATCAGCCCCAGCGTGCCGACGCCCGCTGCACCAAGATAGAGAGCAATCGGAGAACCGAGACCGCCCGTTCCAATGCAGAGTACCTTGGCAGCCTTAAGCTTCTTCTGCCCTTCGAGAGTGACCTCCGGCATGATGAGGTGCCTCGAATAACGGGCAATCTCATCATTGCTGAACTCGATATCCTCGAGCCGGACCGGATCCAAAATGCTTTTACTCATATCAAAAACCGCCATGGGTTGGATTGACCACTTTAGCAATCTGCGAAAGGATTGCAAGATGGCTGCGTCTGACGAAACACCCGGAAGGGGTGTCCCTACAGAGTTGGCGTCTGGCGCCCAAGCCGGCTTGGCGACAGGGCCGTCATCGCGGCTTGCGTGCCATCGGGTAAATGGAAGGCGACGATCCGGCGTGGATTGCCCCAAGCCGCTCGAATCCGAGGCGCTCGTAGAGAGAAAGGTTCCTTGAGTTGGTGGCTTCGAGGTATGCGAGCACGTGATCGGAATCGCAGCGAGCGAGACCCTGTTTCATCAACTCCGAGCCGTGGCCCGCTCCTTGCAGGGTCGGATCAACGCCAATGAGCGGCAGGTACCAGTGCGGCTCTGCCGGATGAAAGCCGCCCATCTGCTCGAAGAAGGCTAGCATATCTCCGCGCAGCTCCTCCGAAACGGTTTGTTGCACCAGATCAACAAGAGCGTGTTCGTCCGGTTGAACAGAAGGCGGAAGCCAAAGGGCCACAGCGGGGTAGCCGACCAATGCGCCGGCTGAGCCATGCTCGAAAGCCTTCCCGGCAAGCGCCATAACAAATCGCGGAAAGCATGTAACGTATTGGTGAGGATCTGGATACATCCAACGTACAGCGGGGTCGGCGCTAAATGCCAGAGTAAGCACGGCGGTGGCTTCCCGCGATGTGGGGACCTTTGTGTTTGAGTTCATCTCAATGAAACGAAGCCCTTAACGATTATGGAAACAAGACCAGCCTTTGGTTCAATTCTCTCCCAAACGATTCCTTCGGGACCCCTTGGGAGATAGCTTGAGTCGTTTTCATGGAAACTTCTTCGGGTATCGCGGATCATTGCCAGTAGGCTGAAAATACGCGTTCGCTGAATGCACTGACAAGCTCTGGAACCTGCGGGGCATAGTGACGTAGTTCCGGATAGGCCCACCGCCTCGGAAAACCTGCGACGGCTACGACAGCGGCGACAGGCTTGTAAGGCGCAAATGGACTGGCCGGTACGCCTTCGCGAGTTTTATCGCATGGCGATGCACCAATGAAGAAGGAGATCGCATTGAGGGCTGGTCTGCTGAGGATTGCGTTCATGGATTTTTCTTGGAGCAATTGATTGGCCCGCAGAGGAGCAGCACACGGGCAGCTCCTCTGCTTTGCCTTGCTAGCTTTCGACGACGAGATCGCTTTTCAGCGCTACCGCGCTGGCCAGATTGAATCTGTTGGGCGACGTGGCCTTGACGATTTCGTGAACTCTTTCGAACTGCTCCCGCGTGGCATCGCCCTTGATGTGGACAACGTAGCGGAGGCTGTCGTAGCCGGGCTTGACCGTGGAATCCAATCCGAGAAAGCCCCGAAGGTCGATATCGCCTTCCGTCTCGATCCGCAATTCGTCAAGTTTGATGCCTTGCAAAGCACAGACCGCGGAATAGCCGACGATCATGCACGCGTTAAGGGCGGCCAGCAGGTATTCCTGCGGGTTGGCAAATTGGTTTGTGCCGCAGAGTTCATACGGTTCGTCGATTCGAATCGTGAAATCTTTTGTTACTCGTTGACCGCCTATGAAA
>DATDAX010000379.1:0-6678 GCA_036525175.1 Terrimicrobiaceae bacterium | reverse complement strand
GGTGGCGCTTCCACCGGAGACGCCTCTCATCAAATTGGCGACTTCCTTGGGAAAGAAGACCATCACGGGCGCAGCGGTCATTGCCCTTCAAGCTGTCGAGCAGTTTGTGCTTTACACTGGCGTTCGTCCGGATACGGAACTTATTCAAAAGGCGGCGGCGTTTGCCCGTTCCTAACTCCCTCATCAAAGCCATGGTCCCCCTGAACAGTGGCGCAGTCTCTTTACGGCATTTCGCCAGCGTCCCAAGCGCTGCGAACCCGGCCGACTGCGGCGAATCCCAATGAACAGAACGACACGCAATGGAATATTGGCCGGCGGGAACTGGATTCTCGATCGCACCAAGATCATCGACGTTTATCCGGTGCAGGACGCGCTCGCAAACATCCTCGCCGAGACGTCGTGCAACGGCGGCGGAGCCTACAACGTGCTTATTGATCTGGCGCGGCTCCAGGCGCCTTTCCCGCTGGCCGCAGTAGGACTCGTGGGCGACGACAGCGCGGGCGAGTATATCCGCAAAGACTGCCAGGCACATCGCATCGACACCCGACAATTACGCATCTCCAAGGAAGCGCCAACATCCTACAGCGACATAATGACAGTGAAATCCACAGGACGCCGGACGATATTTCAACAGCGCGGCGTCAACGCCTTTCTCGATGCCTCGCACTTTGATTTCGAACAAAGCGAGGCGCGCATCTTTCATCTCGGCTATCTTCTCCTGCTCGACCGGCTCGACGAGCCCGATACGGCCTGCGGGACCGTGGCGGCGGGCGTGCTTCGGCGCGCGCAGGAAGCCGGCTTCAAGACGAGTGTGGATGTGGTGAGCGAGGACAGTGACCGATTTGCCGGAATCGTACGTCCTGCACTCAGGTTCTGCGACTACTGTGTCTTGAACGAATTTGAAGCCGAGCGCACGACGGGCATAGAGATCGTCCGCGAGGGCGGAATCGACTTCAGCGCCGCCAAAAATGCTGCTCACGAACTGCTCGCCGCAGGCGTGCGCGAGTGGGTCGTGATCCATTTCCCCGCAGGCGCGGTCGCCGTGGGCTCCGGCGGCCAGGAATTGGCGCAGGCGAGCATCAACATGCCGCAGGAGCGAATTGCGGGGACGCTTGGCGCTGGAGACACCTTCGCGGCCGGTGTGCTCTTTGGCTTGCACGAGAACGTTCCTATGGAGACCGCTCTCACCTACGGCGTTTGCGCTGCTGCCGCATCGCTTACAGACCCCACCAGCTCGAATGGCGTCGTGCCGCTTGCCGAGTGCCTGGGTTTCGCAGAAAAGTTCGGCTACCGTTCCATCTAGGCATGATCAAGACACTCGACACCAAGATCGCTGACATCGTGGCCAACCCCTCGAGCAGCAAAGCTTTCATCATCGCTGACGCGAAAGATGCCGACATGGCATTCGGAGTCGCCGCACCCGGCCCGCGCCGCAGCCAAAAGCAAAACAACTACGATTCGGATTGGAAGACACTGGAAGATTTTCGTCGCCAGATTCGAGACGTTATCCGGCAGGGCATTGTCGACGTGATGCTGCTTTCGGCGTCAAACATCGAGGTTCTGGCGATGGAGGAGCGTCTCTTCGAGAACTCCGCTGTGACTCCTGCAGCCCGCGCGAACGATACCTCTGACATCTGGGCCGTGCGCGGCGGCAAATACCCGCGTGAAGCCTCGAGATCGTTCCGCACAGCAACGCTCGACCATATCATGTACGGACACCTCGATCCGAAGCCGAGCGAGAAAGTTATCGGCTCCGACTTGGGACTCTATTCCATCACATTCACCAATGACCTTGACGCGGAGCATTGCGCGCTACGTGAGTTCCATGAGTTTCGACTCGAGGCGGAGCGCAAGGGCTTCCGATATTTCCTCGAAGTGTTCAATCCCAACATTGAACCTGGCATTGCAGAAACGGACATTCCGGCCTTCGTTAATGATCACGTCATACGTTCCCTGGCGGGCGTGACGAAACGCGGGCGGCCGCTTTTTCTAAAGATTGCCTACAACGGCCCGAAAGCCCTCGCGGAACTCGTGAGCTACGATTCGCAGTTGGTCGTTGGCATCCTTGGGGGCAGCGCAGGCACAACCTACGATGCTTTCAAGCTCATCTCCGACGCGCAAAAGTATGGGGCGCGCGTCGCACTGTTCGGGCGAAAAATCAACCTCTCGGAGGATCCCCTCACCTTCATCGAGATGCTTCGGCGAATCGTGGATCATCAGATCACTCCCGAGGATGCAGTGAGAGTCTACCACGATGGTTTGCAGAAGCTTGGGATTCGCCCGTTTCGTGACCTTGCCGATGACATGCAACTTACGGGAACGATGATGCGGTATCGGTAGGGGCCTATCACATCAGTCTCCCGCCCATTGCCGCAGGTCTAGCGGAACAAGCTGTCGATCCCCATCGCTGTCTTCCTCAGGAATTTCGGCAAAGCCTTCTGATGGCGGTTTCGAAGAAGAAAATAGATCCATGAGAGAATGTTGAGAGTGAAAAGGCGGTCCAGCACATGGCGGTATCCGCGGTGCCGCCGCACGACCAATCCCAAGAGCCAGTTGAGCGTTCGGCGATTGAACCGGTCCGTTTCGAGATCCAGACGGATGCGATAGCGCTGCCTCAGCGATCTCGGCCAGCGGGCCTTGTAAGCTTTCTTCGCGCTCCTGATCTCCTCGTCCAAAGCGCCCTCGGGAGACAAAAGATAAAATCGTCGAGCGAGAAGAATGAGGGCGAACGTGTCGCGCATGAAGCGCAGATCGTCCTCGGGCACGCTGAGCTGTGACGCGAGCACAATCATGCGATCGAAAAGTGTGAAGGCAGCCTCCCCGGATCGGATGGCTTCTTCGGGATCACGAACGAAGTGCAGGAGAAGCCTGCGCACCGATTGGTTGATGAAAATCGAGTCCCAATAGACGTGAAGAAGCGGCGGGATGCGCACACGCCGAAAGAAGAGCTCTTCACGGGCGAACTCCTCAATATAAAGGATGTCAAGAATTACGACTTCCGCGAGACGGAGAAGCTCGATCGCCGCGGAAGCGTTGTGCGTACCAAAAAAAAACGCGACAGCCTCTTCGACGTTGTCGCGATTCTTGATAATACGCAGGGCGACCGCTGCATTCAGATCAATCCAGACTGCCTCGGATTCCAAGAAGGCGAGCCGGCGAAAGGCATGCCATCCGCCGGTCTGACACCAGACCGACAATCCGACAACGCCGCGTGCCCCCGCCAGTTCGCGCACATAGCGCTCGCAGTCCCAGCCAATGAAGGATGGATACTCTCCAGCGCCCTCGTACTCGCGGCGGGCTTGCAGCTCGATGATTTTTTGGAGATCGAGTTGGAAGAAATGCCGGTTGAGCGGAAGGTAGCGAAAGAAGTCGCTCTCGCCATACTTCATCGAAAGGATGAAATGGCGCGACTGGATGCCTCGCAAGGCGCGGGCAAGGCGGCCGCGGTGCCAAATCAAGTCGCCTATGAGATAGGCGCCGACAGTCCATGTCCGGAACACGAGCCGCCGATCTCGTGCCTCGAAAACGGGAAGCAGAACCCGAAGCATCTGGTTGACCTCACGCGCTGTGCGCAAGATCAAACGGCTGCGGAGCGGGTCCTTGACGTCGTATCCGTCGGCCTCGCCGATGCGCAGTATGATCCCCTCAATCTCGGGAAAATCGTCCAGGCATGCCGTGACGACCTCTTTGAACCACGCGGTAGCAGCCGCGGCTCGCCCGCGCAGACGGACATCCACGGCCTCAGAAGTCGTTACGAAATCCGCAGTGAGATAGATGCGGAGTTTGTGATCCCTGAGAATCGCGAAGAGCGAGCGAAATTCCTGACGAAAGACAGCGTTGCGGGCGCGGACCTCAGGCTCGAACCAAGGGTGATCGGAAAGATGCGCGATGTCGTCGAGCGAAATGGCATTGTAGCCAAACGAAGCGGCTTTGCGCGCAAAGGTCTCAAGGTCCGTGCGGATCGCGCGCCATTGCGGCTCGTAGTCCGGACCGGAAGTGCAAAGGTGGTCGAATGGAATCTTCGACCAGTTGATACGCCGCTTGTGATATCCCCGAAAAAATGGGCCAATCGCATCGATGAGCGCGAGTTCCATATCAACCAGGAGACGCACTCAGGCTCTTCATCCCTTAACTCGATGCGAATCCGATGACAAAATGAAGAGCAAAACGGCAACGGTTTTGAAACAAATGTTGTTCCGAACCGTCACTTTTTAGCGTCGTCGCCACATGATCCAGGGAGACCGCCGGAATTCGCGTTCTCAGGTCTTGTCCCATCGTTCCTGGATTTCTTTGCAGAGGGCTCTGTACGCCTGCGCTATGGGAAGGCTCGCGCCATAAGCTAGCACTGGCATTCGTCGAAGCCCCATTTTCTCGACCTCGACAGTGAAGGGAATTACGGTCGAAAGGAACATGGGAAACCGTTCCGGCAGGTGCGCGATGGTATCCTGGTGTATGCGGTTTCTCTTTTGCGCCATCGAGAAAAACGGAACCAGGATCTCGGTTGGCAGCCCCATCTCGCCAAAGAACTCGAAAAGCTGCTCAAGCGTCCGCTCCGACAGCGTCGTCGGTATCACAGGCACCAGGATCATGTTGGAAGCGCGAAAGACATTCTCGGACAGCAGCGTGATGTTCGGCGGGCAGTCGAGAACGATGCAGTCGTAATCCGTGCCGAGTTCATCGAGCAACCATCGAAGTTGTTTGCGCGACTTGCGCATGCGATCCAGAACAAGATCGAAGTTTCGATACGCGAGATTCGACGGCAGGATGTCCAGTCCCGGATAATCGGACTCCCGAATGTTCCGTCTCAACCCCGCATCGGTGAGGTCGTCCAGCTCCATATCAAATTTGCCCGCCGGGCTTACGCGGAAAAAGAATGCAGCGGCGCCCTGCGGATCGAGATCCACAAGCAGCGTGCGCTTGCCCGCCTGCTGGAGTGCATAGGCAAGGTTCACCGAAAGCGCCGTCTTGCCGACTCCGCCCTTGATGCTGTAGGAAGAAACGATCCTCATCCGACGTGGGAATTCTGACTCGAGTCATCCCCGGATTTTGCCGGATACAGGCACGCCGCCTTCACCGCGCGGGCGATTTGTGGCGAGCAGAAATCGTCCAGCGTGTCGTGAAAACGATTCCGCTCCGCTTGCTGACCATGATTGAGAAGCGCGATGAGTCCGCCGATCGACAAGGCCAGCGCCTCGTGATCACAGGGCTCCTTCCGCTTACGGTTCCAATAGTCCATGAGAGTGCGCTGCTGCACCGAACCATCGTTGAAACGCCCGAGGCACGTCTGAAGCCGCCGCAGTTGCTTCTCGATCTGCTCGGTCTCCCCTGAAGGCAACAGCTCGCTAAAAAACTCCATCAAGTATCTCAGCTTTTTGCAGTGGATGCGCACCTTGTGCAAAACGTCGTCTGGAGTATCGCTGCCGAGGGATCGTTCGATTTTGACAATTCGTCTGTAGCGCTTGTAAATGCGCTTTGCGATCAGCGGACCGGCAGGTTTCTGCGAGACTTCGGTTTCAGGAAGATCTGTCGACGTCGAAAAAAAACGCTCCACCTCGTCCATGCTGGCACGGTAGTCGGCTGAGCCCAGATGACGAACAACCTTTCTCAGAGCGCGACGCCTTTCCTTCGCGAAGTCCCTAAAGATTTCCTCAAGCGAAGGCCTGAGCGGCCGGGGCAGCATTTCCGCGTACTCGTCTCGAGCGAGAAGGTAGACGTCGAGATCACGCAAGGGATTGGTCATCTCGCAGTAACTCGCGAACAGGGCCTTTAGCTCCGTAGTCTTTTCGTCGGGATAAATGCCCTTTATCAAGCTCAGAACCGACCGGATCTTGCGCATGCAGATCCGGTAATCGTGCAGAAATTCGGTATCAATGTCTTCCCGGATGCCCGTTTCGTTCTCACGGGCGAGTGCGAGGATCCTGCAAATAATCCGTCGCGCAGTCTCACGCACGGACAGGTCGGTTCGCAAATCGAACGACGGCCGCAACGTGTAGCGTCTCGGAGTCGAGCCGCGCTCATGGAAAAAGATGGCCAGCGGACCTGCGCTGATCTCCCTGGCGCCAAGGGTTCGCAAAATTTCGATCGCCCTTGCCGCCTCGGCTTCATACCCCCTCAGTGGACGAAAATGGCAAAGCCGATAGAAAGGCTCCGGCGCATCAGTGTCCGCGAAGAAATCTGTGAGATCGAAACGGAAGACCGTCTTCTCTGTATCGTTCAGCAATTCCACCGGTTGCTCGCGGATCGACAGGCGCGCAACGCGTACGAGACTTCGGATGCCGGCGAGCCGCTCCAACTCGGTGCGCAGGTCTCCGACAGGAAACTCCCGAACAAAGCGCGGCACATGCCTCGCCCCCATAGGCATCGCACATCGAAGATCACCGATCCAATCATGGTCTCGCTCACAAAGTCGCAATTGCCCGCCGGATTGATACAAGAGCCTGTCACCAAACCAGAGGCCCCATTCGAAGGTGTCGTAAAAGGTCGCCTTGGCGCGGATCGGTTCGCTCAATCGAAGACCGAATGCCGGCTGCAATGCGGCGCAAAGACCCTCAATCTCCAACTCCGCAGAGATCTGACAGTTCTTCCAGGTGATTCGCTCATTCTCCAAGCAAGATCAGCCTATGCCATCAAAGAAAAACTCGCAATCCGCCGGTCATAAATGGCCGACGTCCGCCGCAC
>DATDAX010000378.1:0-49517 GCA_036525175.1 Terrimicrobiaceae bacterium | reverse complement strand
CACTCGGATTGCGGCAAGGTTGTTGACGTCGAAGAAGCGCCTATAGTTGATTTCCTCGGCGGCTGTACGCCAATAGCTAAGCCGATATACCTGAGCGTCGAGCAATTCGTGCAGAGCATCGAAGCTCGCCGGATTTCCGGGGTCGCCTTCGAGCGAACGCAGCGCATGATCGATAGCCTTCGCGACGAGGCCGTCGCCAGCAGCGAGGGCATTCAGCCGCGCCTTTGCAGCGGCCTTCGCCTCTGAGCGAGATTGATCTTCGGGAAGCGCCACAAGCTCGGCAGCACATTCACGCAATGCCTGCGGAGACGGAGAATGGAGTTCTTGTGCGGCACGCTGGAGAATCGTCGGATAAGTCAAAGGATTGATCGGAAGTCTTGTACCGGAACAGCAGAGAAAAAAGGCCCCGCTTTCAAACAACAGCTTGAACCCGCCGTCTTCGAGGACCTTTCCATAGCGATCGCCGAGAATAGGCAACAGTATTCGATCCGAGAGCACCGCCTTTGCCGGGTGCCAGTCGATATCAAAATAGCGCGCGTATCGAGAAATCCTCCCATCTTCGAGCACGTCCATCCACCACACGTTCAGCGACTCGCCGATACCCATGTGATTGGGTACAAAGTCGAGCACCTGCCCCATCTGGCGCTCCTTTAGCGCTGAGCAATAAGCACGGAATGCCGCGTCATCGCCAATGAGCGGATTTAGCCGATTATGATCGGCTACATCGTATCCATGGGTGCTGTCGGGCGCCGCTTGAAAATATGGTGACGCATAGATATCGCTGATACCGAGGGCCTGAAGGTAGTCGAGTATCTGCCGGGCATCGTCAAAAGTGAAACCGGCGTGGAACTGCAGCCGATAGGTGGACGTGGGGATTCTCGGATAGATGTCGTCGCTCACTAGGTTCTCATTTCCTGCACGGAGTGCGGCCTCGACTTTTGCCGCGTCAATCCAT
This sequence comes from Terrimicrobiaceae bacterium, assembly GCA_036525175.1. Classification (GTDB taxonomy): domain Bacteria; phylum Verrucomicrobiota; class Verrucomicrobiia; order Chthoniobacterales; family Terrimicrobiaceae; genus DASTFP01. Next base: position 48,562 of record DATDAX010000378.1, on the reverse strand, counting down.
GTCTGAGGACGACCAGCGATCGTTCAACGACCTCGAGAGTTCCGGCTGCAGGAAAGTGAACTTTTTCATCCACGAATCCGGACTCGCGCGTTGTGTCGAGCACCAGTTCCCATCCCGCGCGGCTTGTCCGGAGCCTCGGCAGACGAAAACTAAGTTTTTCATGATGGGCGTTAAAGAAGAGAACGTAGGTATCATCGGTGACCGGTTCTCCCCTTGAATCGCGCACGTCCATTGTTTGGCCGCTAAGCAAGAGGCCAATGGAACGCGCATATCCTGTGTTCCATTCGTCGTCACTCATCTCCTTGCCGGACGGATTGAGCCACATGATATCCTTGATGCCCAATCCGCGGATCGGCCTTCCTTGAAAGAATTTTGGCCTGCGAAAAACGGGGTGATCCTTGCGGAAGCGAATGAGCCTGGCAACGAATTCAGTCTGCGCTTCCTGCAGTTGAGTTCGCTCCCACGAAAACCAACTCAGCTCATTATCCTGGCAATAGACGTTGTTATTGCCTTTTTGCGTCCGGGAGAACTCATCACCTCCTGCGAGCATAGGAACGCCTTGGGAAAGGAATAAAGTGGAAAGGAAGTTGCGCATCTGACGTCGGCGCAGGGCATTGATGTTTTCATCCTCGGTAGGACCTTCCACGCCGCAATTCCAGGAGTTGTTATGGCTGTCACCATCACGGTTATCCTCGCCATTGGCCTCGTTGTGTTTCTCGTTGTATGAGACGAGATCGTTTAACGTAAATCCATCGTGCGCCGTGTTGAAGTTGATGCTGGCGTAAGGACGTTTTCCATCCTGCTGATAGAGATCCGAACTGCCCGTCAGCCGTGAGCCGAACTCGCCGATGGTTCCCTCATCACCTTTCCAGTACTTGCGCATGCAGTCCCGGTATTTCCCATTCCATTCGGCCCAGAGTACAGGAAAATTGCCGACCTGGTATCCTCCCTCTCCGACGTCCCAGGGTTCGGCGATAAGCTTGACTCGCGAGATAACCGGATCCTGATGGACGATGTCAAAGAATGCCGAGAGGCGGTTTACTTCATGGAGTTCACGAGCCAGGGTAGAAGCGAGATCAAAGCGAAAGCCATCCACGTGCATCTCGAGGATCCAGTAGCGGAGACTGTCCATGATCAGCTGCAGGACCCTGGGATGCATCATGTTCAGAGAGTTCCCGCAGCCCGTATAATCCATATAGTAGCGACGGTCGTCGGGGACCAGACGGTAGTAGGCGGCATTGTCCGCACCGCGGAAGCAAAGAGTTGGCCCCATGTGATTGCCTTCCCCGGTATGGTTATAGACGACATCAAGAATCACTTCCAAGCCGGCTGCATGCAGCTTCTTCACCATCTCCTTAAACTCGGTCACCTGCTGGCCCAAAATTCCGCTGCTTGAGAATGTGGAGTGAGGCGCAAAGTATGCCACCGAGTTGTACCCCCAATAATTCGAGAGACCCTTCTTCTCCAGGTGTTCGTCATTTACAAAATGGTGAACAGGCAGCAGTTCGACAGCAGTCACTCCGAGCTTCTTGAAGTAATCGATGGCAAAGTCGCTTCCAAGCGCGGCGTAGCTTCCACGAATCTCCTCAGGAATACGAGGGCAGAGTTTTGAGAATCCTTTGACATGCACCTCGTAAATTATGGATTCAGCGAGCGGGACATCCGGGCACCTATCGTCCGCCCAATCGAACTCATCGCTGACGACGACCGACTTTGGGAGCCCTCCACCGCTATCCCGGGTGTCCTTATTGAGGTCCGCATCTTCCCCGCCGAACGTGTAAGCAAACATTTCGTCGCCCCATTTGATCAGGCCCGCGACGGCATGAGCGTAGGGATCAAGCAGGAGCTTGAATTCATTGAAACGATGCCCGTCTTCCGGGGAGTAGGGACCGTGCACGCGATAGCCGTATAGTTGACCGCTCCTGACATTCGGAAGAAAACAATGCCATACAGCATCGGTAACTTCACTAAGTCGGATCCGAGCGCTTTCCCGCACATCCTCGGGACCATTGAACAGGCACAACTCGACACCCGTTGCATTCTCTGAGAATAGCGCAAAATTTGTTCCCTCTGGCGTGACTTTTGCGCCGAGCGGATAAGGCTTGCCCGGCCAAATGGGGGTCGCTGGATCAGATACCATGGATGAAGTCTCGCTGAGCCCTCCGTGAAGCGCCCTTCTTGTTGGTCACTGTCGGCACGAATTAGGAAGGTTGCGGTCGATCGTGTCTTGCCAGTTCACCGCCTTGGACGAGCCGGTTTACGGCCGAAAGCGGAATTTGAAGAAAGTCCGGACGATAGTTGAGCTCGTAGCCAATCTCGTAAACGGCCTTGTCGAGGATGAAGAGCTTTAGCATTGCATCAAATTCTCCTGCGGTCGGAGGCAGAAACGACGCCCCCGCAGCTGTCTTCTGATAACCGTCGAGGAACTCCGCCGTCACAAGCTCGAGCCATTTCATTGCCCATGGCTTGAGGCGGTCTTGATCTTTCGCCTTCTGCTGCAAGAGACTGACCTCGAGCGCATAGTCAAAGGACCGTACCATTCCTGCCACATCGACCAACGGCGATCGCTTGAGCAAGCGCTCGCCAAGGGTTTTGCGCGGCTCGCCTTCAAAGTCGAGAATGATGAAATCGTTGCCGGTGTTTAGAACCTGACCGAGATGATAATCGCCGTGGACGCGAGTTTTGGTGGCGTTGATCTTGTGCTTCAGCAAGATCGAGTAAGCATCGAGAATTCGCGGGGTCCGGGAGAACCAGTCGAGGGCTTGCGCCCGAATATCCTGACTCAGATCAGGCAGCTTGTTTGTAACCTCCCGCTCTGTGCGTCGCAGAAGACTCCGCATCGTTTGATAGAGCGAGCGTTGGTACAATAGCGTGAATGGCTCCGGTGCGAAATCCGGCCCCTCAACCGTCTCCAGACATCGATGCAATTCGGCTGTCCTCACGCCGAGTTGCCGCAAGCGCGGCGGGAAGACTGCGCCAGCCAGTTCCGTCAGCTTCGTTTCTTCGGCGTCCGCTTGCACCTCGACGGACAGGACGCGTTCAAAGAAACGCGCGATGCCATCGAGCGCGTATGTCCAGCATTCCCCTTGGTTCTTCACGTAGGTTGTCAAAAGGGCGAGCACGCCCTCCTCGTGATCGACCCGACAGCGAATCTCGCCGGCGTATCGCGGAACATGCGCAAAATCCTTGCTGCCGAGCGCGCGTATGATGTCAGCGTCCGGATGCGGACCGGGCTCGAATTTTCGCAAGAACTTCAGCAGGTAAGTGTCGTCGAAGGAAAGCGTGGAATTGGACTGTTCCCCACCGAGCAAGCGCGTCTTGGACGGGCGGATGTCTGCGGTAAGGTTATTTCTGACTCCAAACTGCCTGACGCCAGCTCCCTGCCAAGCGTCACGGGCGGTGAGAACCTCCCACACTTTTTTGCGACAGGCGCCCACGTAGAGGGCGTCCCAAAGCACCATCCCATCGGAAAATCTGGCCACCATCGCGGGCACTCCTTTCGGCTCTCCCTCATCCTCCTTGCCAATAAAGAGCGGCATTACCTGGGTGACGGGATCTCCGTCAGCGAACGACAGCTTCAAGAGCATGACACGCATCGCATCCGACTTTTGTTCGGCGCGAGCTTCCAGAATCTCAATCGACCTCAAGGTGCGTTGCTTCTGGCCAAACCAGCGGCAGAGCGGAAGGTATTCGGGAAGAACCGTTGTGCGCAGAGCGTCCAAAAGATCATCCGACCAAACGGAGGCGGTTTCCAGGGTGCGGATGAGGCTTTCGGGAGGGGGTGGTGCCAGTGCGACCGCCTTCGTAAGCAGAAGCCAGTAAAAGTCATTTGGCCCGATCGTAAAGAAGACGGGGCTATCCGTTATCTCGAAGAAAGGCCCTCCCCCGAAAAGCTCCTCGGCTTGATGCCCCTGAAATCGTGACAGGTCGATGGTGACCGACTGCGAGAACCGGGAAAGATTGGCAACAACGAGGACTGTCTCACCTTGGTGCCGGCGAAGGAATGCGAGGACCTTGGCATTTGTAGGATGGAGGAACTCGATCGTTCCATGCGAAAGGGCGGCAAGGCGACGGCGGACAGAGATAATTCTTCGCATCCACCAGAACAGCGAAGAGACGTTCTTTAGCTGCACATCAACGTTGATAGCCTCGAAGTGAAATTCCGGATCGACGATAACCGGAAGGAACAAGCGTTGCGGATTAGTCTTGGAGAATCCAGCGTTTCGATCTGCGCTCCATTGCATGGGCGTGCGAACCCCATTGCGGTCGCCCAGGTAGATGTTGTCGCCCATTCCGATTTCGTCGCCGTAATAAATGATCGGCGTTCCCGGCATGGACAGGAGGAGTGCGTTGATCAATTCGATTCTGCGCCGGTTGTTGCTCAGTAGCGGAGCAAGCCGGCGGCGAATGCCGAGATTGAGCCTTGCGCGAGGATCTTCCGCGAACAAGCGATACATGTAGTCACGCTCCTCGTCGGTTACCATCTCCAGGGTAAGTTCGTCGTGATTCCGCAGGAAAATCGCCCATTGGCAGCTTTGCGGGATCTCTGGGGTCTGCTCGAGGATATCAATAATGGGAAACCGATCCTCCATTTGCAGCGCCATGAAGAGGCGCGCCATGAGGGGGAAGTGAAACGCCATATGGCATTCATCGCCGCGGCCGAAATAGGCCGCCGCGTCCTCGGGCCATAGATTCGTCTCGCCGAGCAAAACGCGCCCAGGAAACTTCTTTTCCACGTGGTCGCGCAGTTCGCGCACGAACGCATGAGTTTCCGGGAGATTCTCGCAGGAAGTCCCATCCCGTTCGAACAAATAGGGAACCGCGTCCAGTTGGACACCGTCCACGCCGAGGCGAAGCCAAAAGTCAAGAACGCTTAGAATCGCTTCACGAACGAGGGGATTGTCGAAGTTAAGGTCCGGCTGATGCGAGTAAAAGCGATGCCAGTAGTAGGATTGCGCGGCCGGGTCCCACGCCCAATTGGATGTCTCGAAATCCTTGAAAATGATGCGTGCTTCCTCGAAACGCCTTGGAGAATCGCTCCAAACGTAAAAATCTCGTTCTGGAGTGCCCGGATGTGCCTTGCGGGCTCGCTGGAACCAGCCGTGCTGGTCGGAGGTATGATTGATCACCAGTTCAGTGATGACTCGAAGCTTGCGCCGGTGCGCCTCGGCCAGAAAATCCTCGAAATCCTTGAGCGTACCATACGAGGAATTCACGGAGAAATAGTCCGAAATGTCATATCCGTCGTCCCGCATCGGCGAGGGGTAAAAGGGAAGCAGCCACAACGCGGTGACGCCCAGTTCCTCAAAATATCCCAACTTCTCGCAAAGTCCGCGAAAGTCGCCGATACCGTCCCCGGTTGTGTCGCGAAACGAGCGTACGTGCAGTTCGTAAATGATGGCGTCTTTAAACCAAAGCTCGTCTTGCGGCATGGGCGTCTGGGGGTTCTTGCCGGGAGGGATTTCTTTTGCGGGATTCTTGCTCGCGCGGGCCATTTAGGCGAGCTTAAAGCGGTTCGGAATGGAAGGCGAGCGCAATGACTGGCTCCCCGATCCAAAGTTGGGGTTACGCCCCTATTGACGGCGCCAGTACCATGTGACCGTCTTCAAGCCGCATGAATCCGCATCCAGCACAAGTCAAGCAGGCGCTTCGCAAGGTCAGGCTTTTCTTCGTCATGATGGCAGCCCTTTTGACTGGCGGAATCGCTGCAAGTTATTTTGCCGGCCGCGCGGCGCTGAACGCGACGGAGAAAGTCCGACAATTCGACGCGGTCATTGAGGGGATGCAGGATCTTCGCTCCACCGTCCAGGATGCAGAAACGGGCCAAAGAGGATATCTCCTGACTCGCGAAGCGGGTTACCTCGGGCCGTACGAAGAGGCGATTGCGACGCTTCAGCGGAAGCTCGAGACAGTGCAAAAGATGGCGGAGGCCGAATTTTTGCCGGCGGAGCGGGTGCGTCAGCTGGAAAGCTTGATTGGGAGAAAGCTCGATGAGTTGCGCAAGACGGTGAGCCTGGTCCAGTCAGGACGCGTTTCCGCCGCGTTGGAGATCGTGCGCGGCGACGAAGGTAAGGGCTTGATGGATTCGATCCGTGACGAGATTGGCGGGATCGTTTCCGCTCAGGAGAATGCGCGCGCCACGGCAAACGAGGTGGCGGATTCAGCCATTCAAGTCCGCGGAGGAGTATTTCTCGCTGCGGTGATCATCAACCTGGTCGTTCTTCTCTGGGCTTATCGCCGGATTCAAAAGGAAATAATGCAGCAGTTTGTCGCGAATCTGGAAACCCGCCGCCAGAAGGAAATCCTTGCCGTCACGCTTTCGAGCATTGGAGATGCAGTCATCATCACGGATGTCAGGGGGCGCATTACCTTTCTAAATGGGATTGCGGAAGATCTGACGGGTTGGTCCGCGCGGGAAGCCGAGGATCGGCCCTGCGCGGAAGTCTTTCGCATCGTGAATGAAGAGACCCGCCATCCGGTAGAGAGTCCTGTAGACAAAGTGTTGGCGAGCGGCGCGATTGCAGGCCTCGCGAACCATACTGTCCTTATCCGGAAGGACGGCAGCGAACTGCCCATCGACGACAGCGGCGCGCCCATCCGCGAGTCTGATGGAACGGTGCGCGGCGTGGTTCTAATTTTTCGAGATTTCACCGCTCATAAGGATTTTGAGCTCACACTAATTCGCGCCAAGGAAGAGATCGAGGAATCGAGCAAAGCAAAGGACAAATTTCTCGCCACGCTTTCTCATGAATTGCGGACTCCGCTCACTCCCGTGCTTGCCACACTTTCTTCCTGGGAGGCGACCAGCGAACTGCCGATGAATCTGCGTTCGGATCTCCAGCGTCTGCGCCGCAACGTCGAACTCGAGGCTCGTCTTATTGACGATCTGCTCGATCTGACAAGGATCGAGAACGGAAAGCTTTCGCTCGAGAAGGAGTTCGTAGATGTTCACAGCCTGATCCATTCGGCGGCTGCGCTCTTCCGCGGGGAGGTTCAGGCAAGAGACCTCCAACTTCACTGTTTGCTCGAGGCGGATAGCGCCTACTTCGAGGCTGATCCTGCCAGGCTTCAGCAGATCTTCCTTAATATCATCGGCAATGCGGTGAAGTTTACTCCAGATGGCGGGATCATTGAGATCGCGACTGCAAACCCACGGGACACGGAGCTCTCCATTACCGTCACCGACAATGGAATCGGAATGTCCGAGGACGTAATGGCACGTCTGTTTCGTCGCTTCGAGCAGGGGGATCTGGCGCCCGACAGGAAGTACCGTGGCCTCGGCCTGGGACTCTCCATTGCAAAAGCTCTGGCCGAAGCGCACGGCGGCACGCTTCGAGCCGAGAGCAAGGGACCTGATCGCGGCTCGACATTCGTCCTCAGTTTCCCTCTCTCGGACGCGCGATCGAGAGACCTCGCGGCTGCCAGTCCTGTCTCTTCGCCCCGGGATGATCGCAAGAACCTGCGCGTGCTGCTAATTGAAGATCACGAGGATACTGCCCAGGTGATGCGAAATGTCCTTCGCCAAATGGGCCACGAGGTCGAAACATGCGCGACGGTCGCGACGGCGTGTCAGAAGCTCGAAGAGCAGGAATTTGACATTATCCTGAGCGACATCGGCCTGCCAGATGGGACGGGCATTGAATTTATCAAGGTGGCCAGGAAAATTTGTCAGACCCCTGCTGTGGCCCTTACCGGATATGGCATGGCGGAAGATGTGGACAGATGTTTGCAAGCGGGCTTTGACGAGCACCTCACAAAGCCGATCGATATTGAACGGCTGCAAATTACGCTTTCCAAGATTTCAGGGAAGAGAACCGGAGCTTTAGAGGCTGAGACACCGCAGCCCGTTGGAGGCTGATCTGATGTAAAGGGTCGCCAGCGCGTGCGCGATGCCTTCGGGCGTCACGATGGCATCCCAGCTTGCGAGCCCACGGGCGAAAGGCGGGGGTGCCCGCGACGCAGTGTTGTTGCCGCCTTCACCATATTCTGAAGGGACGGAATGACCTCTTCCCAGGCGCGGGTTTTTAGCCCGCAATCGGGATTAACCCAAAGATTTTCGACGGGCAGGACTGCTACGGCTTTGCGAAGCAGGCTCTCGATCTCTGAGATATTCGGAACGCGAGGCGAGTGAATATCCCAGACTCCGGGTCCAACCTCATTCGGATATCGGAAAGCTACAAAGGCTTCGAGAAGCTCCATGTTCGATCGCGACGCCTCGATCGAGATCACGTCTGCGTCGAGAGCCGCGATAGATTCGATGATGTCATTAAACTCACAGTAACACATGTGAGTATGGATCTGCGTTTCATCGCGAACACCGGACGCGGCAAGGCGAAACGATTCGACGGCCCACTCGAGGTAAGCTGGCCAATCGCTTCGGCGCAAGGGCAGGCCTTCTCGCAACGCAGGTTCATCGATCTGAATGACCTTGATGCCGGCGGCTTCCAGATCGAGAACTTCATCGCGGATTGCCAGAGCGATCTGCCGCGCAGTCTCGCTACGCGGCTGGTCATCACGGACGAAGCTCCACTGGAGAATGGTGATCGGGCCGGTAAGCATGCCTTTCATTAGCTTCGGCGTTAGCGATTGCGCATAGGTAGACCATGCCACTGTCATCGGACGCGGCCGGATCACATCACCGTAGATTATTGGCGGCTTCACGCAGCGGGAACCGTAGCTTTGTACCCACCCGTTTGCCGTGAACGTGAAGCCGTCAAGTTGTTCGCCGAAGTACTCTACCATGTCGTTGCGCTCGAATTCGCCATGAACGAGCACATCGAGCCCCACACTTTCCTGAAAGCGGATGCAATCTGCAGTTTTCTCCTTCAGGAATGCATCATAGTCCGCGGCGGATAGTTCACCACGCTTCCACCTTGCGCGGGCGGCGCGCACCTCGGCCGTTTGGGGAAAGGAGCCGATTGTCGTTGTGGGCAAGAGGGGAAGATCGAGCACGACGCGCTGCTTTTTCCGGCGTTCCGAAAACGAGGCTTTTCGCCTGCTGTCCTCGGGTTGCACGCCTTGACAGCGCGCCTTTACCTCAGGGCGATGAATACGCTCGCTTGCACGGCGGGAATGAAAGGCAACACGGTTCCTGTAAGCCATCAGCGCATCTCCCCCACCCTCTGCAATTCGGGCAAGTTGAGTCACCTCCCTTAGCTTCTCCTCGGCAAAGGCGAGCCATTCCCTGATTTCTGGATCGAGTTCCGCTTCCCTGCGAAGCGTGACGGGTGAATGGAGCAGCGAGCAAGATGGCGCCAAAAGTATTCGTTCCGGGCTGAGGATCCGTTTCGCCAAACCGATCTGCTCCAACGAAAGTTCAAAATTGTTTCGCCAGACATTCCGCCCGTCTACCACGCCAAGGGACAAGCTCATCGAGGAGGGCAGGCGGCCGAGCAATTTTTGAAGTTCCGCGGCTCCCCGTGTCACATCGAGATGCAGAACATCCACCGGCAGGCTCGCAGCAAGCGGAAGATTTTCTCGCAACTCACCAAAATACGTCGCAAGCATGAGCTTTAATTTTGGCGAGGTGGAGCGCAGGGTTCGATACGCAGGCACAAATGCCGCCTGCCAATCCGAAGCAAGCTCGAAGGCCAGGATGGGCTCGTCGAGTTGCACCCACTCAGCTCCCAATGCTTCCAGGCGACGAAGGACTTCTGCGTAGATGGGAAGCAAACGCTCGAGCAAGCCAAGGCGTTCGAACGTGGAATCCATGCTCTTCCCGAGATACAAGTACGTCAGCGGTCCAATAAGCACCGGTTTCGTCCGCACGCCAAGAGCCAGAGCCTCCTTAAACTCGTCGAAAGGCTTGCTCGCGGCGAGTCTGAAATTGGTCTGAGATTGGAATTCCGGCACGATGTAATGGTAGTTGGTGTCAAACCATTTCGTCATCTCGCTGGCGTGAACGGAGGCAGCCTCTGACGCGCGACAGGGCGCATCATGCTCGCATGCACTGTGGGCGCCTCGTGCGATCTGAAAACGCAACTCGAGCCCGGCAGTTTCTCCATTCCACTCAAATCGAGGCGGTACGTTGCCCAGCAGGCATGTCATGTCGAGCATCTGGTCGTAGAAGGAGAAATCATTCGAAGGAATCAACTCGATGCCGGCTTCCTTCTGAGCAAGCCAATGGGACTTTCGCAGCCGGCTGCCGACGAGTTCGAGTTCCTCCATAGACATTTCGCCTCGCCAGAAAGACTCCGTGGCTTTCTTCAACTCGCGCTTCTCGCCAATGCGCGGATAACCGAGGCTATGAGTACGAATGTGACCGTCCATGGCATCAATATGCGGCGAACATGTACATTCTCAAAGCTCGTTGTTTTTGCGTTCTTCATTCGTAGAACTTATGATGCGTCATGTTAGAATTACGCCATCTCAGGACACTGGTAGCCCTTGCCGAGACGGGCAATCTCTCCAAAGCGGGCAGACGTCTTAATCTTTCGCAGCCCGCTGTTTCGCACCAGATCCGGGCAGTCGAGGAAGATTACGGGATCGATCTTTTCGAGCGAAAGAGCGATCCGCTACGATTTACGCCGGCCGGTCGGCTTCTCGTCGATCTGGCGTATGACATCACGCGGAGGATCCGAGATGGTGAGCGCGATGTGGCACGCATCGCACAAGGCGAGGCGGGCTTGCTACGGATTGCGGTGGAATGTCATTCCTGCTTCGACTGGCTAATGCCCTCGATGGATGCCTTCCGGGAGCGCTGGTCGCAGGTCGAGCTGGATCTCGTGTCCGGATTTCATGCAGATCCCGTGGCTCTTCTTGGGGAGAATCGCGCGGATCTTGTCATCGTTTCGCACGCCGGGAAGCGTGCTGGTACAGTGTTCCATCCGCTTTTTGCCTATGAGGTTCTCGCGCTGCTTTCCCACAGCCACCCGCTTTCGCGCAGGCCATATCTCACAGCGAGGGACTTCAAGAACGAGATACTCGTAACGTACCCGATTCCCGATGAGCGTCTCGACCTGGTGCGTGATGTCCTCAGACCCGCCGGCGTAAATCCCGCGAGACGAACCACCGAACTGACCGTCGCCATCCTCCAGCTCGTTGCCAGCGGTCGCGGCGTTGCAGCTTTGCCGGGGTGGACGGTTCAGCCCTATCTGGACCGAAAATATGTCGCATGGAAACCGGTTGGAAGAACGGGCCTGCATAGCCGTCTCTTCGCGGCGACGACGGAACATGCGTCAACGCACGCCTACATGCAGGAATTTCTGCGTATCATGCGCGATGTCAGCTTCGCGACGCTCGAGAGGATTGAGCCCTTATAGCTCGAAGGGACGTGAGAAAGAGCCATTTCCCTTGCTTCCCTTTTTTGATCATGAATTTGGAACGAGCATCGTCTTCACGCCTTTGCGTGCCCATGCCAGCTCCAAGGCATGCTGGTATTCGGAAAGCGGGACCTCCTCGGTCACGATCTCGCTAACCTTGACTCTTCCGCTCTCGAGGTAGGCCAGTGCGCGTCCAAAGCTGTCAACCTGCGCAAAAGACCCCTTGATGCTGATCTCACCCCGAAAAAGATCAAAAGGGTTGAACCTCGCCGTAGCTTTCTCCGGGTAGACACCATAAACGAGTAGCGTTCCGCGCCGCCGGACATAGCGTAGGGCTTCTTCGCACACCGACGCGGCTCCGGTGGCCTCGATCACATAATCAAAACCATTTGGGCTCAGTTCCTGCAGGCGTTTACCGTGCAGGTCGGGGTCTTGCCGATCCATTGCCACCACTTCGTCGGCAGCTAACTTCGAGGCTAGATCCAGCTTCCTTCCCGGAGGTGCCGCGACGACAAGCCTCGCTGCCCCATTCAGCTTAACCAATTGTGCGAGAACCTGGCCGGTGGGTCCTGCTCCAAAGAGAAGCACATCGCTTCCCGGTTTGGCATTGAGGACCTCGATCCCATGCAGCGCACATGCCGTGGGCTCGACCATGATGGCCTCGCGCGCCTTGAGATTCTTTATCGCAAAAAGGCGATCGGCCTTCACCTTTAGATACTCGGCAAATCCTCCGTTAAGCGTAACGCCGTACGCACCCAAATTTTCGCAGAGAAGAAAATCGCCCCTCATGCAATAAAAGCAGGTTCCGCAGACGGTATTGCTATTTGCAACGATGCGTTGGCCGACATGGAATCCCGAAACATTAGCGCCAATTTCCGTGATCTCGCCTGTGAATTCGTGGCCAGGGATCAACGGGAAGCGCGGTCCGAACTCCCCTTCGTGGATGTGAAGATCGGTTCCGCAAAGGCCGCATCCGTGGATGCGAACGAGCACCTCATCGGTCGCAACCTTTGGGTCGGCTGTTTCTCGATACGAAAAGGTGCGAGGTGCGTCGTAGACTACTGCTTTCATGGGGTAAGCGGGGGATCCAACCGCGCTGATCGCGTCGATCAAAGAACTTTCGCAAGGAACCCGTCGAAACGCAAGTTGCAAGCCGGAGCCAGACGCACTCGGGCGGGAAACGCCGCCGCGCGGTGCACCGAACGCTCCAACGCAACGATCCCATCGGCTTGACCAACAAAACATCGAAGCGTGTTTTACTTGAACAATAACCAAGCCGCGCTACCGCTGAATAGAGAGCACCCGGGGAACAAAGCGAGTCCGGGAACGCTCTTGGAGAGGTGGCAGAGCGGTTGAATGCGGCGGTCTTGAAAACCGCTGTGGGCCTTGCGTCCACCGTGGGTTCGAATCCCACCCTCTCCGCTGCTTCTGCGGGTGGTCCGGACGTGCGGCGTTTGCCGGGTCTCCACCGAATTCACATGAGTAGATAGATAGTGATTCCGATGGCGAGGAGGTAAACGATTGCCATTAAAACGAGCATGATCAGGACCCTGCCATGCATCAGATGATGGTACCACTTGGTTTCGCTGTCTTTCAGTTGGTACCATCGCTTTTTGCCATCTTTCATGTTATTGCTCCGTAGATACGTGACGCTAGCTCGGAAGGTTCTTGAACTTCCCGATTACGACGACGGCGAGTCTCTGATCCATCACGAAAAAGTTTCATGCCGGTCGTAGCCCGAAAAAATGCCGATCGAAGTCAGTTCGCCGGACGATATCAAAAGAGGATTCATGTGCATTTGTAATTGTACGTAAATTATTTACATTTTGAGATCTATGAAAGGCGATGCCATTCTCGGACATGTCGAAGCTGCTAACCGGCTGAGGTTGACGCGGTGGCATGGAAACCTGGCCCCGGCTTTTCCGGCCGTATCTCAGCCGCTGAAACGGGTGTCGGCTACTTGCTCAGCCGGCCATTCTTTATATGGTTTTCCTGCATGACCAATAGGCTTGGAAGGAATCCCGAGATGGTGGAGCAGAAGACTCAAACCATTGCGAACGGCTACAGGGTTTCATATAGGAATGACTGTGAGTTCGAGGTCATCTACGACGATATATTTGTTAAGCACGTTTACTCCTTTAGGTCGGACAGTGCTGCGCCGTATATCGTCGACTGCGGGGGACATATCGGCCTCGCTGTCTTGTATTTTAAGAGCCTTTACCCGGACGCAAGAATTGTAACGTTTGAGCCAAATCCCGAGACCTTTGCCCTCTTGCAGAAAAACATCGCTCAAAACAATCTTCGCGGTGTCGAGGCCATCAATATGGCGCTCACACGCGAGGGTAACAAGGATGCTATTCTCTATGTGGGCGAGGACTTCCTTCAGGCGTGGGATTCGACCGATACAATCGAACCGGACCTTTGGGTTAATATGGATCAGTATCGAGGAATCCCCGTGAGGTCGACAAGACTGTCATCGTACGTCAATGGTAAGGTTGACTTTGTTAAACTCGACATTGAAGGCGCGGAGTTTGACGTCCTCGACGAGCTGAGGGCGAAGCTGCCCTCTGTGCGGGCACTGACGCTCGAATATCATCAGAATCCCAGCAATCTTGCGGAACGGAGGCTGGAGAAAATTCTCAAGACTCTCGGAGCAGCTGGTTTTGAGTACCAACTGATTTACCAAGCTGACCCCGTCACGTTAAATCGTCTTCCAGAGGACCCAGTTTACCAACTCATCGTGAAGGCCACGAGATAGCGCCATTCAAACCCCGAGCAATCTCCGGTAGAGGGCAACGTAGTTCAGCGCCATTCGCTTTGAATCGAAAAGACGCTCGGCTCGGGCTCGGCATTCTTTGCGGTCAATTTGGGCCAAGTCCTTGACCCTCGCTGCCATCTCTTCCACGGATGAAACCAAAAATCCGGTCTTTCCGTTTTCGAGGATTTCCCGCATCGACGAGCGATTCCAGGCGATGATAGGGGTCCCGGATGCGAGGGACTCAAGCGCGACAGTCGGCAGAGGATCGTCCCATTGGATCGGCATGAGCACGCCTTTGGCGTCTGCCAGTAGGCGCTGCTTCTGCTCGAAGTTAACCGGACCGATGTATTTGACCTGATCGTCATCGACGAAGGGTTTGATTTTCTTTTGGAAGTATTCTCCGCTTTCGTATGTGGTCCCGGCGATGATGATATTCTCGCGGGCAAGGAGCGCGGCCTGGATGGCTTCGTGTGTGCCTTTAGTTTCATTGATGGCCCCCAAAAAGACGAGGTATTGGCCGGCGCGACTATCCGGCTGGGGCCACTTACTCAAAGGAAGTCCGTTGTAGATGACCTCAGCCGGTCCGCTATAGTGTCCCCTCTGAAACTGGCTTGCGAATACCGTGGTCACACTCTTCAGAAGGCGCTCCCAACTGGCTTGGAAGAAGGCGGCGTAGTCTTCAGCGGGGTGATGCCAATGAAGTTCGTCAAACTCGATGGGGTGGTGAACTGTTGAGACCAAGGGAACGGGAAGCAGGTGCGCAAAGAGGGTCGAGTAGAATCGGGTGTGATCGTGAATGATATCAAAGTTACGCCAATCGGCGAACGCCGCGGCTACAGGCCAAACTTTGCCAAGAATAGTCTCTGACCCATGGGTCAAACCTGAGAGGGGGACAAGCTTGGCTTTGGTCGAGGATTGGAGAGGCGCATAGACCGTCACGTCGTGTCCCAGCGCCACCAACTCCTCGGTAAGAACGTAAACGATCTGAGTAAGACCATTCGTGCTTGAGTCGGTAACGGGCTCGAAAAGGGTGGCGATTTGAGCGATTCTGAGTTTTTCCATTCGGCTCTCCTTTGGGCTGGTCGTGGTGACAACGCGCGAAGAATCTGGTGTTCTGCATGCAATGCGCCGGCTTCGGCCAATTACGATCACACCGAAGCACATTCGCGCGGCTTCTCGTGCGGCGATAGTGCAGGATGCGGCGGGAACGTCAAGTTTGAGGTGTCGCTAACGCGAGTCCAGTTCCTTCGCGATGTCCATTGATGTTCATGAGGTTCTGCGGTTACACTGTTTAGAATGCCCATGACGCTTCACTCCTCCTGCCCGCGTGAATGCAACCGATAGGACGCCATTGACGATTACCAGGACGGTCTCTGTGGCTATTGCGTGGAGCGCTTCAAAAGTTCCTCGGAGCGGATAGATGCCAACCTTGGAAGAGAACCGGTTTTGGGACAGTTATGACTGGCCACAGGACGGGGATGAGTGGACCGACCAGGCTGCATACTGCGGCATGCCGTACTCCGTTTGGAAGCAGGACGTGATCGATGCATTCATCGTTCCGAACGTCACCACGAACTCAACGGTGCTGGAGCTGGCCATGGGGCATGGGCGATGGACACCGTTTCTGGCCCGGCTGGCACGGCGCTATATCGGCGTGGATTTTGGCCCATCGTGCGTGGCTTTTTGCCGGGCTCGATTCGCGAATCTGTGCAACGTTGAGTTTCACGTTAACGACGGCCGCACGATCCCGATGGCCGCGAACGATTCGGTCCAATTCATTTGGTCGTTCGACTCGTTTGTTCACATAGAGCCGGACATCACCGCCGGGTATATGGCGGAATTCGCTCGCGCGCTGTCCCCAGGCGGGCGATGCGTGATTCACCATCCCGGAACCCCCAGCTTCTCACAGCGGACAAATGGGGGACGTTCGGAACTCACCAGCCAGCTCTTCGCGCGCATGGCTATCGGGCATGGGCTGGCTGTGCTCTCACAGGTTGACAGTTGGGGTCCAGGCCTGCGCTCAAACACCAAGCTGTTCGCTGATTGCGTATCCACGCTTGAAAAGCGGCAGGCCGCGTTTTGGTAAGAGTTCTTTGAGCGCTGCGATGGCTTCGCAACGGGAAAAACAACATCACCTCGCTTGAGCAAGGCCTAGGTTGATGCATGCTGGCGGTATGGCCCAAACAGCTATCCTTCTCGATGATCTCCTCATGCACCACCTGACTGAGGATGGACATCCGGAGCGTCCCGAGCGGCTGATTGTGATCAGGAAGGCCCTCGAGCCGTTTGAGAATGTCCTGGTCCTGCCCTCGCGTCGGGCGGAGTTCGCGGAGATCACGCTGTGCCACGAGCCGTACTACGTCGAAAGCGTCCTCAAGCTTATCGCATCAGGGGAAACTGAACTCGCAGGAGGCGATGTGAGCGTTTGTGAGGAATCGGGCGAGGTGGCTCTGCATGCTGCAGGCGGCGTTATTGACGTGGTGGATGCCGTGCTTACGGAACGTGTTGAGAATGCGTTCTGTGCAGTGCGTCCGCCTGGCCATCATGCCCGTCCAGCAGCAGCGATGGGATTTTGCATCTTCAACAACATCGCCATTGCTGCGCGCCATGCCCAAAGACAGCACGGCGTGGGTCGGATCGCGATCATTGACTGGGATGTGCACCACGGGAATGGGACTCAGGAGATCTTTTACTCGGATGGCTCGGTGCTTTTCTTCTCCACTCACCAGTGGCCTTGGTATCCAGGTACCGGGCATTCTTCCGAAACGGGCGAAGGCCAAGGCTTGGGTTTGACAATCAATTGCCCGCTGCCCGCCGGCTCAGGACGCAAGGAGGTTTTTTCGGCGTTTCGCGAGCGGCTTTTTCCCGCGCTCGAAAACCACCGTCCGGAATTGCTGCTGGTTTCTGCAGGATTCGATTCCCGCGCAGGGGATCCTCTTGGACAGTTTCTGCTAACGGATGCCGATTTTGCAGATCTCACGGACATGCTTCTGGATTTTGCTAACAGAGCTTGCAAAGGTAGAATCGTTTCCATTCTCGAAGGCGGATATAACCTGTCTGGCCTTGGCAAGGCTGTCGCCTCCCATGTTGCGCGGCTGGTTGGCTAGCAAGTGTTTTTTCTTGCTTGAGAAGACGAATCTCAGCTAAGGACTTTGTCATGATCAAAGCTGCCGCGTCCCTCCTTGTTGCTACAGCGCTTGTCGCAACGGCCGTTGCCGACATCCAACAACCGCCCGGCTCGGATTACGGTCCCACGCGTAAGCTTGGCCGTGGCTTGGGCAATGTTCTCTTTGGTCCGACGGAGCTGCTGGATTCGATGGCGGCCGTCAACTACGATGAAGGCAACTCCGCTGCATGGAGTTATGGTATTGTTCGCGGGATTGGACGCTCATTTGCCCGGCTGGGATACGGTATTTACGACATGGTGACGTTTCCGTTTCCCACGGTTAAGGGCACGTATCGACCGCCTTATCGCAGCGACATCCCCTGGATCAACTCAGGCTATCAGGAATTTCCGCCGGAGCTGGGTTTCGAGACACGTTACCATTACGTTCGTGAGTATCAGCGAGACCCATGGTAAGTCGGCCGCTCCAGCGGTTTGTCTATGACGCGATGCTCGTTCTTTCGTTCGGGCGATAGTTGGACACGAATTCCCTTCGGAACTCGCTGAAGCGTCCTTCCAGGATCGAGCTCCTCGCCGTGCGCAACAGCTTCAAATAGAAGTGCAGGTTGTGCAGCGTTACGAGCCTTAGGCCCAGGATCTCCTCCGCCTTGATCAGATGTCGAAGATAGGAGCGGGAAAAATTCTGGCAGGAATAGCATTCGCAACCCTCTTCGATCGGTCCCGGATCCTCGGCGAATGCGGCGTTTTTCAGGGATAAGCAGCAGTGTCGTGTGAATGCCGTGCCGTTTCGCGCGATGCGGGTGGGTAGGACGCAATCGAACATGTCGACTCCCCGCGCGATCATCTCGATCATCTGTGGAGGTGTTCCAAGACCCATCGCATACCGCGCGCAGTCGAGCGGCAAGAAGGCTTCGGCACTTTCGACAGCGCGCATCATCTCGGACTCCGGTTCGCCCACGCTGACGCCCCCGATAGCGTAGCCGTCAAATCCGATCTCCACCAGTCCGCTCACGCTTCTCTCACGGAGAGCCGCATAGGACGAGCCCTGAACAATTCCAAAGACCAATGGACGATCCTCTTTTGCTTCGCGCTCCCACCATGCCTTCGATCGCGCCGCCCATCGGAGAGTCAGTTCCAGACTCCGCGAGGCTTCTTCATATGAGCAGGGGTGCGGCGGACATTCATCAAATGCCATGACGATGTCCGAACCGAGGTCTCGCTGAATTTCCATTGAGCGCTCGGGACTGATGAGGGTGGGCGTGCCGTCCAGATGGTTCTGAAAGTGTACTCCCTCTTCAGTGACCTTCCGCAGTCTGGCAAGGGAGAATACTTGAAAACCGCCGCTATCCGTAAGAATTGGCCGCTGCCAGCCCATGAACTTATGCAACCCGCCTTGCCTCGAGATCACTTTCTCACCCGGGCGAACATGAAGATGGTAGGTATTTCCGAGAATAATCTGGGCACCAAGATCGTGAAGTTCGAGGGGCGAGACGGCTTTGACGGTTCCTTGAGTGCCGACAGGCATGAAGACTGGCGTCTCAATGACACCGCGTCGGGTTTCCAAGACGCCTGCCCTGGCGTGGGAGACTGGATCTGCTGCAAGGAGCGTGTATGCGGCGGTCAATCTTCGCACTTCCAGACCGTTTTCCCGGCCACAATTGTCCGTACGGCGCGACCCTTCAGCTGCACGCCGTGAAATGGAGTGTTTCTTGAAAGCGATTGGGACCTTTCCTTATCAAACGTCCATTCCAGATTCGGGTCGATCAGAGTGACATCCGCGGGAGCGCCTGTTGCCAGCGTTCCGCGATCCAACGACAACAGACGAGCCGGATTCGCTGTGAGCATCGCGATGAGGCGTCCAAGATCAACGACCTTCCGTTTGTGTACGAGGATGTCACAAAAAAGACCGAACTCTGTTTCGAGACCGGTGATTCCAAATGGTGCCTGGTCGAGTTCCACCTCCTTTTCGTAGAAGGCGTGAGGAGCGTGATCGCTGCACAGAATATCGAGAGTTCCGTCCGCCAGTCCCTCGAGCAACGCCTCGATGTCCCGTTCGGTTCGCAGCGGAGGATTCATTTTATAACTGCTGTCGAATGTCTGAAGGGACTGGTCCGTCAGGGCAATATGATGAGGACATACTTCGCCCGAAATCTTTACTCCCCTCGCCTTCGCATCGCGCAGCAAGCGCACGCTTCCGCCAGAACTGATGTGCTGGCAATGGATGGGCGAATTACAGAGTTCGGACAGCAGGATATTGCGGGCGACAACAATTTCCTCCCCGACGCGCGGCCATCCTGGCAAGCCAAGCCGCAGACTCCATTCGCCCTCATGCATCACACCGTTGCCAACAAGCGAGTAGTCCTGGCAATGATCAAGGACAGGCAGATCAAACATCCGGGCATACTCGAGTGCGCGGCGCATAACTTCGTGGTTCTGCACGCAATGACCGTCATCGGTGATTGCCACGATTCCGGCAGAGATCATCGCTCCATACGGGGCCAGTTCCTCTCCCGCGATGCCTTTTGTTATCGCGCCCGTCGTGAAGACATTGACGCTCGCAGTCGCCTGGGCCTTTTCACGGATCAATGTGATAGTCCCGGCATTGTCGGCGACCGGACTTGTATTAGGCATGCAAACAATGCTTGAAAATCCCCCCGCGGCCGCGGCATGAGACCCGGTGGCAATCGTCTCCTTATGCGCCTGCCCAGGCTCACGGAGGTGGACGTGCATATCGATGAGGCCCGGCGCCACGACAAGCCCCGTCGCCTGCACCACCTCGGCATCGGGCGACTGCTCCTCCGCGCCGGGCGAATCAATGATCAATCCATCGCCAATCCAAAGATCGCCAATCTCGTCGCGTTTGTTGGCGGGATCGATGATTCGCCCGCCGGCAATACGAACGATCTTCATGAGGAAAGACCCACGCCGCCGGCGCAGCAATAAAGGACGGCCATTCGCACGGCAAGTCCGTTCGTGACTTGTTCGAGGATCACGCTGCGAGATCCGTCGGCGACATCACTGTCGATCTCCACACCGCGATTGATCGGGCCGGGATGCATGATGAGACACTCCGGTTTGAGTCTCGCTGCCCGCCCCTTGGTTAATCCGAACATCGAAATGTACTCGCTCAGCCCGGGGAAATATTCCTTTCGCTGGCGCTCATGCTGAATGCGCAAAAGGTTGATAACGTCGATGGACTCCAGAATATCATCGAGCTTGTGCGCAACATGCACACCCAGCTTTTCAAACGCACGCGGAACAAGCGTCGAAGGACCGACGAGAGTGACCTTGGCGCCGAGTTTCGTCAGCGCCTGGATGTTTGATCGAGCGACCCGGCTAAAGAGGATGTCGCCAACTATGGCGACATTAAGTCCTTCGATTTTCCCCAGTCTCTCGAGAATCGTGAAGGTGTCCAGCAGACCCTGCGTGGGATGCTCATGTGCGCCGTCACCCGCGTTGATAATACTGGCGCTCAGTCTCTCCGCAAGGAAGCGAGAGGCGCCGGCGGAGCTGTGCCGAAGCACGATGATGTCCGTTCGCAACGCTTGGAAATTGAGCGCGGTATCCTTGAGAGTTTCGCCCTTTTGAAGGCTGGATGCACTCGCAGAGATATTGATGACATCCGCACTCAAGCGCATGGCAGCGAGCTCGAACGATGTGCGCGTACGTGTGCTTGGCTCCACGAAAAAATTCACAAGGGTCTTTCCGCGCAACGCCGGCACTTTCTTCAAACTGCGCTCGCCCACACCTTTGAACGCACGCGCGGTTTCCAGGAGATGCCAGATCTCCTCTGCGCTCAACTCGTCGAGGCCGAGCAGGTCCTTGCGCGTCCAACGGCTCACGACGGTTTCA
This sequence comes from Terrimicrobiaceae bacterium, assembly GCA_036525175.1. Taxonomy (GTDB): domain Bacteria; phylum Verrucomicrobiota; class Verrucomicrobiia; order Chthoniobacterales; family Terrimicrobiaceae; genus DASTFP01. The sequence goes on along the minus strand of DATDAX010000378.1, from coordinate 27,567 downwards.
CCACGGTGACGCTGTCCGGCGTTCCATCGAGGTTCTCAAAGCGAACTCTAATCCGCTCATCTCGAGTCGTGGGAAGATTCTTTCCAACATAGTCGGCCCGAATAGGCAGTTCCCGATGACCCCGATCGACGAGAACCGCATACTGAATTCCCGCGGGACGCCCAAACGATGAAATCGCATCCAACGCCGCGCGGCAGCTCCGCCCTGTGAAAAGCACATCATCGACCAGAACGATTATCCGCCCGTCGATTTCAAGGGGAAGATCCGTCGGCACGACCGCCGTCGGGCGCCCGCGTGTGGAAATATCGTCGCGATGCATGGATACGTCGACGGTGCCGAACCCGGGCCGAATCCCCTCGATCGCTTCAATGTGATCCACGATCCGGCGCGCCACCTCGACCCCGCGCGTGGGAATACCAGCAATGACAAGCTCCGACAGATCTTCGTTTCGCTCGACGATCTCATGGGCTATGCGACGGATGGCCTTGCGGATCGCATCCGCATCCATCACAAGTAGCGTGTCTGACTCCTTCGTCATTTCCCTTCGCAGCCTCTCTGGGCCGCATTAAAGGTCACAAATCTTAGGCAGCTTTCGTTTGTTGCTTTGAACGTTCGTCCCGCCAAGCCGAACGATACTTCACAATCCAATCCAAAAGGGCGCGCTCAAATCCGATGTCATGTCCCGCCTTCTCGCTCTCTATCCATTTGTGGCGAAGGATCTCCTCTCGCTCAGCCAAAAACTCCTTGTACAGAACGGAGTTCTTCACGAGTTCCGAGCCCTCATTCCGTTGGGGATTCATCGTTCCGTTATTTAACGAATCATTTCTCCTATGTGTCAAACGCATTTTCGTCTTTTCCCTTCAAATGAACTCCATAAATCACTTATGATACATAACTTGCGATTATCATACGACCGTGTCACTGGCCGCCGTAGCTTTCAGGATTTGATGTGCCATCTGTTTAAAAATCGTGGCGACTACTCCGTTTGGATCGCTGGAAACGACCGGACGTCCGACATCTCCAGATTCGCGCACGGAGATTTCGATCGGCACCTTTCCAAGAAGTGGGACTCGGAGGCGGGCAGCCTCGCGTTCTCCGCCCCCGGAGCCAAAAATGTCGTATCGATGTCCATCGCCTGGACAGACAAAGTAGCTCATGTTTTCGATGATGCCTAGGACCGCGACGTTCGTTTTTTGAAACATTGCGACCGCCTTGCGCGCATCGATCAGGGCGACTTCCTGCGGCGTTGTGACGATGATGGCGCCGCTCAGGGCGATTGTTTGAACGATGGTGAGCTGAATGTCTCCGGTTCCTGGCGGAAGGTCCAGGATGAGATAGTCGAGCGGCGCCCAGGCGACCTGGCGGAGAAACTGCTGGGTGTAGCGAGTGACCATCGGACCGCGAAGGACTGCGGGAGAACCGTCGTCGAGCAGGAAGCCCATCGACATGAGTTTCAGGCCCTCTCGCTCTATGGGCAGGATCCGATCTTCATCATCAGCCATCGGGCGTTCATTGCTCCCGAACATCAACGCAATGCTTGGGCCGTAGAGGTCGCAATCACAGAGGCCTACGCGTGAGCCTGTCGCGCCAAGCGCAACGGCAAGATTCGCAGCGATCGTAGATTTGCCGACTCCTCCTTTTCCGCTCGCAACGGCAATAACATGGTTCACTCCCTCCAGACTTGCAGGAGTGGGCAATCCAGCAGCCTGCGGGGGCGCCTGAACATCGACCTTGATCTCGACACGTCCGACACCGCTCAGCCGGGAGAGGGCTGATTGCGCGTCATCACGAATCTGCCGGGCGATCGCAGGCTCCCCCGTGGTCAAGATGAGTTGCACGGCCACGTCCCCGCCTTCGATCCGGATGTCCTTGACCAGACCAAAGGATACGATGTCCCTGGAAAATCCGGGATATTTTACCTGGCGAAGCGCGTCCCGAAGGTTCTGTTCGTCAAGTGGAGGCATAAGGTTTTTAATATGCTTGCCGAATCGAAGACGACAAGCGTCGACGTCACGGAAAGTCTGAGAACGGTTTCTCTTTAGAAGGACTTCCGCAAGTGGCTGGGCAGAATTCCGATCTGCTCGCGATACTTTGCGACGGTCCGACGCGCGATCGGGAGCCCGCGTTCAGAAAGCATCGCAACGATGTCCTGATCGCTCAGAGGGTGCTTGGAATCTTCGGTGCGGACAATCTCTGCGATCGCCTGGCGCACGCTTTCGTTGCTCACTGCTTCGCCGTTGTTCGTGGTGTAGCCCGAAGTAAAAAAGTATTTCAGTTCGAAGAGTCCTCGCGGCGAGGCCAAATACTTGCCCGAGACGGCGCGGCTCACCGTTGTTTCATGCACACCAACAGCCTGGGCCACCTTGCTCATAGTCATCGGACGCAAGTGAGCCGGCCCAAGGTCAAAGAAATCACGCTGCCGATCGACAATCTCTCGAGCAATGTTGAGCAGCGTATGCTGGCGTTGCTGAACGCATCGGATGAAGAACCTTCCGCCGCGAATCTTATCGCGCAAATAGTCGCGTACTTCGCGATCCCCAGCCGCCTGCGAGAGCATGTCCTTGTAACGATCACCGATGCGCAATGAGGGGATCTCGTCGTCGTTAAGCGACACCACATAATCATCTCCGTCGCGCTCCACAATGACATCAGGCAAGATAGTTTGTTCGTCCTCAGCTGAGAAGGGTCGCCCCGGCCTGGGCTCCAAACGGGCAATCGATTCCGCGGCATTTTGAACATCGGCCAACGAGACATGACAAAGGCGCGCGATCTCGGGAAGCTTCCTGCGGCTGAGCTCCTCGAGGTAGTGCTGCACGATTCGACTCTCCAAACTGTACTGCCGTCCGCTGCGACGCAGCTGAATGAACAGGCATTCGGAGAGATCGCGTGCCGCCACACCTGCCGGATCAAAGCCCTGCACCATCTCGATGACCTTCTCAACTTCCTCCTCAAGGCCTCCGGCCTGAGAGGCCATTTCGGCAACCGTGGCACGCAAGTATCCTTGGTCATCGATGTTACCGATAATCACCAGCGCAATGCCTCGATTCTGGCTGCCTATCTCTGAACCGTTCATCTGATCCAGCAGGTGCTGCTGTAGGGTTGGCGCCTTCGTCTGCGAGTCAAAAAAATGCTGACGCCGTGCCTGGGCGTCCGCGGTCCAGGGTTCCGAAGTCGCCCTTTGCGCATAATACTCGTTCCATTGATCGGTCAGCTCCGGTCGCTGTGATTCCTCACTCTCCGGCTCACGGGCCACCTCCCGCGGCTCTTCTTCGAGCGTCGGGTTCGCCTCCAGCTCTGCCGTGACAAGCTGTCGAAGCTCCATCAGCGGCGCTTGCAAAATGTGCAAGCTTTGCTGCATCTGTGGCGAAAGCGTCTGCTGTAACGCCAGCCCTTGAATTTGCTCCATTCCCGCCATGCGGGAGCAAAATCAATTACTTACTCGGACAGAGCAAGCAATTTTCGCGCCAGAATTAGAGTAAATGTTGAAATCTTCTGGAAAAAGCCCTTGATCTAAAGCAGTTGTGCTTGCTGGACGGTATTCCTTCGCCCGGATTCGGCTTCGATTTCCCTGACGAGCGTCTTGAAGTCACAGTCTGCGAGAGCTGGGATCAGCAGATCGTATTGAGGCACGATCTTTAGCTCTTCGAGAGGTTTGGGAAGCGGGAGATCGTCATCGAGCGCGACCATTCTTCGATTGGCTTGGATTAGCTCTCTCGCACTTGTGAGTCGTTCCCTTAATTTTTCCGGTTGCACGGTGTCGAGGTGCTTTAAGAGATTGTCGACGTTTTGGTGTGTGCGGATAAGTTGAGCAGCGGTTTTTGCGCCGACGCCAGGAACGCCCGGAATGTTGTCGGAAGTATCGCCGGTCAGGGCGAGGATTTCCGCGATTTGCGAAGGTTCGACGCCCCATTTTTCCTTGATTTCGCGTGGACCGAGCAGAGCGAATCCGTTGGTTCCTGTATCCGCCTTGGCGGTCGAGTAGATCACGACGCGTTCGCTGGTGATTTGGAGGATATCCTTGTCATTAGTCGCGATGACCACGGTATGACCATCCGCCACTGCCTTATGGGTGTAGGAAGCGATGAGATCGTCGGCCTCTGTGTTTGCGTTGCTTAGGCTGGAGAAACCGGACAAGGGTAGCTTGCTTTGAAGCCACGCCTCTTGCGAGCGCATCTCCGGGGGCATTTCGGGGCGGTGTTGCTTGTAGGCGGACTGGAGGGACGTTCGCCGATCGGGTAACCCGTGATCCCATAAGACGGCACCGAGGTCCGGTTTTAAATCTGCCACCATCTTCCGCATGGCTTTCAAAAAACCATAGATTGCATTTGTCGGTTCGCCGCGCGAATTGGTGAGCCCTCGGATCGCGAAAAAGGACCGGTAAAGGTAGTAATGACCATCGATGAGAAGGAGACGCATGAGTGGAAAGTACGGTGCCCGGCTCGCAGATGCCAGTGCGTTCCGGAACTATAGCGACTTGACGGAGGCCGAGTTGTTTCCTAGGTTGCGCCCCCTGAATGTTTTTTCGAGTTTTTGCGCCTATCCTCCTCGCCTCCGCGTCCGTCTGTCCGCTCATGGCGCAGATTCCCACCCAGATCGAGCGCGAGCGAGCAGTTTTGGGCCAAGTCGCCAGACCGCCCGAGTACACCGATGAGACGAGCGCTTTTCAGGCCGCGGAAGATTTGTATGCGGCGAAAAACTACGAGGGTGCAGTTTCCGCATACAAGCGTTTCCTGAAACAATACCCGTCCTCCAAGCTGGCTTCGAAGGCGCAGCTTCAAATTGCCGATCTCCTGCTGATTCAAGGGCGTTGGAATCCGGCGTTCGAAGCCTACCAGACTCTCATCACGCGTTATCCGGACACGCCTGAGTTTGAAGGGGCCGTAGCCCGGCAGGTCCTCATTGCAAACTCGTTTCTGGATCTGAGAAAGATCATGGTTCTTGGCTATCCGGTACCGGTTCCGGGAATTACCGGCATTGAGCGGGCAGCGAAGATGTACCAGACGATACTCAAGAACGCGCCGTACAGCATTTATGCGCCGATCACGCAATTCAATCTCGGTCTCGCTTTCCAGCGGGGAAGGAAGATCAAGGAGGCGCGCGAAGCTTACCAAACGGTGCTCGACAAGTATCCGAACAGCGACGTTTGCGACGACGCCCTTTACCAGATCGCCTACATTTACATGCAGCTGGGTTTAACCTCCAGTTCTCAGGACCTTTCCGCCCTGGTACTTTCGAGAGAGACTTTCGAAGACTTTCTCTTGCAATATCCGCGAAGCGAGAAAGCAGCTCAGGCGCGGGACAACCTTGCGACGATTGGACGCACCGAAGCGGGAAACCTCATAGAGATTGCGAAGTATTACGACTGGTCGAAGAATTACAAGGCGGCGATCATTTACTACAACGATGTGATCCGCAAGCAGCCGAAAACAGCCGATGCTGAGTTGGCGAAGACACGTATCGAGGAACTGCGTAGCCAATATGGCGACGATGTTTTGCGCGTCGGATCGGAACGGGCCGAGTCGGGCGAGAAGCTTGCGCTTCGCAGGCGGCTGCAGGCCCAGGTCGAGACTTCCGCTCTTTCCGACTACGACGGCCCGCCCAAGCGTGATATAGTACCCGACGAGCTTCCCGTGGTAAAGCAGCCGCGCCTTCGAACGGACTCCCGGGATGTCCAGCCCGTCGAGCCTCTCCTTCCCATACAATGATACGCATTGTTGCAGCCATGGTCGCCTGCGCGCTGATTTGCGGGTGTGGATACAAGCTGGGAGAGATCCGGCCCACGCCAATGCGATCTGTTCGCACCCTGGCCGTACCCACGTTCAAGAACAAGACCTACGAGCCGCGTGTTGAGGTTCTGTTGGCAGATACTCTCATCAAGACTCTGCAGGAGGACGGCACCTACACGATTGTCTCCGACGACACCGCAGACGCAATCATGCACTGCACGCTCAATCGGGTCGAACGCCGCTCGATCCGCTCTGTGCAAAACAATGTCCTGGCCACCGCAGAGTTCGGCCTTCGCCTCGATATCGCCTACGAGGTCACCGACCGTCTGACAGGCAGCATTCTAAAGAAAGGACGGGTAACCGGCATTTCAACATTCTTTAGCAACAGCGACCTTCAGACAACTGAGCGTCAGGCAATTCCTATTGCCGCGCGGAACGCCGCCGTCGAATTGACCGTAGAGGTCGCCGAGGGATGGTAGTCGATCCTTGCTGACCGTCGTTCCGACACCCATCGGGAATCTGCAGGACATCACCCTGCGAGCCCTCCAGGCGCTTCGCGAAGCGGATCTGATTGCGGCAGAGGATACGCGTCATTCGGCCATTCTCTTGCTTCATCACAATATCAAGAAACCGATGATCAGCTTGCACGAGCACAATGAAGAATCCCGCACGGCTGAGTTGATAGAAGAAGTTGCCTCAGGAAAGTCCATTGTGTTGATAACAGATGCCGGCATGCCAGGAATATCTGATCCGGGGTTCCGCCTGATTCGGGCTTGTCGAGAGCGTGGGCTCGGCATCAGTGTTCTGCCCGGGCCAAGCGCCGTTCTAACAGCACTCGTCGGTTCCGGACTTCCCACCCACGCCTTTTACTTTGGCGGGTTCGTTCCCGTAAAGAGCGGCCGCCGCCGCGCGGAACTGGAGCGAGCCATAGCCCGGTCCGAGACCAGTGTATACTTTGAGTCCCCGCATCGCCTTTTGAAAACGCTCGACGTTCTTGCCGAAATCGCTCCCGAGGTCGATGTTTGTGTCGCGCGGGAGTTGACGAAGAAGTTCGAGGAATATCGCCGCGGAAGACCGGCGGAACTTTGTATTCACTACACCAGCCGGCGGCCGAAAGGCGAAATTACGCTTGTGATCTCCCGGGGCGGCTCCGTCGTCTCGCATGAACCCGACGCGAATTCCGAAAGCTGCTAGCGATGGAGTTCTGCGTTTGATAAAGTGGCCGCTCCATGGGGAACCGGGAAGACACCTTAAAAGCCGCGCGGTATGAAGGAGGGCAGATGACGGACTCTCCAGAACCCTCGTCAAATTTGTCGCTGCGGTCAGATCAGCGGAAATTTCGCGCAATTTTGGCCTCCGTCTTCGTCGCTTTACTTGCTGGCGTCGCTCTGCTGCCTGTTGCCTCGCCGCCCAGTCTACTCAGTCTGCAAACGTGCGCGTTCAAGGGTGTGACAGGCCTGCCATGTCCGCTTTGCGGTGGGACTCGAGCGGCGCATGCTGTGCTCCGCGGCGACCTTGCTCGTGCAATGTATCTCAACGTGGCCGCGCTACCTGTGGTAGCGGCTCTCGTGGTTGGCGCAATGTTGCTCGGTTACGAGGCGTTGTGCGGCCGCGCCACTGTCGATTGGAATATGTTTGCACGGAGGCTTCGTTCGATTATTTCGATTCTCATCGCGGCTTTCTGCTTTTATTGGCTCGTGCATCTCACGGGCGCGGTTCGTGGCTTGAAGTCGGAGCTCGTGGACCTGCACAACCCTATCGCGCGAGCTATCTGTGAGCGTTTTTCAGCTCCGGAACAGTGATTTCCGCTCGACTTCCATATCCTCGAAACGCTACAGGGCCTGACGCATGAACTGGTTCTACGCCAAAGATGGCCAGCAAATCGGCCCGGTGGGGTTTTCCGAGATCGAGCGCCTGCATTCCGAGGGGCAGCTCACGGGCGACACACTCGTCTGGCAGCAAGGGATGGCCAACTGGGTAAAGCTCTCCAGCTTGCCAAAGACTTCAGACGCCGTTACGGAAGGAGCCCCGCTCGCCACGGTCCCATCTCCGGTCGCCCCAGACGGACCTAAGGAAGTGCCGGACTACGGTGATCTGCTATGCTGGGGCATTCTGGGCATTCTGCTCCCGTGTGCGGGCCTCGCCGTCTACATAGCCTTGATCGTCCTGCACGTGCTTGAATTCAGCGCAGTGCGCAAAGCGGTGCTGGAGAACCGTCTCAAAGAGTCGGATTACAGCAAGATCCATCCGGTCCTTTTCATTCTGGGACTGGTTTGCTGCGGAGGCATTTGCTACCCGCTTTTTATGCATTTCCGTAATCGCTCGGAATACTTCAAAGCACAGCCATACGCAGTCTGGGTCGCCATCGCTGCAGTGGTGTTGAGCATTGGCATAAACATTGGGACAGCGGCGCTGCAGCAAGCAACCCAGTAGGCTCAGGCGCGCTAAGAGCGCTTCTCCCTTCCGCGTGTCCTCAGAAAGATGGGCAAACCCGGATATTGCCACTTTTCCCTCAAGCGGGCGCTCAGAAAGTTCGTGTAGCTTTCGGGCAGGAGTCGCGGATCGTTGACGAAAAGCAGAAATACAGGGACCTGAAAAGGACCCGGATTGGCCGGCACGAGCTGAGTGGCATAGAGTAATTTGAATCGCCGCTTGCCATGTAGGGGAGGCGGCTGACGCTCCATCACACCGCGGAGGAGACGGTTCAACTCGCCCGTGCCCGTCCGGCGTGTGGCATGCTGGCGAATCTTTTCAATCATCGTGAACAGCCTCTTCACGTTCGCTCCTGTCTTCGCCGACAACGCGACAACCGGAGCATAGTTAAGAAAGAACAATTCTTCGCGCACCCGCGCAACATGCTCGCGCAAAAGGTCGGAATCGGCCTGCCCGTGGGATCGCACGAGGTCCCATTTGTTAAGTGCGACGAGGCAGGCCTTACGGGACTTTTGGATGAGTCCCGCGATCTTCTTGTCCTGCGATGTCACTCCTTCGACCGCGTCGATGACAAGCACGCAGAGATCTGCGCGCCTGATAGCCTCCTCGGACCGCATGACGCTGAAGACTTCCACAGACGCATTATGCTTGGAACGGTGGCGGATACCTGCTGTGTCGCAGAGGACGAATGACTTTCCATCCCACTCGCAGGCGGTATCGATCGCATCTCGGGTCGTCCCGGGAATCGGGCTCACAACCGACCGCTGATCGTCCAGAATGGAATTGACCAATGAGGATTTTCCAACATTTGGCCTCCCAACGAACGCGAGCTTGGGTGCCTCCAGCTGAGCGACGATTTTGTCTTCCGGCGGCAGAACGTCTTCTATCGCTTCGACGAGTTCGCCAATGCCGCGGCCGTGCGCCGCACTTACACCGAGAGTCATCGCGAACCCGAGACGTGCAAAGTCTGCAGGAAAATCGTCGTGTTCTGGGACGTCCACCTTATTGACGACGAGAATGGCGGGCCGCCCCGACCGGCGGAGCCTCTCCGCCAACTCCAAATCCAGCGGCGTGGCGCCATCCTGGCCATCGACAACAAAGAGGAGAAGGTGCGCGCTTTCGATGGCAATCTCCGCAGCCGCATGCGTCGACCTGGCGAAATCGGGGTCGGGATCTGCCCCAATTCCACCGGTGTCGACGATTTCAAATGGTGCGTCGCCGAGTTTGCAGACTGCGACAATTCGGTCGCGCGTCACGCCGGGCTGGTCGTGAACGATCGAGATCTTGCGACCCGCAAGGCGATTGAAAAGGGCAGACTTGCCGACGTTTGGCCTGCCGACGATGGCGACGTTACGCATCTGGACTGTCGTGATGCCGCAGCCGGGTAACCCCGTCCAGCAAATATCCAATGCCGCTGACAAGGGTGAAAAATCCCGCAACATACACGGAATACAAATGGAAAGGCAGTTGCAGCATCACCCAGGCTATTGCCACCATTTGCAAGGCGGTGGCCATCTTGCCCCAAAGACTTGGCCGGACTTCGAGGTCACCATTGAGGTGCTTCAGAAGCACACAGCCCATGACAATCACAGCGTCGCGCGCGATGACCAGAACGGGAAACCAAAGCGGAAAAGCATAGGTCCATTTGGAGAGACTCAGAGTGATGATCGCCGTCAGCAGCAGCCCCTTGTCTGCAATGGGATCAAGCACGGCACCAAGCGGGCTGCGTTGACCAAATCGCCGGGCAACCCACCCGTCGAGGCTGTCTGTCACTGACGCAACCAAAAACACGGCGACGGCAGCCCAGCGCTGCCACTCCTCCGGCTGACCCTGCTCTACGCTCCGGCCATAGTAAACCGCGAACAGCACGAAGAGAGGGATCAGCAGGATGCGCGCAATCGTGATCTTGTTGGCGAAAGTCATGATGAAAACTCTCTGTGGTGGAAAGACTCGTTCACAGCGAAAATTTCTGGCTCAACTTGCGCTGTGCTCCAGCCAATGAAATGGGTCGCTCTGCCAGTTGTAGCAGCGTGGGTGCTCGCGCTGTGCCTGCCGTCGGTGCGAGAATCCTATGCGAACGGTTGGAGATGCGTGCTTCGTCACGCCTCCCTTTGGAAGCTCCCCGCCGGATTCGCACTCGCCTACGGGCTTTTTCAACTGGTGGACTTCTTCGTGCTTCATTGGAGAATGGGACGGATTCCGGAGGTGTCGCCATGGCTTGTCAGCACACCGCCCGAGCCCGTGCAACTGGCTCTCGCTTCGATTCTGCCAGCCGCCGAGCTGCTTGCGGGCGCCATGAATTGTCTCGTTGCGACATTTCCTGTCTCGATCCTTTGCGGGTTTCTCTTCTTGGGGAACTATCGTGGTCTGACCGGCGAATTGGCCTACGCGTTGTTGCGGCGATATCGAATTTTGGGTTGGATGTGGCTTGGTCTCCTTGCCGCATGCGCATTGGCCTCCATAGCCAAACCTTTGACGCTACTTGCTCTGCCGGAGTTGGCCGCCATCCTATCCTTTCACGAGCTACTAGTAGTATCCAGTGCCGTCAATGCCCTGTCGTTTGCTTTCGAGTACTTGCTCGGTACGTGTCTTCAAGTCTACTTGCTTCTGATCGCCTACGGTTGGGTGCGGGGTCTCCATTTTCGTCGCGCGCGTGTACTTCAATTTGCCGTGCGCCGCATGGGATTCGTGCTCAAATGGGCTCTGGTGATCATTCTGGCCGCTCTGGCGTTAATCCATTTGCCCCTCTTCGTCGAGGCATGGATCACTGGGGATCCAATTGGCTGGACGACGCTTTTCATCGCCGAATCGATCGTCCGGCCCGCGCTTGCGGCGGTCATGCTTGCGATGGCTACCGTGCAAATTCGCCTTGTTCTTCACAACGACTCCCTCCGCAGCGCCATCGCAGCGCATGGGCGATTTCTGAAAAAGCATGGTCTGCGTTGCCTCGTCTTCCTCTTGGCCGCATTCGCTTTCCTTTTCCTGCTGCGAATTGTGCACTACGGCGGAAATGCATGGCTAGGGGCCCCGCTCTCAAGGCATCTTTGGGCGATCATGCTGGATATCGCTGGCGCAATCGCGGGAGGATGGATCCTCGCCTCCTGGGTGTGCTTCTACAAACGATGCGAAGGCTCGCAGAGCGTTACTTTCTAGAATGAATCCGGTTCTCACCTGCCGCGACCTTTGCTGCCATCGAACGAACTGGAATGAGAGCCAGACCGCATCCATCCAGGATGTTACGCTCACTTTTTCTTCGGCAACGCTCTGTGAGTTCGACGGCCCGGACAGTTCGGGCAGGGATCTCCTCCTTAGTAACCTTGGTTTGCTGGAGCCAGCTGACTCGGGAACGATCTGTCTTGACGGTCGGAACATTGGAGAAGTCCCAGAGGATGACCTGCGACGATTACGCAATGAGACCTTCGGCTTCCTTTTTCAGTATCCGTGCCTCTTGCCATCCTTCTCAGTAGCGGAAAACGTGGCCATGCCGCTCTTTCGCATTTGCGGCACGGATGCCGCTGCCGCTCGCGAACGAACCTTTGAGGTGCTCGACTTTTGCGGAATCCCGCACCTCGAGAAACAGCTTGCAGGACGGCTGGCTGCCTCGGCGCAGCGCCGGACCGCGCTGGCTCGCGCCCTGGTCCATCGCCCGAAGATTCTTGTCGCGATCACTCCTCGAGGAGGTGACGAGCTCTTCGATCTCGCCTTGCGAACAGCCAGGGAACTCGGGCTCTGTGTGCTTTGGGCGGGGCAGGACGGAAAAGCCGGCGAAAAGGCACAACGGGTCATCCAGGTGCGGGACGGCCGAATCAGCTCCGATCGGCAATTGTGAACGCCCCGCCTCTGGAACTTGCACCCCGCGCGAATGCGCGAAAATCGAATCTCGCATTCGCGTTGGGATGCCTCCCACCAGACCGGAGGAGCGACGCACTGGTTTTCTATGACTTTTGCCGCGCGGTGGATGATATCGCTGACGATTCGGGGCGCTCCAACAAGGAGAAACGCGAGCTTCTTGAACGATGGAAAACTTGTCTGACTCTCGGTGAGGGTTTGCCCGAAGCCCTTGTGACGATCCTCAATCGTCATAGCATCGACCGCAGGCTCCTTGTGGAAATTGTGCTGGGTGTGGAAACGGACATTGAGCCGACACGCTTTCAGACGCATGACGACCTGCGCGCCTACTGCTGGCGCGTGGCAAGCGCAGTCGGACTCGTCAGCATCGAAATTTTTGGCTGCAGAAACCCGCAAAGCAAGGTTTACGCCGAATTCCTTGGCTATGCGCTTCAGTTGACCAATATTCTTCGTGATGTTGCCGAAGATGCCGCCGTTGGCCGCATCTATCTGCCCCTCGACGATCTTCAGAGATTCCAAATTACCGAGGCCAGCCTCCTTGCTGGGAACCCAAGCGACAACTTCGGCGCTCTCATGAGCTTCGAAGCCGAGCGCGCCCGCTCACTTTTTGCAGATGCCTCGCGTGCACTTGCTAAGGACGACGCGAAGGCTCTGAAGCCGGCCGAGCTCATGCGCACGATCTACGAGAGAATTTTGTCGCGCATGGAGGCGGACGGATTTCGAGTGTTTCAGAAGCGGTACCGGCTCTCCAAAGCAGAAAAGCTGTTCGCCTTGCTCTACTCTCGATTCTGCCCGGTGTCCTTTGCCACCAGCAAGCGGGTGGGAATTATCTGATACAGCCAGTCCACATGATGGGGCAGTGTACCCCCTTGCGCGTTCGGCAGCGCCCTCACGACGAGGAGATCCGCTTCAAGCCCTTGGATTACGTCGCATAGAGTATAGCCCGTGTTCGACGTGACGACGCGTGTCTCGATCTCTACGTCACCTTCAAAAAGTGGTGCGCAGAGTTCTTCGAGCCAGACGTTCACGTCCTGTAGCTCTTCGCCGCGCGATGCGGCGATTGCCGCGGCAAACGGAGTTTCCGTCACGGCGATTGTCACGTGCTCGGGCCGGAGAAGCTTAAGGGAATGACTCAGGAAATGTGAGACATTCTCGCCGGGCTCGAGTGCGAAGACAACACGACGCACGATATCGGGCGACTCGAGCGGCCTGGGAACCAGCAGGATGTCGCACGGGGCATCGCGCATGAGCTCGCGGGCGACACTGCTCGTGAAAGGTCTGTCACCGTCCTCGACTTGCAAAGCTCCGGCAATGACAAGCTCGTAGTCGTAGTCCCGTGCCGCGCTGATAATGGCTTGTGCTGGAGGGTGTTCGCTGACCCAGCGAATCGCTGCAGTGTGTCCCATCGCGTTTCGAAAGCGCCGCTCCTTTTCTGCGTCGAACTCGGCCGCATGAATGATCTCCAGGTCTGCACCGCAATGCCGCGCGAACGACTCGGCCTCTGCAAGCACCGCAGAAAACGTCGGAGAAAACGTGGAAGCAACTCCCGCGCGTCGGTATGTCGTCATCATCACAAAATCGTCCCTCTTCCCATTCGACGCTAGCGGAAATCAAATCTCGGCGAGGTTCGCTATCGCCCGATATTCCTGAGCCGTGACCGGCATGACGCTGAGGCGCGGGCTGCGCGAGAGCGCCAACCCGGCCAGTTTTTTCTCGGCCTTGACTTCTTGCAGCGACACGTGGCGAGGCAGCGCCCTAAGCGGTTTCAGGTCGACGGCGACCCAGTCGCCTTCGCTGGCCGTCGGATCCGCATACGACTCGCGAACTACCTCGGCCTCGCCGACGATCGACTTGTCCGTTACGCTGTGATAAAAAAGTACCCTGTCCCCAGACTTCATTGAGCGCAAGTTATTGCGTGCCTGAAAATTTCTTACGCCGGTCCAGGCCGTCTTTCCGTCCCTGACAAAATCATCCCACGAATACGCAGCGGGCTCTTGTTTTACGAGCCAATAGTTCATGTGCAGCAGTGTGCCACGGGTCGGCCCTCGAGGTAGTCGTTTATGTTTTGAGCGGTCAGGCCGGTTAGCCGCTCCATCGCTTCGTAGCTGTTGAACGCGACATGCGGAGTCAGAACGACGTCAGGCCGGTTCAGCAGCTGGTTATGGGCGACGAGTTTTGAAAATTCCGCCACCCTTTGCGGGGAGGTCTCCCAGCCGATTGGCGACGCTGTGCTGCGCACGCGCTCCGCAATCTTCTCGCTAAGGATTTGCGTCGCCCCGCCTCGGAAGACGCGTTCGTCCTCGAGCACGTCAAGACCGACACCGGCCACTTGCCCGGAATCCAATGCCTCGATCAACGCACTCGAATCTATGAGGCCGCCGCGTGCGGTATTGATCAGCAGGAGCCCGGGACGGCAACTCGCAAGCACCTCACGATTGATCATGTGGTGTGTCGTGGGACTAAGCGGCACGTGCAGGGTGATCACGTGAGACTCATGCATTAGCTCCTCGAAAGAAGCGTATCGAAAATCGAGCAGCTCGCTATAGAAAGGATGGGGCGCTTCGTCGTATGCGATCACACGCATGCCGAAACCAATTCCAATGCGAACGACATGGAGGCCGACGCGGCCAGCTCCGACGACGCCAAGAGTCCTACCCCGCAGGTCGAATCCCCGGAGGCGCTCCCGGCTGAAGCGCCCCGTGCGTACGGCCTGCTCGGAATCTCTCAAGCGTCGCGAAAGGGCGAGAATGAGCGCGAACGTGTGCTCTGCCACCGTATTCTCACCATAATTGCCCACGTTGGCGACAGTAACCCCGCGCTGCTCACATGCATCGAGGTCGATGTGATCGCAGCCGGTGGAGCGTGTGGCGATGAGGCGAACGAGGGGGTGTTCCTTGAGAAAAGCGTCGTCGATTCTTTCGGAGATGAACACCGAGAGCACTTCAACGTCTTCGGGGACCGCATCGAGATGTTCAACAAAGGAGACTTCGTGCGCCACAAACGTCTCCTCAAAAAACGCCCTTGCCTCTTCCTCAACCTCGACGAAACACATTTTCCTGCTTTGCACGGAAGCCTCGCTCATCAACATTCATGATCTCCGCCATGTCCCACACGAGTCAAACAGGTTTCTTCATCAGTTTTGAGGGATCCGAGGGATGCGGCAAGAGCACACAGATCCAATTACTCGTCGAATCCCTTGCAGGCGCGGGAATTACACCTCTGATAGTTCGCGAGCCGGGTGGCACGCCCATCGGTGAAAGCATCCGACACCTCTTGCAGCACTCCACGGAAGGCCACGATATGGCAGCGGAGACCGAACTCCTTCTTTTTGCCGCAAGCCGAGCCCAGTTGGTCCGGCAGAGGATTCTTCCGGCCCTCGAGGCGGGTCAAATCGTGATTTCGGATCGCTTCCTGGACTCCACAACGGTGTACCAGGGCGTCGCCCGGAGGATTCCCAGAGAAATTGTCGACCTAGTCAATCGATTCGCAGTTGGGGCAAGGCTTCCGGACATCACCTTCCTTCTCGATATGGATCCGACCGAGGCCCATAAAAGGCTCATCCGTCGTCCCGGGAATCGCGACCGGATGGAAGAGCAGCCTCCGGAATTCTTCGAGGCGGTGCGCCGTGGCTATCTCGACCTCGCCTCCGATTGCAAAGAGAGGATTCATGTTCTTGACGCGACAAAGGCTGAAAGGGAAATTGCCCGCCAAATTCGGGAAACCCTCCGCATCCATGCCATTTTCAAAGGAATCGGCATTTGAACGTCTAAGCGAAGCTCATCGCGCGGGCCGCCTTGCGCATGCCTATCTGCTCGCCGGCCCCGCCGGAAGCGGGAAGGTCTGGCTGGCCGAGCGTATGGCCGCGCTTGTTCTGGACTGTCAACCGGAAGGCGTCATGGCTCACCCCGACTTCCATGCGGTGCAACCGGAATCGAAGTCCCGCCGCATTGTGATCGACCAGATCCGCGATCTTGAGCATTCCATTCAGCGCAAGCCCCTGATCGCGAGTGGCAAGGTTGCAATTGTTCACGATGCCGACCGAATGCAACAGCAGGCGGCAAATGCGTTCTTGAAGACCCTGGAAGAACCGCCACCAGGTTTGCTGATCGTCCTTTTGAGCACAGTTCCCGAGGCAATTTTGGAAACCGTTCTTTCACGTTGCGTCAAAACGGCGTTGCAACCATCGGTGAAGCAAGATCCGACCGCCGAGGAATTGACCATCCTGAGAGCGCTCGAGGAATGCCTCGTCACCGACACGAAGCCAGGTCCGGCAACGGCGTTTCGATTGGCGCGGGCTATTCAGGATGTCCTCCTGGCGATCCGCGAAAAGATCGCCTCCGAGCATGAAGGCGTTCTCCGCAAGGAGACCGCGCGCTATAAGCAGGCGTCCGGAGACTCTTCCTGGCTCGAGGAGCGTACCGGACAGATCAAGGCGCTTGTCGAAGCCGGAGTCTTGCGCGAGCGCGAGCGCGTCCTTCAAACTGTATTCGATGCGCTGGGAGAGGCACTCCGGGCGCAACACGGGAACCCCACGGAAAATCCGGTCGTTCGAGCCCTCTCGAGAAAATTCTCGACTACAGGCCTGCTGCGTCGCCTGGACGTTCTTGAATCCTTGCGTCGCCGGCTTGCTCTCGGCGTTCAGGAATCCCTTGCGTTTGAAAGCGGATTCCTCGAAATGATCAGTATCAATGAAACCGCTCGATCCGATGCCTCCAAGCGCTGAGACTTCGTTCGAGTAAGCGCTTCGAACACCCGGCAGCCAATATTCGCATACCATTCCCAATGCCTCGCATCGTCATCAAATTTGGCACGGGCGTTCTCTCGCGCTCCGGCGGCCGCGCGTTGGATGGCAAGCAGTTTCGACGTTTTGCCGCGGAGGTCTCTCAGCTCGTCAAGGCGGGGAATTCCTGCGTGATCGTCAGCAGTGCGGCGATTGCAGCGGGTGTTCACATGCTGGGAATGAACGAGCGTCCCGAGGATCTTCCGGGCAAACAGGCGTGCGCCGCGGCGGGCCAGCCCGAACTCATGCGCATGTATGCAGCCGCTTTCAGGCGGCACGGAGTCAATGTAGCGCAGCTCTTGCTGACGCATGACGATATCGACAGCCGCATGCGCCGCCAAAATGCATTTAACACCATTGAGCGCATTCTCGAGACCGGAAACATCGTGCCGATCATCAACGAAAACGACACCGTGGCCGTCGAAGAGCTTCGCTTTGGGGATAACGATCGGCTTTCGGCAGAGGTTGCACAACTCGTCAATGCGAACCTCTTATTGCTCGTAACGTCCTCCGACGGGTTGATGGATTCTGATGGGCGCCGCATTGCCAGAGCCTGGGACGTCTCCGAAGTCTTCCAATACGTGCGTCCTGATAAGGGAGAGATGTCGGTCGGCGGAATGCGCGCAAAGCTTCAGGCGGTGGATTTTGCACTGTCTCATGGCATTTCCGCGTTCATCCTGGATGGTCGCAAACCCGGCCAAATTGCGGCAGCGCACGAGGGGCGCGACGTCGGCACGCAATTCCCGGCGACCGTTGCCGGAGGCTCCAAGGAGAAGGTGCGGATTTGAATGCGATCATGAGCATTCAAGTAGCCGTCATCGCCAGGAACACCTTCACCGATCTCGTCCGCCAAAAAGTCTTTTACATTATCCTTGTCTTCGCGATGTGCGCCATCGGCAGCTCGGTGTTCATGGCGCGACTCACCTTCCAGGAAGAGTTTCAAATGCTCAAGGACGTTTGTCTCGGGGCGATGTCGATCTTTACCTCGCTGCTAGCCATTCTGGCCACAGCGAATTTTCTGCCCAGGGATCTTGAGGATCGCACCCTCTACAACCTTCTGTCCAAGCCGGTTCCGCGCTTCGTCTACCTCCTTGGAAAACTAGCCGGAATTATTCTGCTGCTCTTGCTCTTCACGCTTCTCATGAGCGCTGTCTTCTGTCTTGTGCTTTGGATGCGCGAACGCAGCGTGCTTTTTCAGACGCGCTCAGAATTTGCAGAAAGCACCCCTGAGGAGCTCGCGACCGCGCTCAAGGCAGTCACTGATGCCACTTTCAACGCCAATCTCATTCCGGGCATTCTTATCATCTTCGTAAAGTCTGTCCTGCTCGCCTCCCTCACGCTCTTGATCTCCACCTTCGCCACCTCGGCGCTTTTCACCGTCATGATTGCAGCCGCGGTATATTTCATCGGTCACCTGCAGTCCACGGCCCGAGAGTATTGGTTGCAGGGTGTGGATATCAAATGGTGGACGCACATCATTGTCGCTCTCGTGGCCCTCCTGTTCCCGGACCTTCAGTCTTTCAACCTCACAGACGATGTGATTGCAGGCGCTGCGATACCGCTGGGAATTTTCCTGGAAACGTTCGCCTTGGGCTGGATCTATACAGCCGTGTACTTTGCCCTTTCTGCCCTGGTCTTTGCAGGGCGAGAGCTATGATCCGCAAGACGATCGCCGTCGCGTTGCTTGGTGTCTTCGGAATCCTCAAGGTCCCCGCTGAGAAGGCGCTAGATGCTACGCAAAGGCAGGCTGGGCTGCGCAGCACAGCGCTTGACGTCGATTTGCGCGAGATGGTGGGTCAAATGGGCTTCCTTGCAGCCCTGAGCGGCTTTCGCTCGCCACTGGCCGCCATACTCTGGATTGAGGCGCATAATGCCTGGGAGCAAACCGAATGGGGACGCATGGCAGCCCTTTTCGACGCCGTAACCACCCTCCAGCCTCGCTCTCTGCTCTACTGGGACATGGCATCCTGGCACATGGCCTGGAACGCAAGCACCGCCGCGCTTCAGGATACATCGCAACCCAGCGAAGCCTTGCGCATTCGCAACCAGCGCCAATACTTCAAGCTTGGACGCGACTACCTCGAACGCGGCATTAAGAATAATCCCGAAAGCTCCTACCTCTATCGCAGTCTTGCCATTCTTCTCCGTGACAAATTTGAGGACCATTGCGGTGCGGGCAAGGCCTTCCTGAAGGCATCCCAGCTTCCTGGCGCGCCATCGTACACGACGCGCTTCGCGGGCTATGAGCTGGCAAAATGTCCCGGCCACGAAAAGATGGCCTACGATTTACTGAGAAAGGTCTACGACACGGAACCCGAAGGGCGCAAACCAGCCCTGATCACAACGCTGAAGGAACTTGAAAAGAAACTGGATGTTCCCGAGTCGCAGCGCATAAATTCAGGTGTCCCATAAGTTTCACTCACTCTTCCATGCGCTTCGCAATCTTTGGCGATATCCATGCCAACTATCACGCGCTTAAGGTCGTCCTCACGGACGCCGAGGCACACATGTGTTCTCATTTCGTCTGCATGGGAGACATCGTCGGCTATAACGCGTTTCCGAAGCAATGCATCGAGACCGTGCGCAAGCTGGACTGCCCGGTCGTCAAAGGCAATCACGACGAGCAGGCGTCGATGCTTGGCGATCAGGAGGGCTTCAATCCTCTCGCAGAAGAGGCCATCAACTGGACTCGTGAGCAACTTTCCAACGACGAGAAGGAATGGCTCCGGTCGCTGCGTCTCCAGCGGCAGGTGCGCGATTTTACCGTCGTTCACGCCACCTTGGATACTCCCCACAAGTGGGGCTATGTCTTCAATCAGCTCGATGCAGCTGCGAGCTTCAATTACCAGCACACGTCTGCTTGCTTCATCGGGCACACCCACTCCCCAAAGGCGTACGTTCGGGATGGAAGTGTAAGAATCATCCCGCTCGACGTCCTGGCGCTTCAGCGGGGAAAGAAATACCTCATCAATGTCGGCAGCGTCGGTCAACCGCGCGACGGGGACTGGCGTGCGGCCTATTGCATCTACGATACGAGCAGCAATGAGGTTCAATTGCGCCGCGTCGACTACGACCTCGCCGGCGCTCAAAAGGCGATCATCGAGGCGGGTCTGCCCCGAAGGCTGGCCGAGCGTCTGGCTGTCGGACGTTGACTTGCCACTTCATACACGCGTTTCGCGCTGAGCACTGAAAACGCTTCTCCTTATCAAGCCGGGCTCCTTCGGCGACGTCATTCACGCCCTCCCGTGTGCTGCCGCCCTGAAGCATTATCTGCCAGATACGAGGATCACGTGGATCGTGGACGAGCGCTGGAGGCCCCTATTGACGGAGAATCCTGTAATAGACAGGACGGTGGTGTTCCCCCGGGAAAGATTTCGCGGAATTACTGGAGCGCTCAAGTCCATCCCGTGGGCGTTTCGGCTCGGCAGGATTGGTCCGGATGTCGCCCTGGATCTCCAGGGTCTGCTCCGAAGTGCGCTTATGGCACGGCTTAGCCGGGCAAGGCGAAGCGTGGGAATGAGCGACGCGCGCGAGGGCGCGAGATGGTTATATCACGACGTGGCGCCCGTGAATCGCAGGGAGCACGCTGTGTGGCGTTACTTGAGAGTACTGGAAGTCTTCGGTCTGCCAAGGGTTGACAGACCGGTCTTTCCGCTCCCACCCGGGACGCCGGTTGATGCGCCGTTTCGCGACAAGCCCTTTATCGTATTGCACCCGTTCGCGAGAGGCGAAGGAAAATCGCTCTCGCTTGAACATGTTATGGAGTTTTGCACCGCTGCGCGACCACTGACCGTCATTGTGGCGGGCGTTGGGACGATCCAGCGCGAGTTGCCGGACAATGCAATAAATCTGCTCAACCAAACCACCATCAGACAGATGATCTGGCTGCTCGGCGCCGCAGAGTTCGTCGTCAGTGTGGATAGCGGGCCGATGCACCTCGCAGCGGCCATCAACCCGAGAACACTTTCCATTCACACCTGGAGCGACCCACGCCTCGTGGGTCCATTCAGCGATGACGCCTGGATTTGGCAGGGCGGACAGATTCGGCGCCAACAAGTGGAAGCACCATCGTTACCGTCCGCTCGAACGCCCGAGATCGGTGATATCACGCAGATCGCAAGCTTCGTCAAGCAGTTCACCAACGATAACCGTCCTGCGAGATGAACGCGCGAAGTCGTGACCTTGCAAGCACCGACATGTCTAGGAAGCCTTCGAACCCATCCTAGCTCGCAAGCAACTCATCGACCATCGATCTCTCTTCCTTCAATTCGTTGACGCTCGTCTCGATCTTTGCTTTTGCGAAATCATTGAGAGGAACATCTTGCACGATCTCGACCTTTGCGCCATCAGACCGCGTAGGAAACGAGCATATCAGGCCCTTCTGAATGCCGTAGCTGCCATCCGAACAAAGCGCGACGCTGTGCCAGTCGTCCGCAGGCGTCGCATCAATGATAGATCTCACGGTTTCTATCGCGCCATGGGCCGCCGATTTTGCCGAAGAAACGCCGCGTGCCTGTATGACCGCCGCTCCGCGCTGCTGCACCGCCTTGATGAAATCGGTCTCCAGCCATTGATGGTCGGTGATCACATCGGTCGCAGGCTTGCCTTCGATCCGTGCATTGAAAAAATCTGGGTACAGCGTGCTCGAATGGTTGCCCCAAATGGCAACGTTGCTGACGTGGCGCCAATGCGATCCGCTCTTGAGCGCAAGCTGTGTCTTGGCCCGGTTTTCATCCAGACGCGTCATCGCGAACCATCGATCTGAGGGCACTGCCTTAGCGTTGTTCATAGCGATCAGGCAGTTCGTATTGCAGGGGTTTCCCACTACGAGCACGCGAATGTCCGAAGCTGCACGCTCCGCAATCGCCCTTCCCTGCTCCACAAAGATCTTTCCGTTGATCCCAAGTAGGTCTTTGCGCTCCATCCCGGCTCTCCGGGGTACGCTCCCAACCAGCAGCGCCCAGTTGACGTCTCGAAATCCCTCGTCGAGGTCCACCGTGGGAACCACATCGTGCAAAAGCGGAAATGCGCAGTCGTGTAGTTCCATGACCACCCCCTCAAGAGCTTTGAGGGCCGGCGGGATCTCAATAAGGTGCAAATCGATGGGTTGGTCAGGCCCAAAGATGCCGCCAGACGCAAGGCGGGGAAGCAAGGAATATCCGATCTGGCCGGCGGCGCCGGTCACAGCAACTTTAATGGGAGATTTCATAAGGATTTTTGACGTTGCTTAACTATCCTAGTCTCCCCAACTAAAAACACCTAAAAATGAGAAAACCCGTTTTGCCTTCAGCGAAACGGGTTCTCTCGGTGCGGGGGGGAAATCCCTACACGAGGTCCTTAAAGGACTTGCCAGTGACGAATTTGACAGTCTTCGAGGCTTTGATTTTTATCTTCTCCCCAGTTTTGGGGTTGACCCCGGTGCGCGCCTTGCGAGACGCAACTTTGAAGGTTCCGAATCCGATCAGCTGTACGATCTTGGATTTTTTCACGCCCGCCTTGATTCCATCGATAACGGCATTCACAGCGCGCTCAGCATCAGCTTTGCTGCTTCCGAGGGTTTTTTGTACGGAGGAAACGAGTTCGACTTTGTTCATTTGGATGAGAGAAGTGGAAAGGACGAGTGGAGACTTTGTATCTGAGGCAACCTTCAATATGCCCCGATCGGCTGATAGTGTCAACAGTTCAAAGCGACAAATCTTATCGTCTTTCCGCCGGAAGCTGCAAGTGCGGGGGTTGCAGGCGGACACGACGGCGCATATATAACAGCAATGACTTTCGACGAGCAGATTGCGATGTTTCTTGGACGCTCGCCACGGGTGGCGACCTCGGCATTTATTGCGCCGGGCGCATTCGTGGCCGGGGACGTGACGATTGGAGAAGAAGCGAGCATCTGGCCTGGATGTTCGCTCCGCGGAGACATCGCGCCGATCGCCATTGGCGCGCATTCCAACATTCAGGATGGTTCCGTGGTACACGTCGCTGATGATTTGCCGGCGATCGTCGGAGAATGGGTAACCGTCGGACACAAGGCGATCGTTCACGCGTGTGAAATCGGTGATGAAGTGCTTGTGGGCATGGGGGCAATCATACTGGATGGTGCGAAGATCGGACGGCGCTGCATCATCGGTGCGAATGCGACGGTGACGATGCGATCCGAGATTCCGTCTGGGTCACTTGTGATGGGGTCGCCTGCGACGATCAAGAGAACGTTGAGCGAGGAGGAGCAGGCTGGGATTCGCAGATGGGCGGAGCGTTACGTGACGCTGTCACGCCTTTATCTTGCGCGGGCTACGGGCAGTGAGGTTGTTGCTGAGAGTGTCCTTAGCTGATACGTTTGTTTCATGAGCAAGGATGTGATCCAGGTACAGATCAAGGCGCTCATTCCAACGAACGCGGGAGTGGCCGTTTTTATCGGCAATGACGAGAAGATCTTCGTGATCTATGTTGACCCAAGCGTTGGCAGTGCAATCAACATGTTCGTCAATGGCACCGCCAAGGAGCGCCCGCTCACACACGACTTGATGGCCTTGATCCTGGCTGCCGTCGGGGCAAGGGTGGATCGAGTCATCGTTAATGATCTGAAGAGCGGAACGTATTTCGGCCGTCTAATCATTACGGCCGAGAACGAACTGCAGCAGCGCAAGATCATCGAACTCGATTCACGGCCCAGCGACTGCCTTGCCATGGCAACGCAACAAAAGGCGCCTATTTTTGTCAGTCGTGAGGTTTGGGACGAAGTTGAAGACATGTCCGACGTCCTTGAGACGATGCAGCATCAGAGTGGAAGAAACCCCGAGGAGGACGACGACGAGGAATCGTAAGGTGCGCGAGTCGGGAGCGCAGGTCTTTTTTGCAGAATCATCGGTTTCCCCGAATACGAGTGAGGGCGACTTCGGCCAGAAACAGGGCCAGCAGCAGCACGAGCAGCCAGTTGTCGATTCGCGAATAGCCGGACCCGGGCGGTCGCTGCCATGCGTCGCGCAGATCCGTGATTTCCCGTCCCTGGCTGATGCGGCTGACTTCTCGTAATTCATGAATGCGATCAAGAGATGCGTTCCACTCCGGATCGACGCCTGCGGCGACAGGTCCAAAGGGCCACCTCTCCGCGCCCGCGATGACGACACCCCTTAACCAGCCCCCGCCGGGAATACCGATTCGCGCAATATACCGACCCGGCTCGATTTTTTCCCACGGCACTTCAAAGGACTCGTTTCCTGTTCCCGGGACCGCGAGAAGCTGCGGAGGGCTCTCCGCGAGACGCCGCGTCCAGGTCGTGTCATGAAGCAATTCCACATGCAGTTCCTCACCTAAGACGCTCGTGCGAAGAGATGCGCCGGGTGATGGACTCGAAGGCAAGAGCCATCGAATCAGAGTTCGCTCAAAGTCGCCAACCCGCGCCCATGCCCGGACCGTGGAAGAATGTTCTCCGGCAAGAGGGAATGACACCGCTGCCGTCCGGCCCGCGCCTCGCTGCCAAAAGGCCACAAGTGGCGCCTGGTATTCGTCGCCGGTTACCGCGAGTGCGGCGGCTCCCGGCCTGAGGTAACTCAGATTATAGGCGTCCACCACCGAAGGAAATGCGAATGGCGCGGCCCCGATCTCGGGCCAACCGCCCGCATCGACCACTGCCACCGGCTCGGTAAGAAACGCCGAACGCGCCACGGCAACGGTCTCTTGTGTGAAGATGCCGGGGAGTTGTGAAGCGTCTTCGCTAAAGAAGACACGCCCTCCGCCGAGGGTACCAATTTCCTCGAGCAGACCGGCATCGCGGTCCTGCGGTGTTCCGAGTCCAATAACACTGACCGTGGTGCCCTTCGCGGTGATTCTGGCAAGCAGATCGCGAAACTCGCCCGGTTCCTCCGCGTCCGCAGCGTCCGCAAAGAGCACAATATGACGCTGACCTGCCGGTGACCGTTCGAGTTCCTTCCAGGCTGCTTCGAGTCCTGGGTGGATGAAAATGCCTCCACCGGCACTTTGAATACGGCGGACATCATCACTCATCTTCTGCGCGTCTGTCCCGATCCTCGAGAGAGGCACAACGACATGGGGCTCGCTGTCGACGGCGAGCACGGTCACCGCGTCGGACGGGCCCAGCAATCCGATGGCACGCGCCGCACCTTCGTTGGCAAGATCCATCTTCGTAATCCCCGCCCCCGCCCCGGCGGCCATGCTTCCGGAGCGATCCAGCACAATAGCCATCGCCACAGCAAGCTTTCGATGCTCCTGCCGCAGCTCCATCGAGACTGGCAGGAGCGGGTCCAAAGGACTTTGAAAGTAGCCTCCTGAGCCGAAGCTAAACTTCCCCCCCGCCATAAGAAGCCCCCCGCCTTGCCCCGTTACGAAGAAATCCATGGCGCCCAGGAATTCCGCAGGCAATCTGTTCGCGGGCACATTGTTGATCAAGACAGCGCGGGGACCGCTCAGGCTGCCGGCATGCAGACGCGAAGGTTCGGTGACAACTTCGACATCGATCCCATGCAAGCGCAGAGCTTCTGCGAGCGGATCGTCGGTGAACGCAGTCACTAGCAGTACGCTGGGGCCTTGGGTAACCTCGACCCACCACCAGGCGACATTGTTCCCCGCTCGCGAATCCCTGGTCGGGACCAGGCGGACCTCGTACTTGTGCGCTCCTGGATCTGTGGAGCGAGCGGCCAACCGCACGGTCGCCTTGCCATCTCTAAAGCTCATTGTGCCGTCTCCGACCTTTAGGTCATCGCGCAGCACCTCGTAGGGCACGCTAGCGTCGTCGGTTCCCGTCGCCTGGATCTCGATAATGAAACCCTCTCCGGGCTGTACTCGCTCGGGCGCCCGTATGCTCTGGATTCGATAGTCCTCACCGCTCGCCCCTGATAGAAGCCGAATATCGAGCGGAGTGCGCGATGCCTTAAGTTGGGTTGCGAGTCCCGTCAGGGTTTCGGTGCTCATCCCGTCAGTGAGCACAAGAACGCGACTCGAGCGCTGAGTTTCCCGCATTCCCAAGGCGAATTCTATAGCGAGACGCGTGCGGGTTTCGCGGGAGTTCGCCTCAAAGGGGACGGCGGGATCTCGCAGAAGTGGCGAAGATGCGAAGTCGACGAAATGGAGCCTGTCCGCCGACCTTCGATTTGACTCAAGAATCCTTTCCATTTCATTGCGCCGCGGCTCGACACTGTCCCGCGCGGAATCGGAGCGATCAACAAGCACCCATAGATCCATGCCAGGTGCCGCACGACGGTACTCCGGGCGCGCAAGACACAATACAAGCAGAACCGCGCACCCAGCCCGCAGAGGCTCCCAGAGCCGCATCCGAGGAAGCTGCCAAGCCAGTGCGGCGAGCGCAGGCAGAAGAAGAAGCCATTGTGGAGCGGCAAGGCGCAGCATCGCAATCTAAGCGTTCATGACGTTCGGTAACCTCCGCTCACCTAAAAGCCAACACTTTGGCACCCGAGGCCGGAAAAATCCAAGGTTGGACTAGCAGCATCAAACAGCACTTAGTCCCAAGTTCGATGGGAACACACAGTACCAGGCCGAAGGAAATCCCAAAAGGCGGAGTCAACCCGGCGTTTCGATCTCCTCATCAAAGAAGAGCGCGCTGGTCGCACTGTAACTGTGAATATAATTGCGTCCCCCAAGCGGACCTATCTCTCCATTGCAAAAGAATCCGGCACTAGCGTGAGGCCCAAGTATTTCCTCCAGCAAGCCGGCGTCATGCCCTTTGCTGCCGAACAAACGGGAACCGCGCCCGGTACAGGCAAAGAGCAATGAGGCAAGCGGCGCCCGGCCCGATTCCATGGCGGCAGTGCGAAGCACGGAACGCCATTCCGCATCCGCCGCATTCCTGTCGCGAAGCTGATACTGCAATGTCTGACCGACGCGAGGAAATCCGCCAATAGCCACGGCACCGGAATTAGGGTCAGCGCCCAGAATGTTTCGGATCAAGAAGTCGCCCGGCTTAAATTCCTCCACGTACTCGGTTCCGGCGAGTCCTGCGAACAGATTGCCTTTCGCCCCCGCCTTTTCACCTTCGGTCAAACCTTCAAAGGCGGATTCCAAAGCCTCGTAGGCCGGCCGGGCACCCAGAGAATACACGACGTTGCTTTCGGCGCGCGTCACGGTTAGCGGCTCGCCGATGGGACGACACCCCTGGCTAACAACGCACATCACACGCATGCCGCTCACCGATACAACCAGAGCGTCGAACAATCTTCCATTATGAAAGACCCCAACATTCTCCCCGTCGCTGGACCCGGACGCCAGTCCGCCAATACAGGGCACATCGGGCCACGCCGCATTCCACTCCGCAAGCCAACGCTCCGTGTCAAAACTAAAGGGATTGGAAAGGGCAATCCATGCGGACGGGTTTTTTACGCCGCAAAGCTTTCGCCAGAAACTGGGGTCCGTCGATTCCTCAAGTCGCCCCTGATCAAACGCCAGGACCTCGAAAGTGCCCTCTTGGGCGCTCAGCGCAAGCAAGGCGAAGCCTCCGCCCTCTTCATTCTCTTCTGCGCCTGCCGTGAGGCCCGCGCCTGTAGCTCCCACGAGTTCAATGACGTGTCCGTCAACACGAACCATCTCACTGAACTCCTCAAGATAAGGCGCGTAATCGGGTGTGACGAATGCAAACGCCAGCGCAGTGGGCCCTCCGGCGCGCTCTCGGAGCTCAAGGGCCGCGGACGCGATTTCCTGCTGTGAATACCTTCCCCTTCGCTGGACGGCAACACACCTTTTCCTCATATCGTGATTCTCCTGCTAAGAGCGACAATGTCAATTGCAGGCCCGCCGCATTCCGTGGAAAGTCCC
>DATDAX010000377.1:0-7105 GCA_036525175.1 Terrimicrobiaceae bacterium | reverse complement strand
GTGCTGATACTGGGTTTGATTCAGACTCTTATTACCTTCCAAGGAAACTTGAATACCTGGTGGACTCGCATCGTCGTGGGCATGCTCGTGCTCGTCTTCATTCTCCTCCAAAATGTCATCTCTACAGCTTCGCGAAGGTTGGGCGAAGCGCAGCGACGCTAGCCGCTGCGTATTCGAGGCGGTGGGCGGCCAATGATGGAGGGGTCGGCAGCCGTCATTGGAAGGCGTGGAGCGTGCCTTTCTTGATCCTTACTCCCTGGCCGAGAATGTTGACCCTATTCCAGTTGGAAGTCGGAAATATCAGTGACGCGCCGTAGAGGCGTCCTCCTTGAGCAAAGATTTCCACAGAACAGCGGTCGACAAGGATAGTCAGCCTCAGGAATTCATCTCGAACGTGAAGGGGCTGTCGAAATGCGCCCGCAAACTCCGGATGAAAATCGACATTGCCTGACTTCTCTCTGTCGATGCAAAGGTCGTTGTTCTCCTTGTTGTAGACAATTCTTAGCAATTCATTGGAGTTGTTACTTAGTTCAACACATGCCTCTACAGCTCGATGCTGCGTGAGATCCAGTTCCATATCGATCTCAAAAGCGAGAGCGTCAATCTCCAGTCCCGCTTCGGTAAGCAGCTGCGCACTTGTGCGCCGCAGCATGAGCTCGTTCGGCGGCCGTTGAATCAGAACGCCGTCCTCGATAGATAGGACCCGCGGCAATGTCATGACGCCGCGCCAGCCTTCGTCTTTCGTTGGCGTTTGATTCGCGTAGGTCCAATGGCTCATCCATCCGACGATGATCCTGCGCTGATCCGGTACATCGTTCCAGCTTACAGCGGCGTAATCGTCCGGCCCCAGGCTTAAATTGTGCGGGCCTGATTCTGCAGTGAACTTCACTCCGTCGAAGACACCCATCCAATAGCGCGAATTATTTCCCTCTCTGGGCAGCGAGTTTGGAATGATAAGCGATGCGATAAGGATCCAGCGCCCGTCGATTTCAATAAGATCGGGACACTCCCATGTGCAATTTGGAACGGGACCTTGGAACGCTGACTGAAACGTCCACTCGATAAGGTCGGGAGATGAATAGATTTGCGCCTCGAACCCCGCAGCCAGAATCATTCGCCACCCGGAACCATAGCGAAAAATCTTCGGGTCGCGAAAGTCGGTCCTATCGATCGTCAGAACGGGATTGCCTTCATATTTTGTCCAAGTCCTGCCTTCATCGCGCGAGAAGGCCAGACTCTGGGCTTGCCGTTTGTCGCCCGCATGCGTGAAGCACGCAACGAGTTCTTTGTTTGTGCCCTTGTCGATTACCGCGGCGCTTCCGGAGAAGATTGCTCCAAGGTTGTCTGGGCTCAAGGCGATCGGCCAATGCTCCCAATGTGTGAGATCATGCGAAATGGCATGTCCCCAGTGCATGCCCCAATCCCAACAAACGTGCTCCGGCGCATGCTGGTAACACAGATGCCAGCGTCCGTTATGCCAGACGAGTCCATTGGGGTCATTCATCCAGCCTTGAGCGGGCGAAAGGTGAAATAGGGGCCTGAAGGAGGGCAAAGCGGGTTTCACGTACGTCTTGAAGCTACCTGATCACCTTCGAAATGGAATGAGTAAGTTGTTTTCAGCGCCAGGTGTACGTGGTTCTATGCTATGCTAAAGTTCGACACCGGGCTGTTTGTAGTTCGGCGCGGGAGTCTCCCTTGGCGAGCGACGCCTTGAAGATTTGGCTGTACGTCTCTTTGAATGCCCTTGGCCAGATCCGCCTTTCTCCCTTATTGCTCCGCAGGACTCGCGGACGATCAACTCAAGTGGCAGGACGTCTTGCTGGCTTCCGACCTGCTCGTTGTTCATAAGGGCGATTGCCGCCTCCGCAAGGAGTTTGCCTTGGTCAGAGGCGCGCGTGCGAATCGTCGTGAGACGGGGAGATGTATATGATGCGATGGGGAGGTCGTCGTAGCCAACGATCGCAAAATCCTCCGGCATGGAAACTCCGGCTTCCCGAACAGCTAACATCGCACCCATGGCAATGGTGTCATTTCCCGCAAATAGTGCTGTGGGACGAGACCCAGCGGCAAGTATCAGCTTCATTGCACGGTAGCCACTCTCAGGGGTAAAATCTCCTTCGGCGAATAGGTTCTTGTTGAAGGAAAGTTTCGCCGCTTCAAGTGCCATTTTATATCCCTCCAGCCGCAGAAGCGCGCCGTGGTAGTCCAGCGAGGCATAACTGATATGAGCAATTCGCTTGTGTCCCAGCGCCAAAAGATGCCCGGTTGCCGTCCTACTGCCCTTTCGGTCTTGGGTCGCGATAGCGCTTTCCCGTGGTTGCTCAGCGGACCCGGCCACGAGGACAGGAAAGCCCGTTTCGATGACCTGGCGCAAGGCGGGATCTCCCTTGCGCGGATTAAGGATGATCATGCCGTCGATCCGCTTGCTTTTCGCGAGATCCAAATAGTCATCAGCGCCCGGCGGATCAGGGACAGCCTCCATGGACAGGCGGTACCCGCGTTCGCTGCAGACCTCATTCAGGCCAGAAAGCATGATCGGTATGAATCCATCCACGCAGATCAATTCGGGGCGCGACAGAACCAAGCCTATGCTCTTGCTTCGGCCAGTGACGAGCGTCGCTGCGGCGGAATTCGGAACGTAACCAAGTCTTCGCGCCGTCGCCAGGACTCGTTTGCGCGTCTTGGAACTTACACTTACCCCCTGCCTATCGCTCAAGACGTACGAAACGGTCGTTCGTGAGACGCCTGCCTCTCTCGCGATATCGTGAGAAGTTACGAGCCGTGTCATGTTTCCCCGCTATACGTTGCTGATGTGCGAGTATGCAACGATCTCTCTACTCTCAGTCCGTTGGATTGTGGATCGACCTCATTCTAAGCCTGCGGTCAATTTATCACTTTCTCCGTCGAGGGATCAAAGAATGTCACCTTGTCGACGTCCAGCTGAACTGTCAGCTTCTCTCCGAGATGGAAAATGTGATCACCTTGAATTCGAGCGATCAGGCTGCTTGAACCAGCTTTGAGATAAACAAGCGACTCCGATCCCATGGGCTCAGAGGTTTCGACGATCAAGATTGCGGCCGCGCTGGAACTGCTGGCGCGCTCGTTGCTTATGTGCTCGGGGCGTATGCCGAGTACAATGTCCTTGTTCAGATAGCTGTTTGCGAGCGACTCGAGCCGGCCTTTCAGCGCGACGTCGATTCCGCCAGCCTCTCCACTCTGCACGAAGAAGAGTTCTCCATTGCGTCTTTGGACAGTCCCCTTCAGGAGATTCATTGGCGGGCTTCCGATGAAGCCCGCCACGAACATGTTCTGCGGCTTGCGATAGAGGGTGAGCGGATCGGCAATCTGCATGATGTTGCCGTCGCGCATCACGCATATTCGATCTCCCATAGTCATCGCCTCGACCTGATCGTGCGTCACATAGATCATTGTAGAGCCAAGTTCGGCATGAAGCCGCGAGATCTCCGATCGCATCTGGACGCGCATCTTCGCATCCAAGTTGGATAACGGTTCATCGAAGAGGAACACCTTCGGATTGCGTACGATGGCTCGGCCAAGCGCGACACGCTGGCGCTGGCCGCCCGAGAGCGCCTGAGGTTTTCGATCGAGCATTTTCTCCAGACCAAGCGCCTTGGCCGTGCGGTTGACGGTTTCGTCAATGACGCCCTTGTCTTTCTTGGCGACCTTCAAGCCGAAGGCCATGTTCTCGAAGATGGTCATGTGTGGATAGAGTGCATAGTTTTGGAAGACCATCGCTATGCCTCGGTCCTTCGGTTCCAGATCGTTGACCACCTCTCCTCCAATCTCGATCGTTCCACTGGAGATGTCTTCGAGTCCGGCAACCATTCGTAGGGTGGTGGACTTCCCGCATCCCGAAGGTCCAACAAGGACCATGAACTCGCCGGCTGCGATTTCCAGGCTGATCTTCTTGACTGCCGTGAATGTCGGGCGCCCCCGAGCGTCCACATAAGTCTTCACCAAGTCGTTGATTCTTACGGATGCTTCGCTCATAGACTTATTCTTTGAATCTTCATTGAAGCGTCGACTGGTATGCTTGGGCCGCTTTTGAAGGTCGAAGCGCCTCTGGAATCCACTCGCCGTGGGCAGCGAGGAGGTCGTCGACGAGCGCGCTGATTTGATCCAGATCGAGTTCCGCGGAAGTGTGCGGATCCAGCATCGCCGCGTGGTGAATGAACCGAGGATCGCCCTTCAGGACTGCTTCGACTGTCAGCGCCTGCACATTGATGTTGGTTTGCATGAGGGCGGCCAGATGGGACGGAATGCGCCCGATGCGAACCGGTTGTATACCGTTCTTGTCGACCACGCACGGAACCTCAACACAACATCCAGCGGGAAGGTTCTCGATAAGGCTATCGTTAGCCACATTGCTGTAAACAACTCGCGGCGTCCCTGTTTCCAGGCTATGGATGATCAGGGAACCGTACTCGACACTGCGGCGTATCTCGAGAGGCTTGTCTGAGCCTTCCAATTGCTTCCTGAGCTTTTCCCACTCTGCCATTTGGGATTCACAACGACGGGGGTACTCATCGAGTGGAATGTTGAATTTCTCGATGAGATCTTCCCGACCCTGTTTGATATACCAGGGAGTGTACTCCGAGAAGTGTTCGCTTGACTCTGTGACGAAGTAACCCAGCCGCTTGAACATGTCGTAGCGGACGCGGTTGCCATCGGGAACTCGTCCCTCGCTAATGACACGCTCGATTTCGGGATACAAATCCTGGCCGTTTCTTTCAAAGCGAAGAAAAAAGGCCACATGATTAATTCCGGCGACGACGTAATTGATCTCCTCAAGGGGCACGCCAATGTCTTGGGAGAGCTCCCCCGCGGTGTGCTGTACACTGTGGCAGAGTCCAATCGTCCGCACCTTCGTTGCCTCGGCCAAGGCCCAGCAGTTCATGGCCATTGGGTTGACATAGTTAAAATGAACGACATTAGGACAGAGTCGCTCCATGTCGCGGCACATATCGATGAGCACGGGAATTGTGCGGACCGCCCGCATGATTCCGCCGATGCCCAAGGTGTCCGCGATGGTCTGACGCAGACCGTAGCGCTTCGGAATTTCAAAGTCAGTCACCGTGCACGGGCGGTAGCCGCCGACCTGGATCATGTTAATCGCGTAGGAGGCACCGTCGAGAGCGCGGGATCGGTCGGTGGTGACTTCGATGGGACTTGGAGCTCCAAGAGTTTTGGCGATGCGCTTCGCGACGACTTCGGACGTCTTGAGACGGCTTTCATCGATGTCGTATAGGCAGATTGTCGAGTCAGCGAGCTCGGGAAACGAGAGAATGTCGCCAATTAGGTTCTTGGCGAAAACCGTGCTTCCCGCTCCGATGAATGTGATTTTTCTGGGTGAATTGCTCATTTGGTTGTGACTATTAAGCGGCTATATTGCTGGTGGACCGTGCCGCGAGCGCGGCACGGTCCGAGTGAGGATTGGGCTTAGCGTTTCAGGTATTTGTCTTATTCGAAGAGTGCGTTGACTTCTTCGTTAGCTTCTTTCATGGTTGCGGCGGGATCGGCTCCCTCGAGGAGAATGGCGTCGAGGGCGACTTTGGTGATACGCAGGACGTCGGCGCTATGATCGGCGATGGGGAAAAGGAATGTGACTTGTGAATCGGTTGCCTCTTTGAGGAAGGGCGAAGCGTCGGCGCCTTTCTTGTTCATGACCTGCTGGGCCTGTTCTGCGGCGGTTTTAATGGCTGGGAAGACGACGCCATGTTCGGCAATGATCTTCTGGCCTTCCTCGGAGCCCAGGAACTTGACCCACTTCCAGGCCTCTTCCTGGTGCTTGCTGCCGACCCAGATCGAATCTGCAAGGCCGTTGAACATGGATTTGCGGCCATTGGGACCCACTGGCAAGAGAG
Source organism: Terrimicrobiaceae bacterium (assembly GCA_036525175.1). Classification (GTDB taxonomy): domain Bacteria; phylum Verrucomicrobiota; class Verrucomicrobiia; order Chthoniobacterales; family Terrimicrobiaceae; genus DASTFP01. Next base: position 1,220 of record DATDAX010000377.1, on the reverse strand, counting down.
CAAAGCCCTTGTCGAATTTGGCATTATCGAGATACCAGTTGATCATCCAGGAGCCGGTGAGGGCCATCGCGCCTTTTCCGGCGGCGAAGAAGCCATTGGCGCCCAGCTGGCGGGAGTCGCGAGCCGGAACGATAAAGCCCTTGTTCATCTGGTCGACGATCCATTTGAGGGTTTCGGCCAGCTTGGGATCATCATAGTGAAAACCCTTGGCCCAGGGCCCATCATGAAACTTGAAGCCGTTGGAGACGGCGAAATGGCTCCACTCGACCTGACCGAAGCCATCGGGGCCACCGTCCATGAGCAAGCCATACTGCTTGACCTTCTTGGGATTGAAGTTGGGCGACAGGCCGTTATTGCCGGCTTCATCAATGGAGAGCTTGGCGATGAGCTGGCCGAAGGTTCCACCGTCCTGGGGATTCCAGGTGAGGTTTTCCAAGTCCTTGGGATCGACCCCGGCCTTGGTCAGCATCTCCTTGTTGTAGATGAGGGCAATGGTGTCCCAGTCCTTGGGCAGGCCATACTGCTTGCCTTCCTTGCCCCAGAGTTCAAAGAGGCCGCCAAGGTACATGTCGGTAGGCACATTGTCCTTCTTGATCATCGGAGCGATGTCCACCAGCAACTCATTGGCAACGAATTCGGGGTAGCGTGAGAGGTGATTGACAAAGACGTCGGGAGCCGTGCCCGAGACAAAGCCCGTACTGAGCGTTGTCCAGTAGTCTCCCCAGGAGGTTTGGGTCACCTTGACCTTGATGTCGGGGTTTGCCTTCTCAAAGGCCGCCGCGGCGGCTTGGTAGGCGGGAAGCTGCAGAGCGTCCCAGAGCCAATAGTTGATTTCGGTGGCCGCGTGCGCGGATACCGCGGCCAGCGAGAAGGTCGCGAACAGGAGCTTTCTTAAGCGATACATAGCTTTGGTTCTATTTGAGGGTTGTTGTTTTTGGTTGTTTACGGAAAAAGGCTTTCTATTTGCCGCCGCTGAACTGGAAGGACTCGACCACCTTGCGGCCGAAGAAGACCAGGAGGGCGATCATGGGAATCATTCCGAGGACCGTGCACGCCATGAGCCCGGTCCAGTCCGGAGAGCCGGACTGCTGCTGGGTGCGAAATGCGTTGATGGCGACAGCAATCACCCGAACGTTCTCCTCGCGCCCAATAAGGAAGGGCCAGAAGAACTCGTTCCAGGTGCCCACCGTCACCAGGATGGCCAGGGTGGAGAGCGCTCC
>DATDAX010000376.1:0-5843 GCA_036525175.1 Terrimicrobiaceae bacterium | reverse complement strand
TGGGCATCAGTCATACCCGCTGGGCGACGCACGGCGGCGTCACCAACGAGAATGCCCACCCGCATTTCGATCAGACCGGGCGTCTCGTTCTCGTGCATAATGGCGTCATCGAAAACTATTTGTCACTTCGCGCGCAGCTCGAGGAAAGGGGCCATATCTTCAAATCCCAAACCGACACCGAGGTCCTCGCTCATCTTATTGGAGCAGCCTTCGACAGCCGGAGGGAAAAAAACCAGGCCGCTCTCGTGGAGGCGGTGCGTGAATCCTTGCGACAGGTCGTCGGCACCTACGGAATAGCTGTCATCCATGCGGACGTCTCGGGCGTTCTGATCGGTGCTCGTCGCGGTAGTCCGCTCGTGCTGGGCGTCGGCAAGGGCGAACACTTCCTTGCCAGCGACGTTTCCGCGATCGTCGCGCACACACGCGAGGCCGTTTACCTCAACGACTACGAAATCGTCACCATCCGGGCGGACGGCTTCGATATTTCTACGCTCGCCGGTTCGGACGCCAGCTTCCAGGTCAGCAAGGTGGAATTTCAGGCTGAGGACGTCGATAAGGGCGCGTTCCCCCACTATATGCTCAAGGAAATCTACGAGCAGCCGAATTCGGTGCGCGACGCCCTGCGAGGAAGGCTCTCCAACGAAGAAGCTACAGCAAAACTGGGCGGGCTGGAAATGACCAATGCCGAGCTTCGCCAGATCGAGCGAATCGTCTTGAGCGGCTGCGGGACCGCCTTCCATGCCGCGATGGTCGGCGAGTATCTTATCGAGTCCCTGGCCCACATTCCCGTCGAGTGCGAATTCGCAAGCGAATTGCGTTACCGAAACCTGCCGATGACGCGTGACACGCTCGTCTTCGTCATAAGCCAGAGCGGAGAGACGGCGGACACCCTTGCGGCCCTGCGCGAAAGCCAGCGGAAGGGTCATCGGACCCTTGGAATTTGCAACAATGTCGCAAGCACCATCGCGCGAGAGAGCGACGGAGGAGTATATATGCATGCAGGGCCGGAGATCGGGGTGGCTGCAACCAAGTCCTTCACTTCCCAACTCACCATCGTCACGCTCCTTGCCCTTCTCCTGGGCCGGATTCGCTACCTCTCCTATGCGGAAGGACTCGATATTATTTCAGAGATTGAAAAGCTTCCCGACAAGGTCGCGAAAACGCTCGAGCTAACCGACCAGGTTACGGCCATCGCAAAGAAGTACTCCTGCGCCAGGAATTTTCTGTTCATGGGCCGGCAGGCCAACTACCCCATCGCGCTTGAGGGGGCCCTCAAGCTCAAGGAGATCAGCTATATCGCCGCATCGGGGTATCCGAGTGCCGAACTCAAGCACGGGGTGATTGCTCTTGTGAACGAGGAAACCCCCTCGATTTTCATTGCCCCGCGCGATGCGGTCTTTGAGAAGAACCTCAGCAACATCGAAGAAGTCAAGGCGCGCAAGGGTCCGGTCATTGCCATTGGTACCGAGGGCGACAAGTCGCTCGCCAGGATTGCCGACGAAGTCATCTACATCCCAAAGGCTCCCGATTACCTCACTCCCATTCTCTCAGTGATTCCTCTCCAGTTGCTGGCATACTACATTGCCGTCGACCTGGGCTGCGATGTGGACAAGCCGCGAAACCTCGCCAAGAGCGTGACCGTCGAATAGTCCGCGCGCTGGGCGGCTATTTGCCGTAATACGGAGAGAAAGCCTGGCCAGAACCGGATCGACTTGCCGTTGCCTGAACGAACACTGTCTCAACCTTTGGAATTCCGCTATGCAGCATGCGCGTGTACGGGCCGTTGGCGTAATAGTTCCGCGGAGAATAGAGGTCTGCCCGGTTCTCCAGTGTCGTGCATGATGTCAAGACAGCGGAGGCCGCCGAGCCAACGATAACCAGGAGGGGTAGCTTCACACACGAGAGGTAAACCTCTTCCAAAGCAGAGTGTCAATCCGGTAACAGTTTCCGCCTGCCATGCTCGCCTACTATATCCACGATCTTAGTCCCTTTCTTCTCCGCTTCAGCGGGAATTTTGGCCTGCGCTGGTATGGGCTCGCTTATGTTGCCGCCTTCTTCCTTGGAATCCTCATCGTCCGGCGGCTTTCGCGACTCGGTTACTGTGACATCCCTGTCGGAAAAGTTTCCGATTTCATCATTGGGGGAGCCCTCTTTGGTGTGCTGATTGGCGGCCGGCTTGGCTACATGTTGTTCTACGATCTGCCCAATTTTGTGCAGAATCCCTTGATTTTTTTTCGGGTTATGGACGGCGGGATGTCTGCCCATGGGGGAATCCTTGGTGTCACGATCTACACGCTTTGGTATTCTTATCGGCACAAGGTTTCCTGGCGCAACATCGGCGACAACCTCGTCGTCGCTGCGCCAATCGGGCTCTGCCTTGGCCGACTGGCAAACTTCATCAATGGAGAACTCTACGGACGCGTTTCCAATGTGCCGTGGGCGATACAGTTCCCGAAAGAACTCTACGAGGCGCCTCCCGAAACAGTGCAACTCGTCCTGGTGGAAGCCACAGCGATCAATCCCCAATGGATCACCATTGAAGACGTTATCGAAAACGTGCGCCATTCGCCTGCCCTGCACGAAGTGCTCGCCGGAACGCTATCGCCCCGTCATCCATCGCAGCTGTACGAGGCTGTGCTCGAAGGGGTTCTGCTTTTCGCTCTTCTCTGGATTCTGCGCACACGGTTTCGCCTGCGCAACGGCGTTCTTACCGGAGCTTTCTTCGTCGGCTACGCGATCCTGCGGATGGTCGCTGAACTCTTTCGCGAACCCGATGCGCCCCTTACCGGTCCGTTCACTCGCGGTCAGTTCCTTTCCGTTTTTCTGGTGGCGATAGGCTTGGGATTTTTCATTTCAGCGTGGGTTCGGCCCGCGTTTCCAATGGGCCGCAAGAAGGGCTGAGAGACGGAGGCCACAATGGTCGTCGTTGATTACAGGCGTGGGGTTCTTCTCCCGTCGGTGGGGCTCTGGCTCGATCCGCATGATCCGCGCGAATTGGCGTTCGTGTCTCACGCGCACAGCGACCACACAGGATTTCACAAGCGGATCCTGTGCACTCCAGCTACCGCGCGGCTCATGCAAGCGCGTCTCGGAGAGGGGTTGCCGTCGTGTGAGACGCTAGCCTTCGGCGAGACCAGGAGCTTCGAGGGTTGGTCTGCAACGTTGATTCCGGCAGGTCATGTTCTGGGATCGGCGCAACTGCTCTATCAAGACTCCCAGGGCACCCTGCTCTACACAGGCGACTTCAAACTCCGCAAGGGGCTTTCCTCGGAGGCAGTCGTTACGACACAGGCAGAGACACTGGTCATGGAGACCACATATGGGTTGCCGCGCTACCAGTTTCCTCCCGTCGAGGAAACGCTTGGGGCAATCGTAAAGTTCTGCGTGGAGGCCCTTGAGGAGGGAGAGACGCCCGTGCTGTTCGGCTACGCCCTGGGCAAGGCACAAGAGATTCTCTCCGCGCTTCAAAGTGCCAAGCTTCCCGTCATGCTACACGCGTCAATCGCCAGGATCGCGAAGGTGTATGAGGAGTTCGGCGTGGTTTTTCCACCCTACATGCAACTTGATGTGGCAAAATCCGCCGGCCACGTTCTCATTTGTCCCCCTGCCGTCAACGGGTCAAGGACTCTGCAGAATGTGCGCCGTCCTCGTACGGCCGCACTTACCGGCTGGGCGATCGACTCCGGAGCGATTCATCGCCTTCAAGTTGACGCAGCATTTCCGCTCTCGGATCATGCGGATTACAATGATCTTTTGCGCTATGTTGAAGCTGTGCGCCCCGCTCGCGTACTCACCCTTCACGGATTTGCGCAAGAGTTTGCGCGCGATCTCCGCGACCGAAGCATCGACGCCTGGGCATTGACTGGACCGAACCAGCTGGAGTTACCAATTCCCATGTCCGCGCCGGCTGCGACGGGTTATCCGCTCAAGCAAGATTCACCGATGGACGACAGCGGATTCAACCTCTTCTGCCGGGCTTGCGAAGCCGTGCGCATGTCGACCGGCAAGTTGGAAAAGATTCGCAGGCTCTCGGAATACCTTCGCTCGCTCGACGACAGCGAGCTTCAGCTTGCAGCGGTCTGGCTCGCGGGCCGCGCATTCCCGCAATGTGACACCCGCCCGCTGAACGTGGGATGGGCTGTCATCCGACGTGCGCTGCTGGCAGCGAGCGGTATTCCCGAAGCGAACCTTCGCGCAATAGGCCGCAGGCACAATGATGGCGGCATGACGACGGCCGAAGTCATGCGTGCGAAGCCCGGAAACCGCGCGCTGCCGCTGCGCGAACTCGGCGAGATCCTTGAACGCCTGCGCGCCGCGCGCGGCCCGGTTCTCAAGACGGAAATTCTAACGGCCGTCCTCGAGCAAATCCCCGCGCCGGCGGCCGGCTACCTGGTCAGGATCCTTACCGGCGACCTTCGCATCGGTCTCAAGGAGGGCCTGCTTGAGGATGCTATTGCCCAAGCCTTCGAGCACAAAGCCGACGCGCTCCGCGAGGCACACATGCTCCTCGGTAATATCGGACGGGCGGCACTCCTCGCCCGACAAAATCGCCTCGGAGAGGCTGAGTTGACCTTGTTCCAGCCGGTTCGGTGCATGCTTGCCAGTCCGGAGCCAGACAGCGCTGCAGTCTGGCAGCGGCTGGGCGCACGCGGAACCGTTTGGATCGAGGATAAACTCGATGGGATCCGCGCTCAGATCCATTGCGCGCAAGGCCGCGTAGAGATCTTCTCGCGAGATCTTCGCCGGATCACGGATTCCTTTCCGGAAGTTTCAGCCGCCGCCCGCGAGCTTGGCCGTTCAGCGGTCTTCGACGGAGAAATTCTTGCCTGGGAGGCGGGGAGGGCCCTGCCATTTCTTGAACTGCAGAAACGGCTTGGACGCCGCGAGCCGGACCTTTTTCTGGGAGGACAAATTCCCGTGGCATTCGTGACTTTCGACATCCTGCTGCTTGACGACGTTTCGCTGCTTAAGGCACCCCTCTCCGAACGCCGGCAACTCCTCGACGGCCTCGCTCTGGAAGAACCCTTTCTACGCTCAAGACTCGCGCCGGCCCGCGATCCCAAGGACATCGAAAGAGCCTTCGAGACGGCTCGTGAGCGAGGGAACGAAGGATTGATGGCCAAAGACCCGTCAAGCTTGTACACCCCTGGCCGCCGCGGCCTCGCCTGGATCAAGCTAAAGAAAGAGTTTGCAACCCTGGATGTGGTCGTTGTTGCCGTCGAATACGGCCATGGGCGCCGCAGCAAGGTTCTCAGCGACTATACTTTCGCTGTACGCGACGAATCCGGACACGAGCTCCTGCCCATCGGAAAGGCGTATTCGGGCCTGACAGATGTCGAGATTGAAGACCTTACCGCAAAGTTCCAAAACCTTGCAACGTCACGGCAGGGAAACCTCATCGAAGTGGAACCCTCGATAGTCATCGAGGTCGCCTTCGATTCGATTCAAAAGAGTGATCGCCATCCTAGCGGGCTCGCTTTGCGATTTCCGAGAATCAAACGCGTTCGTTGGGACAAGAAGCTTCGAGAAATAGATACCCTCTCAACCGCGCAACGCCTTGCAGGAATCCCAAGCAGCCCGCCCTGAAAACGGCTCCAGGCCTAACGGTAGACTGTGTCTGTCCCATCCAACGGGCGCCTCGCGTATGCGCCATGACAACTTAGGAATCGCCCGCCTCCGCGCTGCGGCTGGCACGTGGTCTAGTCTAGAGATAGTCCCTCATCTCGTAGAGGGCTGGATCGCGCTTGGGGCGGCCGCGCCGCAACTTGAGCGCGCCCGTCTTCTCTTCGCCGGTCGCGCCCTCGCCGAATTCTTCGCCGAGATTTTCCAGTGAATCGCCAAAC
>DATDAX010000375.1:0-11382 GCA_036525175.1 Terrimicrobiaceae bacterium | reverse complement strand
CGTGACCGCAACGGTGTTGATACCTTGTTCGTGGCATGCTTGCGCGACGTCGATGGCATATTCGGCGAAAATGACGGGATCGTTGTAGGTAAAGGCGACCGATCTGCAGCCAAGCCGCCGGGCCTCCCGGGCGATTTCTTCAGGCGACGCCGCATCGGCGAGTTTATCCCATTCGCGGGCTTTGCTGATGTCCCAATTCTGGCAAAAGCGGCAGCCGAGGTTGCATCCGGCGGTTCCGAACGAGAGAACGCTGGTTCCGGGGAGAAAGTGGTTCAGGGGTTTTTTCTCAATGGGGTCCACGCAAAATCCGCTGCTGCGTCCATAAGTCGTGAGCACCATGGCGTCTCCCAAACGCTTTCGCACAAAGCAGAATCCGCGTTGGCCCTCGCTGAGTTTGCAGAACCGCGGGCAAAGTCGGCATTCTAGGCGCCCGTCAGGGAGCATCGTCCACCATCGGCCCGGATAACTGGATTGGTCTAGAAGTGTGACCATGGCATGTCTGTAGGCTTTTCGGGATAAACCTTCTCTTCAGAATACAATATAGCCACGCCGTAGCCGACGCGAAACAGCCGCTGGTAGTTGAGAACTTCGGCGCCGGTTGAGGAAAACCCGACGGCGCCAAGGCCACGAGCACAGAGTTTAGGCCATCCCCCGCAGCTTCCTCCTCCAGCCCGGGATCAAACTTCAACAGGCCCCGATAGTCCTGGTCAGGCAGCGCGCGTCTACGATCCGGCGGCCTTTTCTTGCGATTGCGGAAGCGCCAGGGTCTCTCCGGAAGTGCCGGAAGGCGAGCTGGGCAGAACTTTACGGATGAGCTTGGTCAATCCACTCTCGGCCGCATCCTGATCTGAAGTCGCCTGGCGGACAGCCAGTTCCCACGCTTGGGCAAAGCCGGGAGCCTGTTCGCGCATTCTGGCGACTGCTGTTTCAAGGATCTGGAGCTGCCGAGCTTCCGCGCGGCCCGGCCGCTGCTGAAGAGCAGCGATATTCACCCGCAGGTTTTCGTTTTGCTCCTTTAGTGAAGTCAGGTCCTTCTCGAGGCGGTCATTCCCGGAAGCGGTAATCTTGAGGTGAGTGTTCAGGTGTTTTTGAAGCTGGTCGAGTTCATCCTTCAAGCGCTTGATCTCGCGGTTGAAGTGCGCCTTTGCGGTCAAGGCGTTCTTCAGAACAAAGCCCGCGATCAGCAAACCGAGGGCAAGGCCCCATGTAAACGGGTGCGAGAGGATCGGCAATAAAGCGTCCATGTGTCCACGTTAAGTGTGTCTGCCAGCATGGCAAACGAAAACCCAAGGCCCTCACGACACGTCCGGGCGTTCGCCTGCAGCCCCGGGAGCAAGCAACTGAGACTACCGAGGGTCGGCAACGCGGCCGATAAAGAGGCAAGCTCCGCTGGGGCGATGCTGGATGGCGAAGACGAAAGGCCGATCAACGCGGACCTCAATGGGCTTGGGGTTCTCTTCAAAATGTGCCGTGGCCCGCATCATGACGACGGCGGTCGCGGCCGCCGCTTCGGTGCCTTTCTCATCAACCTCAACGAACGTCTTATGAAAGACATTGGAGATGTAGAGATAGTCATCCGGCCTCCTCGGCGCGATGCCGTCGAAGTTAGCGCTTCCTTGGGGGACATCGAACGCGCTCTCCATGCCAAGCGTTTCAAGCGTCTTTCGCAATGCAAAGAGGGGCGGCTCGAGCTTAAACTTGGGCAAATACAGGACGATGTCCTCGTCCTTGAGACGCGCACATTCCATCAGCAGTTGCGGGGTCAATTTGCTCTCCAGTCCGGGCAGTCCAACGGCGGTATCCGGAAGAAGCACGAGAAATTGAAGCTCTTCGCCGGAGTAGGGGATTGCGACGGCGACGAATCCATCGTGCTTGGCGTATCCAAAGGCATCCTGGCGCATCATCATTGGCACGTCGGCGCTCTGCCCTCCGGCGAAGTGAAACGGCCCGGGCTGCGTCGCGCTTGCGTTGAATTCATTGGCCCAGGGGGCTTTTAAATAGACCGCATTGGCGAGAACGAGTCGCGTATCCTTGTTGAGCGCGTTGGGAGGAATGAGATCGTGAATCCTTTCCCGGGTTTGTGTGGCTACCCAGGTATTGATGTGTTTCGCCGCGCCCCCAGGATTTTTCATGAAATCCAGCGTTTCAAGCGGAGCATGGAAGGTGCCTTTGAGCAGACTGAGGTACGCCGGTCGAAAGTCGTACCCTTGCTGTCCAAAAAGACGATTTGCAACGGTCAGCGTGATCGGCTCGCTGGGTCCTCCGGATTTCTTCGACTGAGTTGCGATCTTCTCAGTGCGCTTTGTCAATTCTGCGAGCGCATCCTGCAGATCGGAGAACGAGCGAGGGACGTTTGAGCCGTTGGTCGGATAGTGCAAGACTCTGGCCATTTGCTGGCGGGTCTCGCCTTGGGCACCCGCGTACGTCATCGCCAGGGCGACCTGAATCGAGTATGGCGAAAGGGCCGTATTCTCCTGCGGTTTCGCAGCCTGAACGAGGAGGTCGATGGCAAGACTATTGATTGCCAAAGCCGCAGTCTTGGTCGAGTCCGCCGCCCAAACGGAAGGGGCGGCAAGAAAGAGCGCCGCCGAAATGCTCCTAATCATATGAGATTTCTCCGCGGAGGAGCCTCTCGATCGATCGCGACCAAGCCGCGTCCAGATCGATAAGCGACCACACGAAGGTTTTACCGTCAGCAGAAATCCTGAGCGAGTCAGACTTGGTTACCGCTCCGAGGCGCCGCGCGGGAACACCGCGCCATTCGAGGAGCGCGAGCGCCGCCGAAGCATTTTGCTTCCTGACGGAAATAATGATGCGAGACTGCGTTTCGTTAAACATCAGGACGTCCGCGCGCGATCTTGTTTCTCCGAAATCCACCTCGGCTCCAAACCCTTGCGGCCCGCTCAGGCACGCCTCGACCAGAGAAACGGCGAGTCCTCCCTCGGAGCAATCGTGAGCACTCTCGATCAGGCCTATTCTAATGAGCGCTCTCACGGCGTCCTGCGCGGCTTTCTCTTTGGCAAAGTCGAGTTGGGGAGGAGCGCCTTCCTTTCGTCCATGCACGATCTTGAGGTAATGCGAAGCGCCAAGTTCGCTTCCAAGGTCGCCGATGAGGACGATCACGTCACCCGCCTCCTTGAAGAACTGTGTGGTAATGTGCTTCGTGTGTTCGATCAACCCCACCATGCCCACCGTCGGTGTCGGATCGATCGTCCCGGCAGGACTCTCGTTGTAGAGGCTAACGTTTCCGCCAGTGACCGGCGTATCGAACTCGCGGCACGCCTCGGCCATACCCTCGACAGCCTCGCGAAGCTGAAGAAAATTTTCGGGCTTGTGTGGGTTTCCGAAATTGAGATTGTCTGTGATAGCAAGCGGCACGGCTCCCGAGCACGCCAAATTGCGCGCGGCTTCGGCCACTGCGATTTTTGCCCCCTCGCGCGGGTCTTGACGGCAATAAAGCCCATTGCAATCTGAAGTCGCGGCAAGGATTTTGCCGGCCTCACGCACGAAGAAGACAGCCGCGTCCGAGCCGGGCAGGACAGCGCAGCCGAGGCGAACCATGTGGTCGTATTGACGCCAGACCCAGCGCTTGGAAGCGATACTCGGATGAGCCAGCAGTTGGATCAAGGAATCCCGGACATCCAATTCTGGAACCGAAGCGATATCGACTGGCTTAGGGGTGCGCCGCTCGGCCGCATCGCGATGATAGATCGGCGCTTCGTCGGCCAGCGCGCGAGCGGGAATCTCAACGACCGTCTCCCCGTTATCCTTGACTCGCATGAATCCGTCGTCCTTTACCTCTCCGATCTGTGCATAGGGCAGGTCCCATTTCTCGAAAATCTCCCTTACCCTGGCTTCCTGGCCCTTTTCAACAATCACCAGCATGCGTTCCTGCGACTCACTCAGCAGGATCTCGTAAGGCGTCATGCCGCTCTCGCGTTTCGGCACCAGCGCAAGATCGATTTCAACGCCCGTGCCCCCGCGGCTCGCCGTTTCGCACGTCGAGCACGTGAGACCCGCTGCACCCATGTCCTGAATTCCCGCAACACACCCGCTGGCAAGTAATTCGAGACAGGCTTCCAGAAGAAGCTTTTCACGAAAAGGGTCGCCGACCTGGACCGCCGGACGATCTTCCTTCGATTCCTCGGTCAAGTCGCGGGAGGCGAAGGCTGCTCCAGCAAGTCCGTCGCGCCCGGTTTCCGCTCCCACGTAAAAGACCGGGTTGCCGACGCCCGCGGCCGCGCCACGGGCAATCTGGTCGTGGCGTAAGATTCCCAGACAGAAGACGTTGACAAGCGGGTTGCCGGCGTAGGACTCGTCGCAATACACCTCGCCACCGATTGTCGGAATGCCAATGCAGTTGCCATAGTGAGCGATGCCCGAAACGACACCGGAGAAAAGTCTCCGATTTGTGGCGTCCGTGAGCGGACCGAAACGCAACGAATTCAGACTGAAGACCGGACGTGCCCCCATGGTGAAGATATCGCGAATGATCCCGCCGACTCCCGTGGCCGCGCCTTGAAATGGCTCGATGGCGCTCGGATGATTGTGGCTTTCCATTTTGAATGCCACAGCCCAACCATCGCCAATGTCGATCACGCCCGCATTCTCTTCGCCGGCCCTGACCAATACCCGATCGCCCGTTGTGGGAAATTTCTTCAGCTCGGGTTTGGAATTCTTGTAGGAGCAATGCTCGCTCCACATCACCGAGAACACGCCTAGTTCCGCGAAGTTTGGCTCGCGCCCAAGAATGTTCTTGATGCGCTCGTACTCCTCCGGCGTGAGGCCGTGCTTGGCGATGAGATCAGCTGTGATGGCGGGTTGGGTCATGGGACTTTAACCACAGAGAACACAGAGAAAAATGATGGGGAAATGCGCCCCTTTGCCAGGGAACCCCATGTACTCTGTGTCTGTCTTGGCGAACATTCGATTATGCGGCGTTGCGAAGCGGCGAGGCAGGCCATTCGACAATGCTTTGAAATATGTGGAGCCCGTCGCTGCTGCCCAGCAATGGGTCGCATGCCCGCTCCGGATGAGGCATGAGACCGAAGACGTTGCGCTCCTCATTGCAAATTCCCGCTATGTTGTCCCTTGATCCGTTCGGATTTGCGGCGTCCGTTGTGCGCCCCCTGACGTCACAATAACGGAGCAGAATTCGACCTTCGAGCTCAAGCCGATGGAGGACGTCGTCATCAGCAAAATAGCAGCCTTCGCCATGAGCGATCGGAAGGCGAAGGACCGCTCCCGTCCACGTGGCATTGGTAAATGGACTGTTGTGGCGTTCGACGCGGACATGGACATGCTCGCAAATGAAGTGCAGCCCCCGATTTCGGACGAGGGCGCCCGGAAGCAGTCCCGATTCGCACAGGATCTGAAAGCCGTTACAAATGCCGATGACGATTCCGCCGCCGGCAGCAAAGCTTTTGACTGAGCGCATGATCGGCGAGAAGCGGGCAATGGCGCCGCAGCGCAGGTAGTCGCCATACGAAAATCCGCCAGGGACGACCACCGCGTCAAAGCTGGCGAGTGAGGAGCCCTTGTGCCAGACATATTCAGCAGTCGCGCCGGAAATCGAGTTGAGTGCGTGAATGCAGTCTTGATCGCAGTTCGAACCTGGGAATTGGAGAACGGCAAATTTCATCGGGATTTCCAGGTTTTCGATGACGCCGGTTTAGGGCGCCATTTCGAGCCGATAGTCCTCGATGACGGGGTTTGAGAGAAGATCGCGCGCAATTTCATGAAGTTTGGTTTCATCGACGCCGCTTGGGAGCTCGATCTCGATGCTTTTCCCGACGCGGACCCGGCCGACGCTGTCGAGTCCGAGATGTTTCATGGCTTCGGCTGTAGCTGCGCCTTGCGGGTCGAGAACTGAGGGTTTGGGCATCACGGTAACGATGGCTTTCACGGGGAAACAATTTCCCGTCTGCACGCGGGGCACAAGCCGATTATGACTTTCTCCGTATAAGGTGGACTCCGCACGCGATCACGCTGACCGCAAGGCAGCCGAGCGAGAAGACTTCACCATAGCGTGTGTAGAATGTCTTTTTTGGGTCTTTTGGAACGTCCAGCTGGGCAAAGAGCACTCCTTCGATAAATGTATCTCCCTTGTCGTTCTGCAAGCGGTTTACGATTCGACCGAATCGATCAATTACACAGCTCACTCCCGTGTTGGCAGCCCGAACCATGGGGAGTTTGGTTTCTGCGCAACGAAAAAGCGCGTGAATCGCGTGCTGTTCGGAGCCGGCGCTCCTGAGAAACCAGCCGTCGTTGGTCACCGTAATAAGAACCTGCGCGCCACGCAGGGCGAACTGTCGGGTAAGATCTCCCAAGGTGTCCTCAAAGCAGATGAGGGGGCCGATCTTCACCGGCTTCTTCGACATACTCAGGATGACCGGCTCTCGTCCGAAATCGAAATCATCCGGCACCAGATCGCCGACAACCCACGCAAAGAGCGGAAAAGAATCGCGCAGCGGCACGTACTCGCCGAAGGGAACCAGATGAATCTTGTTGTAGATCTGTGCATTCTTCCCGTTCTCGGTGAGCAGAATAGCGGAATTGTAGTCGCCGGATTCGTCCAAATGCACCGTCCCCAGCAGGAAGTCACCACCATGCTTTTCGGCAACGCCTCTGACGACATCCCAATTTCCCTGGTCCGAGAAAAGCGGACGTGGCGTCGCGGCCTCCGGCCAGATGAGAAGATCGGGGTTGATCGCAAGAGCTGTTTCCGTCAAGCGGACGTGGAGATCGAGAATACGCGCCTCGTGCTCCGGATCACGCTTCTCCGTGACAGGCACATTTGCCTGCACCGCCGCAATGCTGAGGGGTTCGGAAGGTGGCGCCGGGCGAAATAACTGCCGGACGCCATAACCAAAGACCAGCGCCACCACGGCGATGGTGAGATTGAAATCGTAATGCGGTCTAAGTTTTTCGCGCCCGATCTCCATCTTGAGGCGCTTGAGCGTAATGACGATCATCACGTTCACCAACACGACAAGGAATGAGAGGCCGCCCACTCCGGTGATTTCAGATATCTGGATGAGGGCGATGTTCTTGTGGAGCGCTATTCCGAGACTGTTCCATCCGAACCCTGTGAATGCGACTCCGCGCAGCCATTCCATCGCAGTCCAGGCGGCCGCGGCGAGCGCGGCGATGCGCAAGTTGTTCCAGGACTTCAACCAGACAGGTGACGGTTCCAGCGGGGACTGACGCGGCTTTGCCACGGTTCCTACGAAAAGCGCCCAGAGCGCCGTGTAGCTCGCCAGAAAAAGACAAAGTGCGATCCACCCGGCGACGGTGACCGTGACGAGCCAATGCAAACTGCCCAGCATGTACACGAGTCCGGTGACGTAGCCGAGCAGTAGCAATCGGAGGGCGTCGCGCTTTTTCCATGGCGTGGCGAACCACAGCGCTGCGGTGATCGGCGTCAATGCGAGCCAGGATAGGCCGCCGAGATTGGCAGGCGGGAAACACAACGCAAGGAGTGCGCCGCTGAGGATTGCGCATAACCACGGCCAGAAACGTCTCATTGCGGCGGAGAGAAAACACGCCGTGCCGCCGGGCGCCAAGCCTTCAATCCAATTTCATCGTATCCGCAGAAACTGAGGTATCCACGGTGACGTTGCATCGCGCCTGTGGTTGCGCTTCCGTGGGAACTTCCTGAAGGATTATGAGGACTCGTGTTTCGTTTTTTTTGATTTCCAGTGATTGGACCGCGCCGGCAAACCGCTCCCCGGGCGAAGTCTCAAACGTGACAATTGCCTTGGACCGCTCGCGGATGTTTCGCGCAGCATTTGAGTTGAACGTTGCGAGGACAAGTCGTTCGGAGACAAGGTGCGCGTTGGTTGTCGATGGTGCCTGTGCTGTATATCGCAGCCATGTCAGTGCGGCGCCTGCCGCTGCGAGCAGGACAATGGCGATCACAACGCCTCGACCGCGACGTTTTTTTTCCGTGCTTTCCATGACAGCGACTGGAAAGCTATCGCCCCCATGAGCGAAGGGAAGGAAAACGGGCACCTCGCAAGATCGATCGGACTCTTTGCGCTGATCGTCTATGGCGTGGGCGACATGATCGGCGCAGGGATCTATGGCACCATCGGCGTCGCTGCGGGGAAAATGGGAAATGCTATCTGGCTTGCTTTCCTTGTCTCCATGGTCGCGGCGCTGTTGACGGGCCTTTCATATGCCTCGCTCGCTTCGCGGTATCCAAGAGCTGCAGGCGCTGCATTTGTGACCCAGCGAGCCTTCGGGTGGCAGTTTCTTTCCTATGTGGTCGGGCTGGCAGTGGCCTGCTCCGGGTTGACTTCCATGGCCGCCGGGAGCCGTGTCTTCGCGGCGACATTGCAACCGATTGTGGGCTCGCCGCCGCTATGGTGCATTTTCCTGGCTTTCATTGCCGGACTGACACTTATCAATATGCGCGGAATCAAGGAGTGCGTGTGGGTAAATATGATCTGCACGACGATTGAACTCGGCGGCCTGCTCTTTGTAATTGCTGTCAGCCTGCCGTACTTCGGGAAAGTTGATTACCTGGAGACTCCGCCCACTGCCGGAGCACTCACTGTGCCTCTCGTCATGTCAGGGGCCGTCCTAACCTTCTACGCCTTTGTGGGGTTTGAGGATTTGTTGAATCTCGCCGAAGAGGTGAAAAATCCCCAGCGAAACATGCCATGGGGTATCGTGTTGGCCGTGGCGTTGGTCACTGTCGTTTACGTGCTTGTAAGCATTGCTGCGATTTCTGTCGTTTCTTACACAGACCTGGCCAACTCGGAGAAAGGCGCGCCTCTTGCGCAAATTACGAAAGTCGCCGCCCCATGGCTACCCCACCAGATCTATACGGGAATCACCTTGTTCGCTGTCGCGAACACAGCGTTGATGAACTTCATCATGGGATCACGCTTGGTCTATGGCATGGCCAGGCAGGGGTTGCTGCCCGCGACGCTTGGCCTGGTACATAGCACTCGCCGGACGCCACACGTGGCCATTCTCGCGCTCGCCGCGATCGTTTCCATACTCGCCTTTTCGGGCGACATCTCCGAGCTGGCGTCTGCCACGAGCCTCTTGTTGCTTCTTGTCTTCGGCCTAATGAACACCGCGCTGATCGTGCTCAAGTTGCGCAAGGGCGAGGCGGTCGGGCAATTTGAGGTGCCAGTTCTGGTGCCTCTTCTCGGGTGTTTGGTATGCGCCGCCTTGATCGTCTCGCGCGTGACAACTGCCGCGGCCGGAACGCGCGCCCCTCTCATCGCAGCGATGCTGCTAGCCGTGATTGCAGTGCTCTACTTCGTCGTCCGACCTCGCGAGCCAGTCCCGGCAACGGATTGATCCCTGCACATTCCTTTTTGAAATTCCGTTTCCCTTGCCATTACCTTGCCTGTATCTGAAAGCAATCATGCGCATTTTCCTGGTTTCGGCGCTCGCCGGCATTGTTCACTGCGCGAGCCCGAGTCTGCTCGCACAGCAGCCTCCCGCACCCGCTCCAAAGAATCTTGTCGGTAACGGCGGATTCGAGACCTCCTTCCGTCGCGACAATCTGTGGCAGGGCGTGGATGGCGCGGGTTTCCTCACGGGCGAACGCGGTCAGGTGCCCGTTTTGACCTTGAGAGGGGAGATCGCCGATACGGCGATGCCGATTTCGGTGGGATTGGCGGATATGAATGCCGATGACCTCTTGGATCTCGTTACCATGGACGTGCTTGGCTATCTCCGGATTTTTTTCAACAGCGGAGATAAGCAACAACCGAAGTTTACGGTTGGCGACCTTGGCGGAATTTTTCTCACTCGCACGGCGCCGAATGATCCCACAATCGGGCGGGAGGCGCCCGGCGCGCGCCTTGCGCCCAGGATCTTTCCCACGGAGATAGCGAAATCCGGGAAGCGAGATCTGATTGTTGGCAATTACCTGGGCGAGGTACTCCTTGTTCCGAACGGGGGGTCTGCGCAGGCGCCCGACTTCAGGCAGCCTCAAGACGTTGCCCGGCTTGCGATTCCAACGATGAAAGACTCGAACAAGCGCTGGGGGAACGTCTTTGCGCCGTGCACCTGGGATTGGAACAGGGATGGGCGGGAGGATCTGCTGCTGGGTGAGGGTTCCTATTCCGCAAATAATATCCACCTGCTGGTCAATCAAGGCTCGGGTGCAAAGCCCATCTTCGACGAAAGCAAACGCTATGTAATCGCCTTTGGAGATGGGCTCGAGCAACTCACGCCGAACGTCGTCGACTACAACGGCGACGGCGCGCCGGATCTCCTGGTCGCTGAACGTTCGGGAAAAATTGCCGTCTATTTGAACAAGGGCGAGGAAGCGAAGCTTCATGAGCCGCCGCCCGAAATGCCTTTCGCTTCGTTCATCGCCGGCCCTGGCGGAAGCCCACTAAGCTTCGGAGGCATCTCGACGGTGTCCACCGGTGACCTCAACGGGGACGGACTCTTCGATCTCATCATCGGCAAAACGAACGGACGCATCGCAATGACCCTGAACACAGGAACCAAGGCGGAGCCAAAGTTCAGCGCCCCGGTGGAGCTCAAGGGGACGCCGGGAACGCCGCCGCTCCAGATACCTTCGGGATGGGATCTGGATTTCGGCGTCCGGCGCGGAAATTTTCTCGGCTTCATGAGCGTCGTCAAGGGGACCGAGGACAATGCAGCGCAGCCCACTGAGGGCCAGTCGTGCCTAAGGGTCGGTTATCTTCCATCGCAAAATAAGCTCATGCCGGCTCCCACCGGGTTTACCCAGGCATTTTCCGGCTTCAGCTTGAAGGAGCCAAGTTTCGGTTCGTCGCCTGAGCAGATCCTTACTTATGGTCCGGCACGCTATTTCATGCTGCGGCAATGGGACCGCTTCCGTCTTAAGGCAAATACGAGTTACATTCTCACGTTCAAGATCAAGGGCCGGATCAGTGACGGGCAGGCCTTCGTTGGCTGGAGTGGATTTAAGAAACTAAGCGATGAGAAAGTCGTTCAAGGCGAGCGTGGATCGGCCGAAGTACAGAAGAACGAAGTGGAGGAAAGGGTCTTCGAGAGCGTTCGATTTTCGCCTGGGCCGATATGGACCGAGGTGCGCAAGGAATTTCGAGTTGCTCTCAAGGACAAGAATTTGCAGGACCTTACGGAGATGACCCATGCGCTCCTGGAGATCAGCTTTTCCATTCCGCTGGGAGGCGAGGCCTACATCGATGACGTTAAGGTTGTCGAGAGGCCTTCGACGTGAGCGGAAGGATCGGGACGGCATTCGTCCTCGGCGCTGGATTGGGAACGAGGCTGCGTCCCTTGACACTTGTGCGGCCAAAACCGTTGATGCCCATCTTTGGCAGGCCGCTGATCACCTTTGCACTCGATCATTTGTCCGCCATTGGCGTGGAGTCATTTGTCATCAATACTCACCATCTT
>DATDAX010000374.1:0-5201 GCA_036525175.1 Terrimicrobiaceae bacterium | reverse complement strand
TGATAGACCGGACTTGCCACTATTCGTCCTGAGTTGGTATTCGTTTTTCAACTTCCTAGATTCTAGTGATTCTTGGCATTTCATGCACGGGCCGCGCCTCGCCGGGTTGCGAGGAACGCATCCGACTCCAAGGACACAATGCCATTTACTCGAAATGAATCTCGAGCGCATGAAAGGCCGTTCGGTCGTCATCTCCGGTTCAGCTTTTGGAATTGGGCGGGCTACGGCATCCAGATTCGCCCGGGAAGGCGCGTCGCTTGTCCTTCAGGATATCCAATCCGGTCCGCTCCTTGCTTTCCGCGACGAACTCCGACGCGATGGCGCTTCGGTCGAAGCCGTTGTCGGGGACGTTTCACAGGCTGCGGCCTGTGAGGCGATGATTCGGACGGCCGTTGAAGCCTACGGCCGGGTGGACGTGGTTGTCGCGAACGCGGGGATTATTCCGCTCGGGGACGTTCTTGAATCCACCGTTGAGGATTGGGACAAGGTCATGGCAATCGATGGCCGTGGCATGTTCTTGACCTGCAAATACGCGATCGAAGCCATGCTCAAGACGGGAGGCGGATCGATTGTCTGCATTTCCTCGATCTCCGGTCTGGCAGGGCAGAGCAGGCAATCGACATATGGACCAGCCAAGTTCGTTGCAACAGGTATAACCAAGCATCTCGCCGTTGAGTGGGCAAAGAGGGGCATCCGAGTCAACGCGGTCGCTCCCGGAACGATCAACACCGAGCGGGTCAAGCGCCTTCCTGACGAGCCCGGAGGCGCCGAATACATGGAAGTGATCAAGAAGGCGCATCCCATGGGACGAATCGGCGAGCCGGATGAGGTGGCGAGTGCGATTCTCTTCCTTGCATCCGCCGAGGCATCCTTCATTACAGGCATCGTCCTTCCAGTGGATGGTGGGTACCTTGCTCAGTAGTCTCCGTATTTTTTGCCGCCTCCAGCGCAAGTCCGTACCTGCAGCTCGTCTCTCGTGCCGTCTTGGAGAATCAAACCAGCGCGCCCGACGGCATTACCCTGCCGGCCTTATCCATCTCGAGGACCAAGCTCAGAACATCGCGCTGGACGCAATACTTCACGTCTTCCCTGAGATCTGCGAGGGATAGGAGGCGACGACCGTTGCGCGATTGAGACACGGCGGCCAGCAGATCGTGTTTCTCCTGGCAGAAGAGCTTGCGCGCAATGAGCGCCGAATCCGAGGCGCCGTCCTCGCACCATTCCGACCAAAGCAGATCGCAGAGCGCTCCAGCGCACAAGGCATCCTCGTATGCCGGCTCCTCTCTTGTTCCAGCACATACGAGAACGAGATGTTCGGGGCCCTGTCTGCTCAGCCAATCAGCCGTTGCACCGAGATTCAGGAATGAAGCGACCAAAACTTTTCGTGCGTGCGCGGCGGCACTCAATGCCCGCGTGCCGTTCGTGGTCGTCATGACAATCGTCTTCTCGGCAACAACCTCGCGTTTGAACTCGCGCGGAGAATTTCCCAAATCAAATTCAATTCCACCCGTGAGCTCTGCCGGAATGCGAATGCCCTCTCGCTCGCCGGCGAGAAGCACGTCGGCGTGCTGCGAGCGAATCGCGAGCGCCTCTGGAATGCTTGCCACGGGGAGTATCGCCTTCGCGCCCTGGTTGAGCGCGGCAGCCATACTGCTGGTCGCACGCAGCACGTCGAAGACTACGCACGTCGTCGCGCTCAAATCCAGCCGCTCCAGCGCCGCAAATTCAACCGGCGAAAACAGGACCTCAAGATTTCTCATTAGCTCATAACCTTTCGCTTCCGAAGGCGAGACTACGGAAATGTCGTTCTGTGCGAAGGCGAAATATTACTCTTATCTTGGGATGTCCAACTCGTGTCCGGCGCAATGCCAGCCAATCTTAGCCCGGGTTCGCAATTCCCCTCGGGCCTCTCAACGCGTTCGCCTAAGAACCGGTCATCCTTCGCCGCCGCCTGAAAGGCAACCGGTCTTGAAATTTGCCATGGGTTCTATTTGAGATCAAGGGCCGCAAGGTCTTCCGCTGGATTCCTGTAACTCGTGTCGTCCTTGAGTTTGGACTCAAGGTAGGACCGCTGCTGTTTGGAAAACTCATCCGCAATTCTTCTTTGCACGATTTTAATGACTTCCCGGTCGCAGGAAACTTTACATGGGTGTCCAACTCTTCCTTCAATGCAGCTGTGTTCCCCCACTCAAATTCAGCCGCATAGCTTACAGATAAGCCGGAAAAGCCGGCAGCCCCAGCGAAAAGTCCGGGCAGTCTTTGTTCCGTATGTGGCAAAAAAAGTGATCATGCATGTCCGACTCGCTGCGTCGGGTTCGTTGCGAAAGAAAGTTTATGGAAACCCTGCTTCGATCTGAACGATGATCGTGGGGACCCGGTCCTTGGCGCGCGGGAACGGATATGTCTCTTCGCCGAATCGCAGGTTGGGCGTGAGAAAATCGTTATCCGCGGCCATCAACAGAACGAGCGGGTTTGCAGTCGGACTCGAAATGAGGGCGATGCCTTCCCACTTTGCGGGGAGGCGCGATGCACTCCAGCCAGGAAGCTGTCGAATGATTTTCGCGAGATTGAAAAGCAATTTCTTGGACACGAATTGGACACTCGAGGTCCGAAGCAGCGGCTCGAATCCCTCCTCGCCCGGTGCTTTCGCGTAGGGTGTTCCGAGGAGATTGGTTGCGCCGCGGGTATTGATGACCCAAAGGGCCTTGTATTTTGCTGCTGGCGGCTTGCAGCTTCCATCGCGTCCCAGGTTGTCGCGCTCGAGGACCAGAAACTCATGGTCGCCCAATGCGACGAGATCGTTTGTTGAGAGGTTCTTGAAGGAACGTCCGGTTTGTGCACCGAAAATCTGCTCCGGTTCCTCAAACAGGTAGCCGTATTCGGCGACAGGCAGGCCTGTCGAAAGCTCCAGGATCAATATTTGTGCTGTTCCTCCGCTTCGCCCACCATGTTGGGCAAGCGCACTTTGGAAGATCAAGGCGGCGTGCTTGCCATCGGGAAGAATGCACATGCCTTCGGGACCGCGGTTTTCCTCCCGGCCGGAGGCAATTTCCGTGCTCTCATCCTGAACGATCGACCCATCCCTCCCGCGGGGCTGGAAGCGTTCAGGAAGAGTAATTCTGCGGATCATCTTTCCGTCTCTCGCAAACTGATAAAGAAACGGACCGTACTCATCGGTCAGGTAGAGGGTCTCGTCGTATCCGAGGGAGATCGCCTCGGGATCCATGCAGATTGCATCCCCGCGCATCGGCACTTCATCGACTTTGCGATCTGGCAGTAGCCCGGTAAATGGTCTGCCGTGAGTGTCAGTCAGGACGACAGTCTTTGCGACACTCAGTTCGAGCATCTGAGGGTCGGCGGAACTCTTCGAGACGGCGAGGAAATGAAGTCGCGGCTCGAAAGGGATTGTGCCATCCCCCGCGCCACGGTCGGGCAGCGCAATGAGACAGTCCGACTTCGGATCCCAAACAATTGCCGATCCAATGCCACCGAGGGTGTCGCCGAGCGCGTCGGTGGCGCTGGACTCGATCTCGCCCGCGGCGAGGACCGTCACCTGACGACCGTTCGCAGGGGCGACCAGAAGCAGGAAAGCGATCAGAAAGCGCATGTGTCGAACCTATAGGCGATTGAGATCACCGACCGAAGCTTTAATGATGGGCCAGGTTTCCTTAATGGGCCTGTATCGGGCAGGGGAAGGCCCAAACTTTAGCCTAATAGTCCCGTTCGTCACTTTGCCATTTCCTTTGGATTTGATTTCAGTAATCCGATCAGGGTCGTACAGCGTTCTGATTGGCCGCTGGACCAGTGCCTTAACCACATCTAAGCATGCCGAACCTGATTGATCTGCCGGTTTCTCGGCCATCGTTTGGTTCGGCATTAGTAAAGCGAATCAAAATACTATGAATAAGCCGAAGATCTTTCAGTGCGCTCGATTGGCTGTAGTTTGCCTAATAACGGCAGCCTCTGCTCTCCGTGGCATTACGCTTACAGGAAACGTCGAAGCGGATTTCGTGAGCCCCGAGGCTACGATTGTAACGGATGGGGTAGGTCCCGATGTGGGCCTCCCGCCGATGTGGCCATTTGCGACCTCCGGGTGGGACATCAAGGACGTTCGATTTGTTTACGATCGTGACAATGATTGCCTTTACGTAGGGATCAATTTTTTCGGCATCGCCGGCGATGCGGACGGGGACGGCAATCCTTCAGTGTCAGCGCCAGCATTAACGGCCAATGGCGGAACTGATGTCGCTACCCTTGGCCAGACCGAGGCAATTCAGATTCTGTTCGATTGGAACGAAGATGGAGTGTTCGACACGATCGCTGGTGTCCCCACTGATGCCGCTGCGACTGCCTTTTCCATTGCTCCGGACGTGTCGCCGGGACTTAGCTTGCCGGCCGATTCGGCCCGTTTTGGCATCCCGGTTGCAAATCTCGAGCCGTTTGTCGGAGCTTTGAACGCCACAGCGCCGGACTTCGAATTCAAGATCCCGGATGTTTCCACACTGCCTGGATTCGACGCGGTCAGCGGTTTCAAATTTCGAGCTTATGCCGGCAGTGCTCAGGACGATGGAATAGGAGAGGACTTCGTCGGAGATTCTGCCGCGCTGCACGTCGATCTGCCAGAGCTACCAGCTGCGCCGGTCGTGTCTCTGACCGAACTTATCGTCAGCAGATCGCACTTCAATTTCTGGGGCACCGCGGTCGGGGAGGGTGGGATCGCGCGAGTGGAATACAAGAGCGACCAAAAGAGATGGACAAGATTCGAAAGGGCGAAGGGTACAGCATCATGGAGGTTCAATATTCGCCGGGATGGTTATCAAAGCCTTCGCGTTGTAATTCGAGCAATCAACACTGCGGGGGATGCTTCGCCCGAGATGGTCGTCGAAATTCAGCCCTAATCGGGGCCGCCTCCGCTTCGGTACTCCGAGATGGACGAAGCACGATCGACTTCTTGGCGGAGATGAGCTTGGCTGCTTCGCGTGCCTGCCGACGGCCGCCGGTCACTGCATACATCGACGGCTGTCTGTCTTCGCTTGTTAACTACGTATGAGCGATGAGGCCGTCGGAGACGCGGGCGTGCAACCTCAAAAGGGGTTAAGGCCCGATATCCAATGGAGTTAGCTAGCTAAGCCTCTAATAATTTACCTGGCCGGACCCGCCGCAAGTTTGGCACTTAATCCAATTCCCCTGAGAGTCGTAAG
>DATDAX010000373.1:0-48036 GCA_036525175.1 Terrimicrobiaceae bacterium | reverse complement strand
TCAGCAAACCCAACAGAAACACGGCTCACGGCATGAGTCTCCGTCCCTCATGGCCTCCTTTCTCGTCTTCCGTTCTTTGCGTTAGTTTTGATCCGTTGATCAACACGCTTCCGCTTGATGCGTAGGGGTTGACGCCGCACCTGCTTGGAACGCCAATGCTGCGGCGCGTCTCCCACATGCTGCTTGAACTGCTTGGAGAGCTGAAAGGCCGAATGGAAGCCGAGGATATCAGCAACCTCCTGCACCGAACGCGTCGTGCTCGCTAGAAGTTCCTGAGCCTTCTGCAGGCGAACTTGGCAATGGTATTGTTTCGGGCTTAGTCCGATGCGGTCTGTGAAGGTTTGACGCAGGTGCGAGTAGCTCACGCCGAGTTCAGCCGCAATCGCCGGCAGGCTCAGGCGCTCTTGGCAACGGAGCGCGATCAAGGCATGAGCGCGCTCAATCAACTCATCGATCCGGCGATCAAATCGCGGGCCGCCTTGGAGATAGCCGATCACGGACAGCAGGTGCGCCCCCATCGTTGAGAGTAGGTGTTGATTAGCCAGCGCACCTCGGGCTGCAAGTGCGTGGCAACGCTCAAAGCACCTTAACAAATCGGGCTCAAGACCGGTATGCAGAATCGGCTGGGTTGGCTGAACGATTCCGGTCCGAACGGCCTCTTCAAAAACCGGTCCCTGGCACTCAATCCAGTGTTCCGTCCAGCCTGTATCGGAATCGGGCGCATAACGATGCCAAACGCCGGGAAACAAAATCAGCAAGGAGCCGGACTCGACGGCTTGCGGTTTATGCGTGTGATCACTTTCGAAGATGCCGGAACCCGCGGAAATGAAAATGATCTGATAACATTGGAGGATCCGTCCCTCGGACCATTCGAAATGATGGTCTGCCGGATGCCTGGTAGGGGGATACTTCGTGTGCGGCGCTACGCGGGCGAAGCCGACCGATGTCGCCGTGCATCCCCAAATATTGCCAGGCGGCTGTTGCGGCAAATAAACGAAGTAGTCGCGCATGCGGCCTCCAGAAGTGCCACCAATTTACACCGACACACGTCACCTCGTCCATCCTTCGTCGGCACGCCGCTCCACACAGCGATAGGCTCGTCAGACGAGTCTCAAGCTGACCGTTGGAACGTCGCTTGCCGGGATACTTCCTCGACCTTTCTGCTGCATTGCCAAAAATATGCGCGCCTCCGACCAAAAACGCGGCCATCTTGCGACACAATCATGAGAATCATTCGTTATCTGGATCACAGTAAGACGGTGAAGTACGCCCTCGGAGACCCGGATGGCCGCGCCATCGAACTCGAAGGGGAG
This sequence comes from Terrimicrobiaceae bacterium, assembly GCA_036525175.1. Taxonomy (GTDB): domain Bacteria; phylum Verrucomicrobiota; class Verrucomicrobiia; order Chthoniobacterales; family Terrimicrobiaceae; genus DASTFP01. Next base: position 46,723 of record DATDAX010000373.1, on the reverse strand, counting down.
ATCCTATCGGAGCTGCGGTCCTTGAATCGGCCGGCGGATGTTAGAAAAATCCTCGCTCCGGTCGCCCCCTCACAGATTCTTGGAATCGGACTCAACTACCGCCGTCACGCGGAAGAAACGAGAGCGAAGATTCCGGACTATCCGGTGCTGTTCGGAAAGGGGCTGAATTCCGTGCAGAACCCGGGCGATCCTATTTTCCTTCCAACGCATTTAGCCAGCGCTGAGGTCGACTACGAATGCGAACTCGCTGTGGTGATAGGCAGGCCCTGCAAAAACGTTTCCCGCCGCGACGCCCTGGATTTCGTGCTGGGCTATACGTGTGCAAACGATGTCAGCGCGCGAGATTGGCAGAAGAAAAGGGGCGGAGGCCAATGGAGCCGCGGCAAGTCCTTCGATTCCTTTTGTCCTCTCGGTCCCTGCCTCGTAACTCCCGATGAAATTTCCGACCCCAACAGCCTCACCATACGGACAGTTCTCAACGGCGAGACAGTTCAGGACTGCAATACGGGCGACATGATCTTTGACGTCCCCTCACTCATAGAATTTCTTAGCGGAAGTACGACTCTGCTTCCCGGCACAGTCATTCTAACCGGAACTCCGCACGGAGTAGGAATGGCCGCCAATCCTCCCCGATGGCTCAAACCGGGCGATAGCATTTCCATTGAGATCGAGCGAATTGGGACCCTGACGAATCCTGTGCACAGCGAGCAATAGACGCGGTCACTCGCGTTGACCCACCAACGGCTACTCGTTGATTCGCATCCAAATGGTTGAAGCGCCGTGACGCACGGGAATGTCCGGCAGCGGCGGCGACTCGAAAAAGGTGACACGACTGGGGACGTGGCGGGGACCAAGAGCTCGCAACTTCGATATATCGAGGGTCGAACAATTGGTCGAAAGAAGAACCATGCCGCCAGGGGCCGCGCACGGAAAGCTCATTTCAATGAGTCGGCCATAGTCCCTTTCCACCCGGAAGACTCTGCCTCGGCGTCCTCTCGAGAAAGTCGGCGGATCTAGTACAATCCATTCGAACTTCTCGCCCCGCCGGGCAAGTCGTGGCAGAACATCGAGAGCGTCGTCCGCGATGAAACGATGTCCATCGGTCGACAGATCGTTCAGCGCAAAGTTGCGGCGTCCGCGTTCCAGAGCGACCTTCGAGAGATCGATGCTAACTGTCTGCGCACCCGCGGCCGCGGCGGCGACCGAGAACGAACACGTATAGGAAAAGAGGTTTAGCAGCGTTCCCGAACAGTTGGTGCGGACCCTGCTGCGATTTGCTCGTTGGTCGACAAACAGACCGCACGAATACCCGGCCATAAAGTCGATCTCGTAGGAGAGCCCCTGCTCATGAGCAACGCCGGTGTGATGGGAGAGATCTCCTCCTATCGCATAAGGCGCGTCATTCCTTCCGGGTGCCATTACGAGCCGGCGCCCATAGATTCTTCGAATCGTAGCGCCCGCCCGCTCGCACCACTCGGCGAGCTCATCTACAGCGCCTGGTGGCGCCTCTTCTGTGGAATGCGAGAGGATTGCTCCATCGCCGAAACGCTCGATCCTGCATCCCTCTGCATCAGCAATCCGATAAGCATCGGTTCCCGCAGACGCGAACTCACGCGCAAGTGCAGGACGAATCCACTTCATCACATTGATGGAAGCGGACAATCCAGACTATCAGCGATAGCGCGAATGAGCTCGTATTCCCTTACAGCGACGACATCGTCGCGTGCGACAGTCTCGCGGCATGCGCTAAGGATTGTCTGCTTCACCGGGGACGCGGCGCGTGCAATTTTGTCGAGTGCCCAACTGATCTGCAAGAGATTGCAGACCTCCATCCGTTTGTATACCTGCGACCAAACATCATACAACTCCCGCCTGTCGACAAATAGCTCCCGAAATCCTGCGGCGAAAGCCTCATCGCGCTCGGAAGCGATCTCACTCCCCACGTAGGCGAGTCCTGAGAGCAAGACACAAGTCTCATGACGCAACGTAACAATGGAATGATATTTCGTTGCGACCTCCGGAGGCTTAAAAAAGAACACGTCGAGATGGCGAAGGAGTGTCTTTTGCAAAGCGAACTCAAAGAGATGAACCTCGCCGTCGCTTTCCACCAAGTTTCGAATATTGTTCCGAAAGGCAGTATATTGCGCGGAAGAGAGATTTCGCAGCGCCGGAACCGCCAAATCGACCAGAGGCAGACGCTGCGCGACAGCTATCTCTCCGCGACGTGCGAAGAGTCCCAAGGCCTCCTCTCGCAGTGAGTCCTGGATGCCACTCTTCCTAAGCTGAGCGTTGCGGTAGTTGTCACGTTCATCGAGCAGAAATGAATAGACGAATGCACAAGCGCCATGAACGTCACGTACAGATTCCACCGCAAAGCCGGGCAGCCCTTCAAGCAGCGCGCCGTGGGCCCCCACCGCCGTTTCAGTAGGAACCATCGGAACGCCCGCAACTTCCGAGGGAGGCTGGAAATTGGGGTCAATCGCTTTGAGCCGATCATCCAGCGGGGGATGTGTCGCGAATAACGCGATCCAAGAATCCGCCACTCCATTACCGAAGAACAAATGGCTTGCCTCGTGGGCGTGCGGACTGGAGAGACGAGACTGAAATCTGCCGATCTTCCAAAGCGCTCCTGCGATTCCTTGCGGATTGCGAGTGAATTGCACCGCGGAAGCGTCAGCGAGAAACTCTCGCTGGCGGCTGACCGCCGCCTTGATGAGATTCCCGAAAAAAACCCCTATCGAACCAACGATATACAACGCAAATCCTCCAGCAACCGCGAGAGCAATCGCTTTCCCAGCATGCCCGCGGCTACGTGACGGAATATAAGCTCCATGCATCAGGAAGCGTCCTGCGACGGACAAGCCAAGGATGCCGCCGAGCAGGCCCATAAGGCGGATATTTAACGCCATGTCGCCATGCAGGATATGGCTGAATTCGTGGGCAATGACGCCCTGCAATTCGTCGCGCGAAAGCTGTTCGATACAGCCGCGCGTCACACCGATGACCGCGTCGCCTGGGCTGTGTCCGGCTGCAAACGCGTTAATCGTCCTATCCGGCAAAAGGAAGATGTCCGGAACCGGGACGCCAGAAGCCAGCGCCATTTCTTCAACAATGTTGATCAGCCTGCGCTCCCTCACGTTCGCTGTGTTCTTGTAAACCGGCTCACCCCCTAACATTGCCGCCACCGCACGTCCTCCTCCTGAGAGTTCATCAATTTTCCATGCGGTGCCAATCAGGACTACCAGAGCGACGCCAATCGAAACATTGATAAAGACTAACGGATCGTACAAAGGCCGGAAGAACAACAGGGCAAATATGACGTGCAGAGTTGCAACGATTGCGAGGATCGCCAAAGCGAAATAAAGAATCAACAGGCGCGTCTTGCGTTGAGCGCAGGCTTGTCGTTCGAAAAAATCCGTTGTCCCGTCGCCCATCTTCAGGGTTGGGATTGGCCCCCGGAACGTTCGTGGAGAAACTGGACAATATGCGTTTGCATGTCGAGAGCCCGCGGACCAAGCTCAACGAGGTGGCCGGCCCCTTCGACCGGATAGAGTGTCGCTCCTGGAATACGGGCTGCGATTGACTGGGCCTCGGAAAGCGGCACCAGCTTGTCCACCGTTCCATGCACGATAAGCGTCGGCACATGGATCTGTTCAAAGGGAAGCTCAGCCAACGTGCGAACCTGTTGGAGATCGTTGCGAACGCCGCTCTCTCTGGCGCTCCTCGGCACGAACGTCCCAATGAGACTGCGGAACCATTCCAGCTGATCGATGTCATTGACAATAAATTCCGCCAACGCATCGCGTTGGGCCGAAGTCCCCCCATTCTCGGACTCGAGAATTCGCTTAAGGATTGTCTGAGGATCCCTTTCGACAGCCTCCACGGCAAGCCACGCACCGAGGTCTTCCCCGAATTTATCAAACACAAGTTGCCCAGGCTCGGTCCACGGCAGCTTCGCATCGAATTTGGTCGTTACCGGGGAAAGCAGCACCATGGCCCAGACTTTCTCAGGATGACGCAATACGAATTGGACGGCCGCCGGTGCCCCGTAGGAGCTCGCCAGAACTGCAACGCTAGGGATTCCCATCGTTTGCATCAGGGCCGCCATGGCATCGGCTTGCTGTTCGGGCGACTGCCCGGTGGCTAGAGGAGTGCGCAAATAACCCGGGCGCGACGGCGCAACAACAACAAACTCCTCCTCGGCGAATATGGAACCAAGCAGCATCCCCTGGTCGTACCCGCCCGGTGCACCATGAAGGACCAGAACCGTTGGCCCGTCGCCGCGGATGAGATACTCCACTTTCCCTTGATCCGTCTCGGCAATTTCGCTCGCCGAATCCAGCGCAGAAAGCTTGTCCGAGCGCCAGGATGCGAACCATGCCAGGACGAGACCGACGATCAGTAACGCCAGAACACACAGAAGAAAACTGGCTTTCGCAAGAACTCGCAGCGAAGACTTCATCGAAAGAATGTGATGAGTCCACTAGCAATCGTGGCAAGAAAAAGTAGCGAACAACCGCACATTTCGAAGAGATAAAACGTGGGGGCACACGGATTCGAACCGTGAACCAAGCAGTTATGAGCCGCCTGCTCTGACCGTTGAGCTATGCCCCCTCGCTTTCTGAACTAAAGAGCATTTTTGGACTCTGCGGGAGACTTTTTTCTCGGCCCTTTCCGGCGGGGCCGACGAAACCGCCTACCAAACCAATCCCAGCCTGCGAGGGCCAGCGGGTAGGCGGTCAAAGAAAGGATCGCGCCGGAGATGAACGCCCCAGCCAGGAGTGGCAGCGGCGCATCGGAGAGCAATGCGAGCACGTCATCCTTCGGCGTAGCACCGGCACTCCCTCGCACCAGCAGCGAACCGAGATTGTACTGTGCGTAGAGGATCAGTGGCGTCGTCAGAGGATTGCTGATCCAGGTGGAAGCAATGGCCGCGGGAATGCTCACCCGCGCCAGATAAGCAATCAGCGCAGCAGCCAACATCTGAAACGGCAAAGGCATCATGGAAAAAAAGACGCCGATTGCACACCCTGAGGCGAAGCGCGCACGCTCCGGTTGCCACATCTCAATGGCAAACAGCCGATCGCCCAGTTTGCGATGCAGCCATGTGCCTCGCATATGTTTTATTCGGGGCAAATGCCTCAGGTAAGGTCCGGCAGAACTCCGCCGCCATTGGCGCGGTTTCATAGGAGCAAAAGACGGCGGGCGATTTTCCTCCGTATCTCCGCTTGCCAAGGTTCGTTAAGCTGCTTAAACACTCTGCTGTATGAAGAAGATTGAGGCCATCATTAAACCCTTCAAAATGGAGGACGTCAAAGAGGCTCTAGCCGAAGTTGGCATCGAGGGGATGACTGTCAGCGAGGTGAAGGGTTTCGGGCGTCAAAAAGGCCATACCGAAATCTATCGCGGCAGCGAGTACACGGTCGACTTCCTACCCAAGGTCAAGTTCGAAATTGTGGTCGTCGACAGCATCGTCGAAAAGGCTGTCAAAGCCATATCAGACTCCGCGAAAACCGGAAAGATCGGCGACGGAAAGATTTTTGTTCTTCCTATCGAGAACGCCATTCGGATCCGGACCGAAGAGACTGGCGAGAACGCAATCTAACGCAGGCGCGCTAGGCCTCAGTCGTTTTCTTGGACTTATTATGGATTGGTGGAAGGCTCTGATACTCGGCATTGTTGAAGGAGTTACAGAATACCTTCCTGTAAGTTCCACCGGACATCTTCTACTCACACAGCGCGCACTGGGAATTCCTCAGAGCGAATCGGCCGATGCCTTTGCAATTTGCATTCAGGTTGGGGCGATCGCCGCAGTTCTTGGCCTCTACTTCTCACGTGTCCGCCAAATGGTTCTGGGCGTCGTCGGCCGCGATTCCGAAGGTCTCAAGATGGCTATCAATGTCATCGCCGCGTTCCTACCAGCAGCCATCATAGGTTTGATATTGGAAAAGCCGATTAAGAAGTATTTGTTCGGAGGCGAGGCATGGGGGCTCTGGCCGATCGTCGCGGCTTGGTTTTTTGGAGGCGTCGCCATTCTTGCCGTGAGTTGGTGGCAGGCATCGCGTCAGACAAAGACCCACCAAGCTGGCCTTAGCCTGGAATCGCTTACCTGGAAGATGGCTGTCGTGGTTGGTTTAATTCAATGTCTGGCGATGTGGCCCGGAGTGAGCCGCAGCTTGGTCACTATTGTCGGTGGCGTTATCGTCGGACTAAGCCTCCCCGCGGCGGTCGAGTTCAGCTTCTTGCTGGGACTCCTCACTCTCACTGCCGCAACCGTATACGACGGATTGAAGTACGGCCAGGAGATGGTGCATTCCTTCGGTCTCTCCGCACTCTTCTTTGGCTTCCTCGGAGCATGGGTTTCAGCTGTTCTCGCAGTGAAATGGATGGTGTCCTATCTCAAGAAGCACGGAATGCAGATCTTTGGCTATTACCGAATCGTGCTCGCCATAGTGGTCGCTGCTTTGATTTTTGGCGGCTTTCTCACTTGATGGCCGAGGTTATCCCTCCTGACCTCCAAGCTACGTTAGCCTGCGAGGACGTACGCACAGAGATCAGCGGTCAGCAAACGCTCGTTGGCGTCTTCGGAATGATTCCCGCACACACGGTGCCCATTGGATTCTTCAAATTTTGCCTCTGGACGCGATGGTGCGGCGGTACCGGAGATTTCACTGAGAAATCGCTTATCCTCGCGTGCGATGACGAACAAACCATCGCCCAAAGCGAACTGAGATTCACTCTGCCCGCCTTGGATTCGTATGTGACGAATGTCCACGTCCTTGGCGGCGTACAGTTCCAACGATATGGCGTTTACCACGTCGAGATCCGACTCGATAACGAACTTAAGGCTCGGTACCCCCTGCCCGTCGTTCGCGTTCAACAGCATGGTCAACCCGCAACCTAGATCGAGCCTCAGTCAAAGGTCGATCCTCTCCCCGTCATCCGGCAGATAGACGGTGTCTATACCGGAGAGCTCCCTTTCAAATAGCATCTGAATGTCTCCACGCTTCTCCTCCAGATCGGTGGAAATATGCGTAAGGCAAAGCGTTCCGATACTCGCGCCACGCAACGAGGAGATGAGCTCTTCAGGCGAGAAATGGGCGAGCTCGCAAACAAAGCAATCCACGGGGCTTTGCAGGATTTCGTGCAGATCCTTGGGTGATCCCAGATCGCCTGAGTAGACGAACCGCGTGCCTTCGGCCACGATCTCAAAAAGAAAAGACTCTATATCAAGCTGGCCGGTCATTTTTCGGAAGCCCTCGAGATGCGTTGTGAGATAGGGCTTCACGGTAATGTCATCGAATGCGCGCGTCGTTTCCGCCTGCCACGAGAAGATATCCACCGGGAAGCGGATGACGCTCGATGACAAAAAAATGCTGTCAAGCCACGCTCGAAGAGGTGCGCAAAGATGGCGCGGAACGCCCAGCGGGAGTGACGTCTTCCGGCCATGCAACCAGCTTGCCTGGATCAACAGCGGCAAACCTCCGATGTGATCCGCGTGAGCGTGGGTAATCCATACCGCGTCGAGATCCGGAAGCGCGAGGCCAAGATCCAAGAGTTGTGAGCTGCACGGCTCGCCCGCATCAAGGAGCACGCGCTTGCCACCAAGCTCAACGAAGATGCTGGACTGAAAGCGTCCCGCCGCGACGTTGCCCGGTCCGGTTCCAAGAAAAGTTACGGATGACATTTCCACGAACTGGTAGAAGATTTGTCCCCGATCGACAAGCGACAGGAAGCGAAAAAGTTGCATCGGACTGCCCACAACCTAAAATCCGATCGATGCGGTTCCTCCGTAAATATGCCTTCTGGGTGTTTCTGCTTTGCCTCGTGACCGCGCTGGTAAGTGCTCCATCGCCGGATACCGCAAGAACCCGGCTTGCTGACGGATTCGATCAGCCCGTCGGGAAGCCGGATGCGGAAGGATACTATATGTCTCGGGGCTTTCGGGTCAGATATCACATGGGCGAGGATTGGAACGGACTCGAAGGAGGTAACAGGGATCTTGGCAAACCTGTTTACTCGACGGCTAACGGCATCGTGGTCCTTGCGCGTGACATGCGAATGGGTTGGGGAAACCTCATTATCATCCGCCACCTTTTCCTTGAAGACAGACAGGTGAAGACTGCGGATTCGGTTTACGCGCACCTGGACAAGATCCTGGTGCGCGAGGGAAAGCAGATTGTCCGCGGACAGCAGATCGGCACCATCGGCACGAATCGCGGTATGTACACCGCCCATCTGCACTTCGAAATCCGGAAGAACCTCTACATCGGCTATAACCAGCGCTCCTTCGGCAAAGACTTCTCCAATTATTATGTGCCCGGTTCATTCATAGCGCAGCGCAGGAAACTTAACGGCGCAGGGCGCAGCGCGCTTGTTGCCGTGAATACTTTCAACCTCCAAGGAAAAGGGGCGCCGCCGCTTGATGAATCCACACTGCGTGCTCAGGCAAAGGGAGGGCAGGGATTGCCGCCTTCCTCTTCCTCGGCGGCGCCAAAGAAAAAAGAACCATTCCGTGTGAATCGGTTTGGTGACTTGTTTTCGAACTAGTCACCCCGAAACGCACTGCTTGTCACCGGCGGTCAGCCTAAGTAAACAACACCCGTTGACGACACCCGAAACCCTTTTTCTCATCGCAGGGAGAGGTCGCTATCCCTCCCTCGTGATGGAATCGGCGCGAGCATCCGGAGTTAAAAGAATTTCGGTTGCGGCCTTCGAAGGCGAAACGCCGGAATCCACCAGCGACACGGCGGATGAGGTTCATTGGCTGCGCGTGGGCCAACTTGGCAAGCTGCTCGATGCAGCGAAGAAATCTGGCGCGCGCCACGCGATGATGGCGGGCCAACTCGCACCTGGAAACCTGTTCAATCTGCGCCCCGACGTTCGAGCGCTGATCCTCCTCGCAAAGCTGAAGCGCCGCAATGCGGAAACCCTGTTTGGCGAAGTCGCAAATCAGCTCGCAAAAGCTGGCCTCGAACTCCTCAATGCCATGACCTTCCTCGACGATCATGTTGCTCGCCCGGGCCATATCGCTGGACCCCGCCTGAGATCACGCGACATGGATGACGTTCGCTTTGGCTTCGAAATCGCCAAGGAGATCAGCCGCCTCGATATTGGACAGACCGTCGTCATTAAGGCCGGCACGGTGCTTGCGGTGGAAGCCTTCGAGGGAACAAACGATTGCATCCGTCGAGGCGGCAGCCTGGGACGCAAGGACGCGATATTGGTCAAGGTAGCCAAACCAGAGCAGGACATGCGCTTCGACGTTCCCGTCATCGGCGAGAAAACTATCGAAGTGGCGAGCGAGGCAAAAATCAAAGCCCTGGCATGTGAAGCAAACTGCACCTTGCTGCTGGATAGGCCCGCGGTATGCCGTGCAGCCACACAGGCGGGAGTAACTCTCTACGGGATATCAAAATGAATACTCTTCGCACAGGCGTTGTCGGAGTCGGCCATATGGGCGTTAATCACGCACGCATCTACGCGGACCTTCGCTCATGCAATCTTTCGGCCGTGTACGACCGGAACCCGGATGCAGCCCAGCGCGTTGCCAGAAAATACCGTACATACGCGGCCCACTCGCTCGAGGAGTTCGCCAGGCTCGTCGATGCGGCGACGATCTGCACGCCCACCATCACTCATTACGAGATCGGCGCCTACCTCCTGGAGCAGGGCAAACACCTTCTCATCGAAAAACCTGTCGCTGAAACGCCGACCCAGGCGCGAGCACTTTCCGCACTTGCTGCGAGCCGCTCCTGTGTGCTCCAAGTCGGCCACATCGAGCGATTCAACCCCGTTCTTGCCGCGCTGGAGGGTAAACTCAATAACCCCCGCTTTCTCGAAGTCACCCGCCTTTCGCCATACCCGAACCGAAGCACCGACATTGGAGTCGTTCTCGATCTGATGATCCACGATATCGAAATCATCCTGCACATTGTACGCGCGCCAATTGTTAGCATGGATCCGGTCGGAATAGCCGTCCTCAGCAAGGGTGAGGATATCGCAAACGTTCGCTTTCGCTTCGAAGGCGGCTGCGTCGCAAATGTCACCGCCAGCCGAATCAGCCGCGACAGAATTCGCAAAATCCGCGTCTTTCAGGAAAACGCGTATCTTTCCCTCGACTACCAAAAGCAGGATGGGGTGATGTATCGCCTTCACGAGGGCTCAAAGGGCAAGGAAATCGTCCGCGAGAAGGTTGAAGTTCAGCGCGGTGAACCCCTTAGAATCGAACTTGAGGCCTTTATCCATTGCGCCCGCGAGGGCGCAAAGCCGAAAGTCTCTGGTCATGAGGCCGCTGACGCTCTGGATATCGCGCTGGAGATTACGCGACGCATCGAAGAAGCAGATCCCCGCACGAAGGCCACTCCTCACATTGCATGACAGCGCTGTGGTTCGTGGCTGGTGAGGCCAGCGGAGATGCCCGCGCCGCCGAAGTGATGAACGAATTGCGCTCGCTCAACCTTAGTATTCGCTTTCTCGGCGCCGGAGGGCCAAAAATGCATGCGCTGGCTGCGAAACCGTTCGACAACTGGATCGCGGAGGCCGGAGTACTTGGACTCTGGGACGTCCTGAAACACTACGGCTACTTCCGGCGAAAGTTCTATCACATGCTCGATCAGATCGACGAAACCAAGCCGGACGCAGTCGTCCTTGTTGACTATCCAGGATTCAACCTCCGATTTGCGAAGGCTCTCCGAAGGCGCGGTTTCCCGGGAAAAATCCTTTATTACATCAGCCCTCAGGTCTGGGCATGGAACCGAGAACGCATCCCACGAATGGCGCGGCTGCTGGATCTTATGATCTGCGTATTTCCCTTCGAGAAGCCGATGTACGAGGCAAGCGGACTTCATACAGTCTTCGCTGGCCATCCCCTTCTGGAAGCTCTGGCTGGCGAAAAGACAGCGATCGAACGCGACGACAAACTTCTTGGGCTCTTCCCTGGAAGCCGCGAACGAGAAGTAAAGCGCATTTTCCCGGTCATGGTTGACACATGCCGACGTGTTCAAATCCAAAGGCCTGACATTCGCTTCGAGGCAGCGGCCGCCAGCGAAGCCCATGCGATTCGGATGCGTCATATGGCTGGCAACCTGCCGATCATTATCCGATCGGGAACGGCTCATTACCTCATGCAGCGAGCCTGCGCAGGGATCGTGTGCTCTGGCACAGCCACTCTCGAGGCCGCTTTTTTTGGTCTTCCTTATTGCCTGGTCTATCGCGTCGCATGGCTCACGTTTGAGGTCGGTCGACGTCTCGTCGACGTCGACTGCCTTGGAATCATTAATATCCTCAACAACTATAAGCAGAACCCGCCTAAGGATCCTCGCCTGCCTGCGAAACCAGCGCCTCACGTGGTTCGCGAATTCATCCAACACTTCGCCACTCCCGAGGCCCTCTCGGAAGAGGCCCTGCGCCTCCTGAATGATCCGTCGGCACGCATACGCCTCGTCTCAAGCGTCAATGAAATCGTGTCCACCCTGGAAGCCCAAGGCGCAGCCAGCCGCGCCTCTCACGCGATTCTCGCCGCTCTCTAGGAAATTTTGGAGTTCAAGGTTTTCTTTCAACGGTATACGTGGATTCTTAAGCCCAATCGATGCGATTTCGGACAAAAGTTTTCACTCTCTTTTTGGTCATGGCCGTTCTGACCGGTTCGCTTATTGCCGCCTTCATGTACGGTCCCATGTCGCGGCTCTTCATGGATCTGATGCGAACCAACGTGCTTTCCATCGCCGCAACGGCGGCGGCCATGCTCGACCCGGACATCCACCAGAAAATCCGCACCCGTTCCGACCAGGATACCCCTGACTACAAAGAACTCGAGGCCGAATTAAGGCGCGCCCGCGACGCGAATCGCCGCCGGGATCTTTATGTCAAATACATCTATTCGATGCGCCCGTATCCTCACGATCCCAGAACCGCCGAATTTGTTCTGGATGCCGAGGAAGAAGGGGTCAACAAATCGAACGTCGGCGACATCTACAAGACAACAAACCCGAACTATGTCGTCCGATTCAACGATTTTCAGGCTGACGAAGAGTTTGTCAGCGATCAGTGGGGGCTCTGGCTTACCGCGAATGCGCCAATTCGTGACGCCCGCAATGAAACGGTGGGCGCTGTCGGCGTTGATGTCAGCGCAACGGAAGCAATTCAACGCTTAAAGGGGCTTTTCTGGAACGGTGCGCTGGCTCTGGGCATTTCGATGATCGCCGCCTACTTTCTCGCCAGCCTGGCCTCGCGACGCATCGCCCATCCATTGATCACGATCCGCAACGCCGTCGAACGCATCGCTGCGGGAGACTATAGCCAGACACTCAAGCTGACCTCCAAGGACGAATTCGGAGAAGTCGCCACAGCCCTCAACAAGATGACCATGGGTTTGCAGGAACGCGAAGACCTCAAGAGCGCACTTGCGCGTTATGTCTCCGAGGACATCCTTAACGAAATCATTTACGCAGGCAGACCTTCCGAACTCTACAGCCAGCGAAAAAAGGTGACGGCACTCTTCGCCGATGTGCGGGGATTTACAACTTTCTCCGAGCAGTTGAGTCCAGAGGAAACCGTCGCGATGCTAAACGACTACTTCGAAAAGATGATCGAAGCAGTCTTCAAGAATGCGGGACATTTGAACAAATTCATGGGCGACGGGCTCATGGCGCTCTTCGGTGCCCTCCGCGACGACGAATTTCAGGAGGAGCATGCCGTGCAGGCCGCGCTCGACATGCGAAAGGCCTTGAGGGAACTCCAGGAACGATGGGCCAACTCGGAAAGCAGAGCGCGCGATGCCATGGCTTCACTGCGGATCGGCATCGGTATCAATACCGGACTCGCCATCGTCGGAAATATCGGCTCCAAACAACGCATGGAGTTTACAGCTATCGGCGACTCGATCAACCTCGCCGCGCGTCTCGAACAAGCAACACGCGACCGTGAAGTGGATATTCTCGTAAGCGAGTATACCTACGTCGCAGCCCGCAGTCGCTTTCCGTTCGAACCGTCGGGTGAACTTGCCATCAAGGGCAAGACGGAAAGCGTTCGCACCTACACAATCAGGAACCTTGCATGAACGACACTTTTCCCAAAACCCATCTTGAGTCCCTGTGGGCACCGTGGCGCGTCGAATACTTCCAGGCAGAGCATCAGGCCGGAGCCGATTTCCTAAGCGAGGCCGCGCAGACGGATGACGATGCCGCTCACCTCGTTGTGACGCGGCGAAAATCTACATTTCTCCTAATGAACAAGTATCCGTACTCAGCCGGTCATCTCATGGCAGTGACCTATCGCAAAGTGTCGGAGATGACAGAGCTCACGGATGACGAGGTCCTCGAACTTTGGCACCTGTGCGTTCACGCCCAACTCTTGCTCAAGGAATGTGTCAAAGCCCAGGGCTTCAATATCGGTTGGAACCTCGGAAAGGCCGCCGGTGCAGGAGTCCATGACCACCTCCACCTCCACATCGTTCCCCGTTGGGTAGGCGATGCAAACTTCATGACGGTCCTGGGCGACACTCGCATCATTCCTGAAGGACTCAAGCCGCTGTACGGGCGTCTGAAGGCCGCACAGGATCTGATAGCTGGCGCCGCCTAATCGACTCACGTTCGTTCCGCGTCACGCGCGCAGCCGAGAATTGGCGATGACTTCGGAAGTTTCCCCGGTCTTTGACGTCGCAATTATTGGCGCGGGCGCGGCTGGATTGATGTGTGCTCTCACCGCAGGCCAACGCGGACGGCGCGTCGCCTTGCTCGAGCACAACCATCAGGTGGGAAGGAAGATTGCCATCTCAGGTGGAGGCCGCTGCAATTTCACCAATATACATGCCGCGCCAGAGAACTTTCTTTCGAAGAATCCTGACTTCTGCCGTTCGGCGCTTGCACGCTATACGCCCTCGGACTTCGTGGCGTTGGTGGAAAAGCATGGCATCGCTTATCACGAGAAGAAACTCGGCCAGCAGTTTTGTAATAGCAGCTCTCGCGCGATCATCACAATGCTCGTTGACGAATGCCGCGTCGCCAGCGTGAACATCCTTCGCAACTGTCATGTCCTTGAAGTGCGCAAGCCGGACCGCTTTTACTTGAAAACAGATTGTGGCGATCTCGCCTGCGATTCGCTGGTCATCGCCACGGGCGGACTCTCCTTCGCCAAACTCGGAGCGACCGACTTGGGATATCGGTTGGCTGCACAGTTCGGAGTGCGGGTGACGGACTTGCGTCCCGGACTGGTGCCCCTCACCTTTTGTCACGAAGAACGCGAGCATTTCTCCAAGCTTAGCGGAATCTCGTTGCCCGTCGTCGCGCGCGCCGACGGCGCCGCTTTCCACGAGGCAATGCTCTTTACGCATCGCGGCCTGAGCGGCCCGGCGATCCTGCAAGTATCTTCCTACAGACGCGACCACGAACCGATTCTGCTGGACCTGCTTCCGGAGATCACCGATCCGAACTGGATCTTCGGCGAACGCGCTCCGGACGCGGTGGCCCTCCTCCGCCGTTACTGGCCACACCGATTTGCCGAGATCTGGAGTCGCCGATACGCGCCGGACAAGCCGCTTGCCCACTGTAGCACGCGTGAACTTCAGGAATTCGATAGGTCGTTGCATCGCTGGCCGCTGAAATTCTCAGGCACCGAGGGATACGCAAAAGCTGAGGTGACTCATGGCGGTGTGGATACCAGCGAACTCTCCTCCAAGACCATGGAAACACGACACGTCCGCGGCCTTTTCTTTATCGGAGAAGTGGTTGATGTCACCGGGTGGCTCGGCGGGTACAATTTCCAATGGGCCTGGGCCAGCGGGCATGCAGCGGGATTGGTTGTCTAGAGGCAAATCACCGTTAGACTCTCCCAATGGATGCGCGCCGCAGTCACGATCAACAGAAAGAGTCCGCCCTCGCAGAGGTGCAAGCTGTGTACTCCGACTTGGATGCACGGCCGATGCTTCGCCAATGCGAATTGCGCGCGGAGTGCTGTCATTTCAAGCTCACAGGGCTAACTCCTTTCCTGACCAGAGGCGAAGCATTGCTCGCTGCGAAGGCACTCCGAGCCTCGGGCCGCAGGAACCTTCCGTCCAATTCGACCGGAGCCTGTCCTCTTCTTGATCGCACGACGTCTCGCTGCCTCATCTATCATTCCCGCCCCTTCGGCTGCCGCAGCCATTTCTGCCGGGCCGCAGGCGGACCATATTCTCGACGCGAAGTCCTCGATCTCATTCATCGCCTCGAACGCGTGGATGAGAAGCTTGGCGGAAACGGGCCGCGCGCCCTCCCGGACGCTATTGCCGCAGCCTTGCGGACGCTCGCTTAACAGAAAGTGACATTCTCCAATTTTTTGCTTCGCACTTTACCAAGGGGGCTCTTGCACGGAGAGGGTCCGATTTGGCTATTTGCCTTTTGACACATCGCAATGCTTACGGTTTCACAACTCACCAAGTCCTATGCCGGACGCGTGCTTTTCCAAGAAGCCTCGCTCCAGGTCAACGCGGGAGATCGCGTTGGCTTGATTGGAGCCAACGGGGCGGGCAAATCGACGCTGTTTTCACTTATTCTCGGCGATAGCTCACCGGATGCGGGGATTGTCTCGCTCCAACGAGGAGTCACCCTGGGCTTCCTTCCTCAGGAAAGCGCGCCCTGCGGCGATGAAACCATCCTGGATCTGGCCATGTCCGTTTCACAGAACTTCACCGCAGTCTTGAACGCCCTGCGCGAGCATTCCAGCGAAGATTCTGACGAACATCACGATGCCATTGCGCGATTTGCGGACATGGACGGCTACAACCTGGAAGCAAGAGCTAAGCGCGTCCTCGCAGGACTCGCCTTTCGCGAGGGTGACTTTGGAAGGCCCGCGCGAACGATGTCAGGCGGCTGGGTCATGAGAGCCCATCTTGCTCGACTCCTCGTGATGGAACCCGACATTCTCATGCTGGACGAACCGACAAACCACCTCGATCTTGAGACACTCGGGTGGTTTCAGAATTACCTGGTGGGCTATCCGGGCGCGATTCTGGCAATCTCTCATGATCGCGCATTTCTGAATACCATCTGCCAGTCCGTCGTGGAAATCTCGCGCCAGCGCCTTAACCGCTACACCGGCAACTTCGACGATTTTCTGTCGCAGAAGCTTGCGCGAGAACAGCACCATCTCGCGGCCTACAAAAACCAGCAACGCGAAATCGCTCATCTCGAAGAGTTCGTCAACCGCTTCCGTGCCAAGGCCACCAAAGCGTCGCAAGCTCAGGAACGACTAAAGCGCCTTGAGAAAATGGATCGTCTCGACGCGCCCCAAGGCGCGGAAGCAAGTGTCCGATTCAGCTTTCCGCAGCCTGCGCGCAGTGGGCAACGCGTAATGGTGCTTGACCGCGTGCGACAGCTATACGGCCAGCATGTCGTCTATGAGAACTTAAACCTCACAGTCGAACGAGGTCAACGCACGGTGCTGGTCGGACCCAACGGAGCGGGAAAATCGACGCTTATAAAGATCCTTGCCGGATATGTTGACATCGACGCCGGGGAACGCCTGCCCGGACACAATGTCAGCATCGGCTATTTCGCGCAGCATCGAATCGAGACTCTGAACGTCCGGCGAACCGTACTCGAGGAAGCGCTGGCGGAGGGCACAGGAATCGGTGAACAAGCCGCCCGCGCGGTGCTTGGCTCCTTCCTTTTCCGCGGCGACGATGTCTTCAAGAGCGTCTCAGTGCTTAGCGGCGGCGAGAAGAGCCGCTTGGCGCTCGTGAAACTTCTCCTGCGGCCCCCCAACCTGCTGCTCATGGATGAGCCCACAACCCATCTCGATATGCCGAGTATCGACGCCTTGATCCAAGCCCTCCAGCAATACAAAGGCACGCTCGTCTTCATTAGCCACGACGTTCACTTCATCCGTTCCATCGCAAGCACTGTCCTTCACATCAATGCGGGGCGTCTCACGCCTTACCCAGGCGACTATGACTACTATCTCGAAAAGTCCAACGCGTCGTCCGAGCGCGATGCGCTAGTATCCCCGCTAAGTGGATCTCAAACCGCCAAACAGTCCGTCAACCAAAGAGGCAAAGACGGCATTCTGGAAATTCGCAAGAAGCGCAGGCAAGAGACCGAACGCAATCAGGCCGTCACTAAAGAGCGCCGCGCACGAGAGAAGGAGCTTGCGCAATTGGAAGCTGCAGTTCTAAGGCTTGAGGCAAAGCAGAAGGAACTCGCCACGCAACTCGAAGACCCTCGTCTTTACACAGACCCTGCCAAGCCTTTGGCACTCAATCGCGAGCTTTCGAGCGTGACATTGGATTTGGAAATGGCAAACGCTGCATGGCTTGATGCCGCCGAAGCGCTGAGCACCCGCGCCGACCTGGGAGGCGCAAGGTGACCCCGCACTTCTGCCATCAGGTGAAAAAATATCGCGTTAGATGAAAAAAAACCGGAGCTGAGAAACAAAGCGAATCAATCCGGTCCATGACTCCTCCGTGTCCTTGTATAAGGGTACCATAGTCCTTGACACCGCGATCGCGCTTGATGGCAGACATTACGAGCCCTCCGACAAAGCCCATGAGAGTGATCACCAACGACATTCCCGCTGCCTGCCAGGGCGTAAAGGGAGTCGCCCACCATAACGCCGCTCCAAGCAAAGTTGCCGTGACCACGCCACCGACGAAGCCCTCCCAGGTCTTGTTCGGACTTACCGTCGGAGCAATCTTGTGCTTTCCAAACATCTTTCCCCAGATGTACTGGAGCACGTCGCTCGCTTGAACCACCAGCACAAAGTAGAAGAGCAATTTGCCATTCTGTCCTTCAAATCCGGGAATCCTTAGTGTCATAAGCGCCGGAGCATGGCTGACGCAGTAAACGCAGACCATCAGGGCCCATTGAATCGTGGCAGTCCGTTCCAGGAACCGCTCGCAATCGCCGCTCAGAACGCTGCGAAGCGGTACAAACAGAAAGGCGTAAACCGGAATGAAAATGGAGAAGAGTCCATACCAATTGACGGCAACAAGCGCGTATTGGATGGGAGTGATCACAAAGAAAAGCCAGAGCAACGTGCCGTGATCACCGCGTTTGGTCGGCGTCATCGTAACGAACTCTCGAAGCGCCAAAAATGACGTGAGTCCGAACAAGACGACCGAACCAATGCCGCCGCTAAGCATTGCTAAAATAAAGATCGCAACCATGAACCACCAGGCACGCGTTCGCGCGTTCAGGTTCGCTATGGTCGAACGATATTCCGCGCTGCCCGCCCGGCGCGCCAAAATCCAGCCAATGACGCTCGCTAATATAAGGACCGCGACCACGCCTCCGACGAGCATTCCGGTCTCCCTGTCGAATCTTAGACTCATTTCAGATGCAGGCTCCAAACGGCTTCGCGCGCACGATCCAGGAAGCCCACCTTCGTTTCTCCGGATCCCAGGCGGATCGGTGTTCCCACTGTGATGCTACCAAGCAATGGGACTGGCAGAACTTCGCCCTTGGGCAGAATACGATTCAGATTCTCCAGATAAACAGGAACAAGCTCCACCTGCGGTCGGTCCTTCGCCAAATGGAAGAGCCCGCCTTTGAACTTCTGCGGCTCTGGCCCGGGAAATCGCCCGCCCTCGGGAAAAATGATCAACGACTCTCCCGCATCCAGAACGGCAAGCATATCTCGCAGCGGATTGTTTTCATGCGTCACTTTGCGACGCTCAATCAAGAGCGCGCGAAACACTTCGCTTGCGAGCCAACGCCTGAGCGCATTTGCGGTCCAATAGTCCCTCGCAGCAACAGGACGCGTCCTTTCCCTGATAGAAGCGGGTAGACTCGCCCATAAGACCGCTGCATCGAGAGTGCTCGTGTGGTTCGCAAAATACACACGCTGACAATCGGACGGGTCCGTGCCCAGCCAGCGCGGCCGCAATCCGGAGAGCAGGCGCACAAGGTACGCGACAAGCGATTTCATTTGCCCTCGAGTTCGCGCACAATCCGAACAACCCTGCGAACAACAGTGATTGCGCTTCCGACGCCGATCACAACCAATCCCACAGCAACGACCCGCCATTCGACACCGCACCAACTCAGCAAGGCCGACAAGCAGCAGGCAACAGTCATTACCGCCATTCTATGCTGCTTCGCCATAGGCCCGCAGAATTGTTGCGAAGCTCCGGCCGAGACACCCAATGCCCGCACGTATGCCGTGAGAAGTGCGAGCACAGCGCACAGCCAGCCTGCGACGGGTGCCCAATCTATCCGCATCGAAGCGTAGCCCGCTCCCACAAGTATGAACGCATCAGCAAATCGATCCGGCAGTTCATTGAAGATCTCTCCAGATTTCGTCTTGTACCCGCCTTCGACGGCAACCATTCCGTCGAAAAGATTGCACAGAAGGCGCAATTGGATCAGCAGGGCCGCACTCAAGAAAAGCCACCCCTGAAAATTGCCAAGGCTCCTGCCCGTCCAAGCGAGGCAAAGACCAGCTCCGCCAGCGAAAAGCGCACTGGCAACCGAAATCGCGTTGGGCCGAACCCCAAGACGCGACAACCAAGCCGACACACCCGCCGCCCATCGTGTATTGCGCGCCCTGACTGGACGTCGCGCTGTCTCCGCCCCACTCATCGAACAAGCGTTACCTTCCCGATCCGATCCTGTCCATCCCGCGTTCCTCCGAATGCCCCGTCCGGCCCCGTCGACCTCAGGGGCCTATGTGTCAGTTTTTTGTCTCATATGTGATAGCTTTCTACTATGCTCCGGCGCGCCAATGAAGCCGAGAACCGAAGAATTCCTGAACCTTTTGCTGTGGTCCGCCGACATGCTTCTCCGGCCAACATTCCGCAACCTGACCGGCTCCTACGAAAGCTGGGCCTTTCGTAATGGTCTCCTGCACCGGGTGACAGCGCTGGAGAAGCAACGCTTCCTCGAACGCGACTCGGCCTGGCGCGACGACCGCATCTACCGGTTGACAAAGCTGGGCCGGTTGCATGCCCTTGGAGGTCGCGACCCGCAGGAACGTTGGTCGCGCAAATGGGATGGGCGTTGGCGGCTCGTGGTCTTCGATGTTCCGACGACCCAAAATTCGCGCCGCTCAAGGCTAACACGCTACCTGCGCAAACGAGGCTTCGGGCGGCTCCAGAACAGTGTATGGATCACGCCGGACGTGCTGGAAGAGGAAATGAAAACTCTCTCCGAAGGAAAGGCAAATGTGGGATCAATGATTCTGCTCGATGCGCGGCCCTGTGCCGGCGAGCCCGATGCAGATATCGTCACGTCTGCCTGGAATTTCGAGAGAATCAATCTGCGCTACAAACAGCATTTGAAAGTCCTCGACGAACGGCCGAAGGCGACCCTCAGAAACGAAGAGGCTGCTAAAGCCCTGCTAAACTGGGCAACGCTCGAACGGACCGCTTGGTTGAGGGCGGTACAAAGCGATCCGCTCTTGCCTGAACGAATCCTGCCGCTCGACTACGTTGGAAGAAGCGCCTGGAAACGGAGGATCGAGGTGCTTCGGGCGGCCAGCCAACATCTGCAAACATTCAGCCATTGATCGCTGCTTGTTTTTTGTCGCATGTGCGAC
This sequence comes from Terrimicrobiaceae bacterium, assembly GCA_036525175.1. Lineage (GTDB taxonomy): Bacteria > Verrucomicrobiota > Verrucomicrobiia > Chthoniobacterales > Terrimicrobiaceae > DASTFP01. The sequence continues at coordinate 26,215 of DATDAX010000373.1, read as the reverse complement.
AAAAAACTGGCGCGTCAACCCGGCGGATCAATGACGCTCTTTGCCGTTACCGTGAATGGTGTCAAGTCGCTTGGAAACGGACTCGTCCATGGTAATGAGTGGCGGCCAATTGCGTCGGAAGCCTTCGCCGGGAAGCTTTTTTGTCGCATCGATTCCGAGTTTGCCACCCATCGCAATCTCGCTGGTGGCGTGGTCGAGGACATCGGCCGGGCCCTTGGTCATGAGGCTGTCTCGTTGCGGGTCGGTATTCGCGCAAAGGCGGAAGAGGACGTCGCTTGTGTTGTGCACGTTCACATCGTGGTCGACGACAATCATGTACTTTGTAAACATCATCTGGCCCATGCCCCAGAGGCCATGCATGATCTTATAGGCCTGCATGGGGTAGGTCTTCTTGATGCTAACGAAGACCAGGTTGTGAAAGACGCCTTCGGCAGGAAGAGCGATGTCCACGATTTCTGGAAAGTTCATCTTGAAGACGGGCAGGAAGAGTTTCACCGAGGCACCCCCCATATAAAAATCCTCCATTGGCGGAATGCCCACTATGGTGGCAGGATAGACTGCATCCCTGCGATGCGTGATGGCTGAAATATGAAAGACAGGATAGGGCTCCGGGAGCGTGTAGTAGCCTGTGTGATCGCCAAAGGGACCTTCCTCCCGTAGCGGCTCCCGGGGATCGACGTAGCCCTCGATGACAAAGTCCGCATTTGCGGGCACTTCCAGATCGTTGGTTTCGCACTTTACGAGCTCGATGGATTTTTTTCTCAGATAGCCGGCGAGCAAAAATTCATCGAGTCCGTCGGGCAGCGGTGCGGTGGCGGCAAAGGGAAAGACAGGATCGCCTCCGAGGAAAATTGCGACGGGCATGCGCGTGCCGGTTTCGTAGTATCGACGGCCGTGACGCGCTCCCACCTTTTGGAGCTGCCAGTGCATGCCGGTGGTGTGGTTGTCATAGATTTGAATCCGGTACATGCCGACATTGCGCTCACCGGTATCCGGGTCTTGAGTGACCACGCAAGGCAGGGTGATAAAGCGTCCACCGTCAAGGGGCCAGCATTTGAGTATTGGAAGATCGAGAAGGGTTGGGGGCTGAGCGTTCAGGGTCGAAGGATCCTTCCAATCCGGCGCGGGCGGCCACTCTTCGGCGCTTGGCGCGGGGTTCTCGATTCTATGGACGACCTCTTTGCACGGGCCGGTACTTACCCGTTTGGGTTTCGCATGGCGCATCTCGAAGGCGGTGCCGAGGAGCTTTAACGCCTCGCGAAAACTGGTCGGCGGCTTGGCTTTGACGAGCGCTCCCAGTTCGGCCGCAACGTCATCGACCGACTGCGCGCCCATGCTCATGGCCATACGTTTCCAGGAGCCCATCGTATTGATCGCAACGGGAAAAGGACTCACCTGACCGTTGACCGTTGGCTTTTCGATCAAGAGAGCTTTCCCGCCGGCGGCCGCCTTCATCTCGCGGTTGGCCAACTCGGTAATCTCGAGCTCGGTGGCGACCGGCTGGCTGATGCGTTTGAGTTCACCGGCCTGGTCCAGCGCTTCGATGAAGTCTCGAAAGGACGAAAAGGCCATGTCAGACTGCCGACGCCGGACATGCTACCGGCATGGATTGGGCGGCGGGCAGGAAAAGGCTTCGCAACTCGGCACGCAACCATGTTCGCACGCCACGCAAGATGAGCTTCCAGACGTGCCGATTGGGTTCGAAGCCCTTCAGCAATGTACGGGAATCCAGGTTCATCGAACCGTACACCCCGGCCGCCCATCGCTTTTGGGCAATACGCACGAGGCGTTGATTGTAAAATGCCATCAGTTTTCTGACGATTGCTCCGTCAAGCGAACCTTCGAAGGGAAACTCAGCAAATCCGGAACGCGGGCAGCGAACGACGCTGCGGACGGGTCCGAAAAAGAACAACCCAAGGTCCATCAGAAAGGCGGCCGTCATCAGCTCCTTGTCACCCAGATAGTGATATTTGTCTTTGTATAGCGCTTCGAACCACCCCCGATACGAACGTGAAAACCGCGTGTTGAGGTCCTTGAGATCGCAGGGCTCTCCGCGACTCTCCCCCACGATGCGATCCACGGCCGCGGCAACCGTCCATGAACAGTAATCCAGTCCCTGACTGTACAGCGGATCCATGAAAGAGGCCGCGTCTCCGACAATTTGCCAGCCCGGACCCGCGATCCGTTCGGAATAGTAAGGCAAGGTCGAGTATGCCTTGACGTCGCCCTCAATGTAATCGGCGTCCATGAAGATCTCTCGTCCAACGGGGTGCGTGAGCAGATGTGCTTTGAGTCTATCGCCCAATCGCGCGCCTTCCGGCGGAGCATAAAGGCGTGAATCGTACACCAACCCTGCGCTATAGTCTCCTCCCCGCAACGGGATGATCCAACACCACCAGCCATACCCTGTGAGGTGGTTCGTCGCAGAAGCGCGGCTGACCTGACAAGAACGAGCGTAGTTTGGAAATCGGCTCAGTAGATCGTAACCGTCCCAATCTTTCACGTTGCGAAAGCGCGCCCAAATGGCATTCGTGGGGTGCTCGGGCAGACTGCGTAGAAGCTCCAAGCGCCGGGCAAGTAGTGCCGCCCGGCCGGAGGCGTCGACCAGCCACCGTGTGGAAAGCTGGCGCTCTGTTGTGCCGTCGCGAATTGTCAGTTGGGAAGAACCGGTTTCTGATAGCTCAATTGAAGTGACTTTGGCCGGACGGCAGATCTCGGCGCCCGCATCTTTTGCCATCGCGAGCACGTGTTCATCGAGGACCTCGCGATCCACCTGGTAGGACGGCAGGCGCACCTGATAAAATGCTCCAATTTCACTACAGCGATCGAAATCATCCTCGGGTCCGCACGAGAACCAGAAGCGCAAACCATTTTTGACGACGTGATGATGACAGAGGTGATGGGTCAATGCCAGGCGTTTAGTGAGGAAACATCCGCTCACCTCAGTGGTCGCCTCACCGACTTTGCGATCGAAATGCGCTGAGCGCTCAATCACCACAACGCGGAGACGGGGAGCTTCGCGTCGAAGCAGCAAAGCCGTTGCCGCCCCGGAAAACGCTCCACCGATCACGGCGACGTCGTAATTCTCCTGCATACGCCCTTGCATAGACAATGAAGCGGGCGGTGGCAATGAGTCTCCTTGGAACGGGGGGAAGATGTTCGAGAGGAAGATTTGCCATTTTTCCGATCCCGAGCCATTATTAACAGTGGTGGCAATGAACTTGAGAAGGCTACTTCTGGTTGGCTGCGCGTTCGCGACTTTCGCTCCACTTTACTCGCAGACCGATGATGCCACAAAGCCGGAAAAGACCTCGGTAACAAAACTCGATGGAACAAAGCTCTTTGGGCTTGTCGAGATCACGGACGACTACACGATTAGAGTTTCAAACGATTCGGGTATTACCCGGCTGCCCATAGCGCAACTAGGGGACGCTGATTTCAAAAAATACGGGCTTAGCAAGGACCGCTCCAAGGACGGACGTTTCTGGTATGAGCGCAAGGAGGCGGTTGAAGGCTCGCAAAAGGATAGTCAGTCAGGCAAGGATTCGAAATCAGGTGGAAATTCTCCCGTCGAGATTCGATTAGGAGAAATAGCCGCCTTCCAGCCTCTCATAGCCGCGTATGAGAAGACGCTGGGCTCGAAGAAAGGCGACAAGTCGGGTGGCTCGAGCAATCCCGGAGGAAAGGCAAGCTCCTCTGACACACCTTTTACGCCGATGTTTTCGCAGCCTGGCATGGCGGGTTCGCTGGCCGAACCGTTTACGGGATTCGGCAGTTCCGCGCTGCAGCCGATTTCTGGGGCGGCTTCCGGCGCAACTGGAATTATTCAATCGACTACAGGTGCAGCTGGTCTGCCCTCGGCACCGCAGTAGGCATTCGCCTTCCTTGGATTCATTGGCTCGGCCTTGCGTGAGAGACTATTCGCGAAGTGAGGCCAGGCTCGAAGCAAGTCGTTCAATATGGCCGTGGTGGTGAGCGGCTGTCACTGTGACGCGCAGTCTCGCGGAGCCGCGCGCAACAGTGGGATACCGGATCGCGGGAACAAGAAACCCCTGTTCCAGGAGCTTTTGTGAGGCCTTTACGGCGGGCTCCTCTCCGCCGATGACTACCGGAAAAATGGCGCTTTGCGCAGGCGCACTCAGCCTCGAAGCGAGTAGTGTGATGTTTTCATGGAGCCTTGCAACGAGTGCTTCCCCCTCAGCGGATTCGAGGAGTCTCACTGCAGCACGGGAGGCTGCGGCGCAGTGCGGCGGCGGTGCGGTGGAGAAGATGAAACTTCGCGCACGGTTCGTCAGATAGTCGTGGAGTGCCGCGCTTCCGCAGATGTAGGCGCCCGACGATCCGAAGGCCTTTCCGAGCGTGCCCATTTGCGCCTCAATGCGGTTCGAAAGGCGCAGCTCGTCGACCAGCCCGCGGCCCTGCTTGCCGACTACGCCAATTCCATGCGCTTCATCGACAAGAAGCCACGCGCCAAATCGTTCCTTCAACTCCACGATTTCTCGAAGCGGAGCACGATCGCCATCCATGCTGTAGACGGATTCGACGAGGACGAGCACGCGGGCATCCGGAAAAGTCTGAACCGCCCACCGCAAATGGCTTTCCAATTTTTCCAGCCCGTTATGCGGAAAAACCCGAATGGATGCTCCGGCAAGCCGGGCGCCGTCCACGAGGCAGGCGTGGCAAAGCTTGTCCAAGACGATCACGTCGCCCTTCCCTGCAAGGGCGGGGATCGTTCCAAGGGCTGCGGCATAGCCGCTTGAAAAACTCAACGCGGCCTCGGTTCGCTTGAAGCGAGCAAGCGCCTCCTCGAGCCGTTTGTGATGGGAATGCGTTCCACAAATCAAGCGCGAAGCTCCCGAGCCCACTCCGGCTTCATCTAGCGCCTCACGTGCTGCGCCGCGAAGATTAGGATGGGCCGCGAGCCCGAGATAGTCGTTGGACGCGAAGTTCGCCACCAATCGTCCGTCGCACGACACCTCCGGTCCCTGAGGAGAGTTGATGACTCGCTGCGACCTGCGAAGACCCGCACTCTGAATCCGTTCAAGCTCGCCCGCGAGGAACTGGTCGAAGTTCATCCATTCATCATGTGCAACATCTCTCGCACAGCCATTTCCATGCCTACGAAAACTGCGCGCGAAACGATCGAATGACCAATATTGAGTTCTACGAGGTGGGGAATCCTGAGAATGTTGTGGATATTCTCGTAATTGATTCCATGTCCGGCATTGACCTTTAAACCGGAAGCATGAGCCGATTCCGCCGCCCTGATGAGGCGAGCCAACTCGATCTCCCGGTCCGCGCCCGAACTGTTTGCAAACGCGCCTGTGTGCAGTTCGACGAACTGCGCTCCGAGCTCCGACGCTGCCGCTACTTGCGATTCCTCCGGATCAATGAACACGCTCACCACAATCCCCCGCTCTTTGAGGCAGGAAATCGTGGGGCGCAGAGAGGACTTTTGCGCGGCACAATCAAGGCCGCCTTCTGTCGTCACCTCTTGGCGATTCTCTGGCACCAGGCAGACATCCTGAGGCCGGATTTCCAAGGCGAGTTCAACGATCTCAGAAGAATTTCCCATCTCGAGATTGAGCTTCGTGGCGATCCTCTGCTTCAGATTCTGGATATCGCGCTCTTGAATGTGTCTGCGATCCAAACGCAGATGAGCAGTGATTCCGTGAGCACCGGCCCTCTCCGAAGCGAGGGCCGCCGCCGTGGGATCCGGCTCAGCATTTGGCGAGTCAGGCGTCTCGCGGTAGCGAGCCTGACGCAATGTCGCTACATGGTCGATGTTGACTCCAAGTTTGATCATATGGATGTTCAAGCGTTAGGCCCACGGGGACAATTGTAAAGCAGGCACTTGGCATGCCTGTTTCCCGGGGAGCTCTTAAGGACAAGCTCGAGCTTTTCGTGCGATGAGTGTTTGAGAACCACGCAAGCGCGGCTAATTAGTAAAGGATTGTGGCGTCCCCGATTTTTCTATTGGCACCGGGTGCAGGTGCGCCTGCCTCCAGCTCCTGGATGCGCCATTGGGCGGAGTTGCTGAGGACGATTGGCGTTGTCAGCGCCTTCGATTATCCATACATGATCGAAAGGAGAAAGCGCCCGGATCCTCTGCCGAGACTCATTGATTCCCACCGCGAAGCCTTGCGGCAATTAGAACAATCGAATGACGGTCGGGTCGTTCTGATTGGCAAGAGCATGGGGTCACGGATCGGTTGCCACGTGGCGCTGGAGGAAGCGGTGACCGCTCTTGTGTGCTTGGGTTATCCGCTTTGCGGTGGGGGCGATCCTGGCAAACTTCGAGATCGAGTCCTTCGGGACATCCGAACACCTATCCTTTTCGTGCAGGGAACGCGTGACCCGCTCTGCCCGTTGCCCTTGCTCGACAGAGTTCGTGCGGAAATGGTCGCTCCGAATGAACTGCACGTTGTAGAAGGGGGCGACCACTCGTTGCGTGCCTCGAAGGGCCAGCTGAAAGCGAGCGGCGAGACTCAGGATGACGTCGACTCTCGCATTCTGCGAAGCATTCGAGAATTCGTCGGAGCGTGTCTCCAAGCGCGTGGGGCTTGAACAGAGATTAGACGAGCACTATCCCATTCGCGTGACCGAATGGCTGAAACGACTTCCCTGGATCGAGATTGGCATTCTTGCGCTCGCTGCCGGCCTGCGCGTTGCCATGCTTGACCTCAAACCGCCGCATTTTGACGAAGGTGTCAACGGCTGGTTTGCCGATCAGATGACGCGCACCGGCTATTTTCGCTACGACCCCACAAACTACCATGGCCCGCTGCACTTCTACGCGGTTTTCCTGTCGCAGACGCTTTTGGGACGCAATCTCTGGGCGCTCAGACTGCCCGCCATTGTTGCCAGCCTGCTCGCCGTTTGGTCTCTCCTGCGCTTCCGGGAACATTTCGGCGCTTCGACGGCGCGGCTCGCTGCGCTGGCCATGGCCGTCTCGCCCGCGTATATCTTTTACGGACGCTACTCCATACACGAGTCCTGGCTGGTCCTATTCTCGACACTCTTCCTTTGGGCCTGGTTCGGTCTTTGGGAAAAGGGCGAACGTCGCTTTCTATTCGCGTTGTTCGCGGCTGCGACGGGAATGATCCTTACCAAGGAGACTTACGTGCTTCACGTCGGCAGCTTCCTGCTTGCCGGCCTTGTGCTGCAGATATGGCAAAGACTGTTGCCTTCGCGTCCCGAGATGCCGATTGCGGATCAACATTGGGGTTGGAGGGACCTCGCGGCTGGCGTTGCGCTGTCGATTTTCGTGATCGTCTTCTTCTACTCCGGAACGTTTTTGGATTTCTCAGGCCTGAGCGGCCTCTACGAAACGTTTGCCGCATGGTTTCACACGGGGGTTGAAGCGGCGGGGCACGAAAAGTCGACCTTTCAGATCGGGCCACTCAACTACTATTGGGTAGCGCTCATGGCGCGCTACGAATGGCCGGCACTACTCGGACTTATGCTTTGCTTCCGATACATTGGGCCGTCGGATGCACGCCTTCGATACGTTGCAATCCACGGGTTCGGTGTGCTGCTCGCCTACTCCCTAATTCCTTACAAAACGCCCTGGTGCATAATTTCCATCCTCTGGCCATTCTATCTAATACTGGGCGCAGTTATGCTGGCGGATACTTCACTCGCCAGCCGGATTCCCCGCGCCATTCCTAGGCTCGTGCTTGTCATCAGCCTTGCATGCAGCGTCTTTCTTTCAATCCGCCTGAATTTCTTCCGCTTCACAAACCAAGAGGAACCTTACGTCTATGTACAGACGTTCCCGGACATCGAAACCCTTACAAAGCCACTCCTTTCCATGGCCGGCAAGGATCCGCGCTACTATCACGTGCGCGGACAGATTCTTTTGGAAAGCTACTATCCACTACCGTGGATACTTGGCGACTTCACCCAGACAGGCTACTATAAGAAGGATGAACTTCCCGAGAATTACGATGCGGACTTTGTTGTCGCGGAAGTAAGTCAAATGGAAAAGATCGAATCGGCGCTCGTCGGAGATTACTATAAGCGGCGATTTCGACTTCGCGACTCGCAGGAGGAATGCGTCGTGTACTTTCGCAAGGAGAAATTCGACGCGTGGTTCAAAGGCGCACCTCCCTTTTTTCCCGCAGGGCAATGAGGCCGCTCTCTGCCGCTTTGGCGTTCGCATCCGCGCTTGTTGTCAGCACGACTGCCGGTGGATTCCTGTGCTCCGGGCTCAGCGTTCGGGTCGCGTGGGCAGGCATCGGATGCGGGGCCATCGCAGCGATTGCCGCCTGGGTGAAGACCGTCCCACGCAAGCAAGTCAGGCTAAACTTTTGGGATTGGCTAATGTTTGGCATTTTCGCTCTTGCGTCGTTACGCGCCTTCTTGTGGATCATCTACACGCGTGGCGACGAGATTTGTGTGCTCTCACCGAACAACCTTGGAGATCTTTCCCTGCATCTTAACCTCATCCGCTATCTTTCAAGCGGGATCGCCTTCTGGCCGGAAAGCTCGATTCTAAGCAAGGTGCCGCTAACCTATCCAGTCGGAGCGGATCTCTTGAACAGCGTCCTTGAGACTTGCGGCGTCGAGACGATACGCGGACTCGTCTGGGTAGGGTTGGCAGGTGCCGCTTTGGCTGGATACGCACTTTGGCTTTGGGGCGGAGCTTTTGGAATTGCCGCCTTTCTATTCAACGGAGGCTTGGCGGGATTCGCCGTTCTTCGCACGCTACAGGTCGAAGATTTTCAGAGCGACATGGTTTGGAAGAACCTCTTTCTGTCCATGTTCGTCACACAGCGGGGATTGCTTTTTGCGGTGCCCGCCGGTCTGCTTCTCTTGCATGCCTGGCGTGAGCGCTATTTTCGCGGCTCGGGTCACGTGATTCCTCTTTGGCTGCAACTCCTGATATATGCAAGCCTGCCCCTCTTCAACATCCACGCCTTTCTCTTTTTGAGTGTGGTGCTCTTTGCAATATTCGCGACGTCATTGCTAGATCCTGATCTGCGAAACGGGGTGCGCTTGGGGCAACGCACTTCCGAAGAGAGACAGATCACGAGCCCTTCCAGCGCCACAATTGCTAATACAAACCGGCGTTTGGGCGATCTGCCGCGGATAGTAACCGGCCTCAGCCGTGAGGTGTTTGTCCTTGTTGCCCTCGCCGCTGTTCCCGCCACCGTCGCCATCCTCCTTGTGACAGGTTTCCTCTCCGCATCGTCAGGAATCCGTTGGTCTCCCGGCTGGATCACAGGGGAGTCGGGCTGGGATCTATGGGTGTGGGTATGGAATTTCGGCCTCGCCTTGCCTCTGTGCCTGGCGCTCGCGTTCATGCTTCTACTGGATCGCGACAGGGAGGCACGCTGCTTTGTCTGGACGGCGGTCTGCGTCTTCGCCTTGTGCTGCTTCGTTTCGTTCGCGCCCTGGGAATGGGACAACATGAAGTTGATGCTCTGGAGCTGGATTGTGATCGCACCATATCTGTGGGCGAAACTGCTGGCTCGTATGAAGCCAGCCGCGCGCGTTGCCATTTGCGTCGTCCTTTTCTTTTCTGGGAGCGTATCCCTGGTGGGTGGTTTGGATGCGCGCCACGGGTACGTGATCGCGCGCCGGTCCGAGCTTGACGGCTGGCGGCATGCCATCGGAGGCATCCCGGCCGCCGTTCGCTTTGCGTGCGTTCCGGACTACAACCACCCGCTCATCCTTTTAGGACGTAAGGTGGCCTGCGGCTATGAAGGCCACCTTTGGAGCCATGGGCTCGATTACCGCCGCGACCTCACCGTTCTTCGCGAAGCGTTGGGGGGCCAAGCCAGTTGGCGCTCAGTTGCACCTTTGCTCGGTGTCGAATGGCTCGCGTTACGAAAATCGGACATTCCTGATGCGAAGCCACCTGGGGATCCGCCACCGGACGCGGCATTTGGAGCGTTGTACGATCTCCGCCCGCTTCTCAAACAAGGCCCAGCCAGCCAAGGAAGCCCGCAACTGCGACTACAACCAGTGGATTGATTTTGGTGAAGACAAAGATCAACGTGCAGACTCCGGTGAGAAGATACGCGCGCCAGTCCTGATCAGCCGCCCTGCTCATTACGTAACCACTGGCTAGGACGAGGCCCACGGTGAGAGGAGCGAAGCCCTTCTCGATTGCGCGACGGACGCTGGAATTCTTTGCTCGCTCCCAGAATTGGACCACAAAATACACAAGCAACCCAGCGGGCACCATCATCGCGACCGTGGCGAGAATCGCGCCCGCGATGCCCATTAACTCTCCTCCCGCTGCGAGCCCCGCCTTATACCCAATCAAGGTCACGATAAGAATGCTAGGTCCCGGGGCGGCTTGCGAGATTGCAAAGACATCGGCAAACTGGCTATCGGTCAGCCATTGGTAATCGACAACGCTCTTATGGTGCATTTCGGGCAGGACCGTGTTGCCACCGCCGATCGATAGCAGAGAGAGCGAACTAAACAGCAACAAGATCTGCAGCAGTGTCTTCGCGCTCATTGCTTCTTTGTCTTCGGCCATCCCCAGACAAGGCTAAGCGGCGCAAGCAGCGCAAGGCACGGCAGGAGATGCCAGCGCAGCAGACCATTCATCGCGAAAATCGCCGCGAAGAGAAGCAGCGGAACAATGCCGTTCAGACATTTCCGGCCAGTCTTGATGGCCATAGCAAGTGTGAGGGCTACCGCGGCAGCAGCCGCGCCGTGCAGCACACTCTGGAGGGCGGGAACCTGATGATATTGAAAATAAGCATAGCCGAGCCCAAGAATGATGAGCACGGGAACGAACGACAGACCGATGGATGCGGCAATGGCACCTGGCACGCCGCGAAACTTCGCTCCAACGAAAACCGCAAGATTCACCTGATTGGCACCCGGCAGAATCCGGCACATTGTAATCGCGCTGAGAAACTCCTCCTCAGCCATCCAGTTCTTCTCCACGACGATCACTTCGCGCGACCATGCTGAGAGGCCGCCCCCGAAGGAAGCCAACGCGATATGATTAAAGGTCACCGCAAGCTCAAGCAGAGTCGGCTTTACACCTTGATCCACCTCACTCATGCCTAAGCTCTTGATCGTGCGGAAAGTCCGTTTCCTTATGTTTTGAGGGATCAAGCGGGTCCGGGGGATCATAGCTGTGAGACAGCTCCCAATCCGTGTTAAAGACATCGATGAGACGCTTCACCACAGCCTCGTCCTTGATCGTCGTCCCCAACTCTCGACGCAAATCAAATGCGCTTCGGTCGATATTCATCGATCCCACGAGCGCGTGTGAATCGTCGGCAATCAAGAGCTTGGCATGAAGCCGCAGGTTCTTCTGCTTATGAACCTTGACGCCAAAACGCTTCAGCACGCGCAGGGACGAAAACGTGTCAAGAACGTCCCAGTCGCTGATTCCATGCTTACCTCCACAAAGGACGCGCACGTGCACCCCGCGATCCGCCGCTTCGAGGAGGCGATCGAGAATGACGGCGTCCACGAATTTAGGATGCTGCACGTCCAGCTTGTGCTTAGCGTTGTCAATAAAGTGCGACATACGCAGACGTGAGTTTGCGTTGCTCCAGAGCAGGCCACTCTCGGGATTGGGCAGCCAGTCACGATGCTCCCAATCCGCCTCAAAGCCTTCAATGATCTGCGCCACCCTTACCGGGTCGTGTGTCACCACCCCGTAGTCGCGGGTTTGAGTGAAGTACTTGAGGCAAAGGTTGAATGTTGAGATCAGAGCGACCTTTTCGTCCACGACGATAGATTTCTCATGTGTAACGTAAAACTTGGGGTTCGCCCACTGGATCTCGACACCGTTCTTTTTGAAGTAATCGTAGGTGTCGTCGTTGGCACGATCTCCGCCCGAGCGCTTGGGATTCAGCATGACGCGAACGCGCACACCCGCGCTCTTGCGATCGGTCACCGCTTGCAGGAGGGTCGGCTCAGAAAACGTGAATTGCTTGATTAAAAGGCTTTTCTCTGCGGAATTGATAAGTTCACGCACAGGCCCGACACCATCGTCAGGCTCGACGATCAAATGAGGGATGGAAACAGACATAACTCTCGTGGCAACTCATACGACAACCTTGCAAAAAGAAAAGCCTCTCGTCGCGGCGGCGGTTTTTCCTTTCTACAAGACCGGCACCGGTCTTAGCTCTTTCTCCTAATGCAGAAGGAAACGCTCCCCCTGACGTCCTGGGCGTTCCTCGAGCCCAATTCGAGCCATTGGCTTACGGCTCAGGTGCCAGGCTGCATTCACAACGACCTTCTCAGGCATAAACGAATACCTGATCCTTTTTGGGGATCAAACGAGAAAGAGCTCCAATGGATCGAGGAGCGCGACTGGGACTATCGATGCCGATTCGCTGCGGAGGCAGGATTCTGCGATTACGAACACATCGAGCTTGTCGCAGACGGTCTCGACACGATCGCAAGTATTCGTCTTAACGGACACAACATCGGATGGACGGAGAACATGTTTCTCGCGCATCGTTTCGACGTAAAGCACGCCATTCGACCGGGACGCAACATTCTTGAGATCCGTTTTGGCAGTCCGATCGCTTACATCCGCGCACGCAGGAAGCGGGGCGACATGGCGGAGTGGAACGACCCGGTTGGGGGTCGTTCCCATATCCGAAAGGAGCAATGTTCGTTTGGTTGGGACTGGGGACCGCGATTCGCGACATGCGGTATCTACAAGGCGATCCGCCTCGAGGCCTGGAGGAAGAATCGTTTTGAATCGGTGCGAATCAGCCAGCGGCATGAGGCGGGTTCCGTCGAGGGAAGCATTGAGGCGAGGCTCGCTGTCGACGGCGGGGAGGTTCGCGGTGTCGTCTGTCGGAACGATCAAATCGTCGCCGAGATTTCAGATCTCAAGTTTGGAATCTCGAATCCCGAGCTCTGGTGGCCGAACGGTCATGGAGATCATCCGCTCTACGAGGTGCGTCTGGAACTTTCCGACGGCGGGGAGGTCTTGGATACATGGAGTGGTCGCATCGGCATTCGAACGATCGCTCTGGATCGGCATCCGGACGAATTCGGGGAATGCTTTCAGTTCGTAATCAACGGGAGACCGATATTCGCAAAGGGAGCAAACTGGATCCCTGCGCACAGCTTCGCTGCCAGCGTTCGTCGCGCCGACTATGAGGGTCTGCTCACGAGCGCCGAAGAAGCGAATATGAACATGATCCGCGTCTGGGGAGGCGGCATTTATGAAATGGAAGAGTTCTATGATCTTTGCGATGAAAAAGGCCTGCTGGTCTGGCAGGATTTCATGTTCGCTTGCGCGATATATCCGGGCGGTCCGGAATTTCTCGCCTCGGTAAAGGCGGAAGCCGAATACCAAGCGAAGCGATTGGCGAACCACGCCTGCCTGGCTTTGTGGTGCGGCAACAACGAAATCGAGCAGGTGCCAAGTGAGATTACCAAGACCGCCCAGCGCAAGAAGGCATACGAGGACATCTTTTACCACATTTTGCCTGAGGCCGTTGCCCGTTACGATGGTGAAACGCCGTATTGGCCCAGTTCACCGCATAATCCGGAGGGCTACACCAAGGGTCCCAACAGCGAGAAGGCGGGCGACAGTCACTTTTGGGACGTCTGGCATGCCAAACAGCCGGTCAAGCGCTATGAGAAAACAGGGGTCCGCTTTTGCTCGGAGTTCGGAATGCAATCCTTTAGTTCGCCCGAAGTCGCCGCGATGTTCTGCCTGCCGGAAGAATGCGACGCTTTCGGCCGCGCAATGGAGAATCATCAGAAAAACCAGTCGGGCAACCTCACCATCAAGGAGTATATTTCTCGAAGATACCGCCTGGCTCCGGACTATCCATCCATTGCGTACCTTTCGCAGATTAATCAGGCCTACTGCATTAAGGTCGCCGTCGAGCATTTCCGCCGCTCGATGCCGCGCACAATGGGCGCCCTCTATTGGCAATTGAACGATTGCTGGCCAGGGTTTTCATGGAGCAGTCTGGAATTTGGTGGGCGCTGGAAAGCCCTGCACTTTGCCGCGAGGCGCTTCTTCGCACCTGCCCTTGTTTCGGCTCATGTGCCAGGGGACGAGTGGATGGGCATGGGAAATATTTGGAGAAGCAATATTCGTGAGATTCATGTCCATACGGTTTGCGATGCGCCCGGCAAGACAACGGGGCTGTTGAGTTGGGCTCTTTTTCACCTCGACGGCCGCCTGCTCGAAGCGGGCGAGAAGAGCGTCTTCCTTGGATATGGTCAATCCCATCGCCAGAAGACCCTGGATCTCTCAAGGAAGCTGAAGACGCACGGAGCCCGCAATATTATCCTGCGCATCCGGCTCGAGACCGAGCGCGGGGCCGTATCGGAGGACACCGTATTTCTGACGGCGCCGCGCTTCATTGCCTTTCCGCGGGTCCCGATCTCGATCACAGTCGAACGGACCACACAGCGGGAATTTCAGCTGGGCTTTCATTCACGTGGTTTTCATCATGCCGTTCAAATTGATCTCCCCGGCATCGCGCACAAGTTCGAAGACAACTTCTTCGATTTGTATCCGGGAGAGATGCGCAAAGTGCGCGCGCGTACGGAAAAGGCGGCGATGCTGGCAGAGATTAAGCGCACGATCACGATTCGATCATTGGCCGACATCTGATGCCTCAAGAGGATCAAGCCCGTTCGACGTCCTCGCACCAATTCGGTGCCGAGAATCGCCCGACACGATTTTCCTTTTTCTTCACCTGAGAAACCTTGAGTGGGAGGCGCTCGATCTGCGAAAGGTCTCATGTGAACGACTCCTTTCAGCAGGCCATCACCAGGACCCTCTTCGTTCTGAAGCAAATCCGGGAGGGCTTCGGTCCGCATCCCACCGCGTCGGGCGCCTCGCTCGACAAGCTGAAAGCCGCTTGCACACGCACTGCTCACGCGGCTGAAGAACCTTTACCGGTCCGGCGTCAGGAATCCACGACAGACACGACCTTCGAGGCCTTGCGCGAAGCCGCGCTTGTTTGCGTCAAGTGCCCGCACCTCGCCAAGGCTAGGACGCAGGTCGTCTTCGGCGTTGGAAACCCCAAGGCCGAACTCATGTTTGTGGGTGAGGCGCCGGGCGCCGACGAGGACGCCCAAGGCGAGCCGTTCGTGGGGCGTGCAGGTCAACTCCTCACGAAAATCATCCAGGCCATGGGATTTTCCCGCGAGGAAGTTTACATTGCGAACGTCCTCAAGTGTCGCCCCGACATGCCCCCGGGGGTTTCCGGAAACCGAAAACCGACGCCGAAGGAGATGAGCACCTGCCTGCCGTGGCTCGAGAGACAAATCAACCTGATCAAACCCCGCATAATGGTCGCACTGGGCGCTACCGCGGTGGAAGGATTGCTCGGCGCCACAACCCCGGTGAGCAAAATGCGCGGACGCTGGCTCGAATTTCGTGGGATTCCCGTGATGGCGACATATCATCCAGCCTACTTGCTGCGCAACCAATCGATTTCCGAGAAGCGCAAGGTTTGGGAGGACATGCTTCAAGTGCTCGAGCGCCTTGGAAAGCCGATCAGCGAGAGGCAGCGAAAGTTCTTCACGAAGAGCGAAGCATGAAGCGAATTCAGACCACTCACAGGACAGGAACGCGATCGCCGTGCGACGACACAGTCATAGTTGGGAATGTCAGACACCGGGATTCGGAGCCTGTTTCCGCGTCGCCTATATTCAGATGAAGGAAGACCCGCAGCAAGCAGCACATACTTGGACGATTCTCGGGCCGGCGCGAGGCCTTTGACCGAACCGAGGTAATGGTACAGATGGTAGAAGTGTGAACCTTGTGCGACGCATCTGGCGCGAATGTCTCTGGCACTTCGTCACCAAGACCTTGTTCTTGCTCTTTGCGACGGGTTCAAGGATTCGGGTTACCTATTATCACGAGATTCCAAAACACTGCGGATTCATCCTCGCCTCCAATCACATAAGCCACTTCGATCCGCCGATCATCACACCACGCTTTCCGCGGAGGATCGATTGGATTGCCATGTCGGATCTCTTTCGGGGACGCATCTTGAACGGATTTTTTTCCGGTCTCAATGTGATCCCGATCGAGCGCAACCTTCCCGACCGCGGCGCTCTGCGCATCGCGGTGAAACAACTTAAAGAGGGCCGGGTGGTTGGGATCTTTCCTGAGGGAGGCATTCGCGACGGCGCCGCTTCGATAATCAACGGCGCGGAAATGAAACAGGGAGTCAGCCTGCTAAGCACGCTCGCGAACGCCCCGATCGTACCCTGCGTGATTCTTGGGAGTGACCGTCTATACAATCTGCGGAATTGGCTGCCATGGCGCCGTCCGGAAGTCTGGATCGGCTACGGCAAACCAATTCCGCCGCCAAAAGGTGTTGCAGATGGAGATAAGAAGGAGTCGACGCAAAAACTGCTCAGCTCGGAAATCGTCAAATTGAAAGAGCGTCTGTGCGAGGATTTTGGACTCACTGAAGCGGACCTGCCGCATCCCCCCAAGGAACGGATGAAAGAGCCGTAAGAGCGAGATCGATGGATGAAACTTGAAATCGGCTGACGTAAAGATGAGGAACCTATGAGGCAGGCAGTTGAACGGGCCCTTGCCTACGCCGTTGACGGCGCAATGTGCGGCACTATGAACGCGCTGCAATGGCGTCATCGAGCCAATATCTGCTCCCTCGAGGAACTGCAGACTTACCTCTCTGCATGCTCGAGCCTTTCGCGCGAAGAATTCTACCGGCCGCCGCCCGTCACCGGCAAGCGCGAGAACGGAAACTGGGTCGAGTGGGACGCCCCGGTGCGGAGCGGATTTCCGGAAAACGACATATTTCGTGCGCGCTTTCAGGTCGGCAGCCGCGGACCGTCGGGGCCCACAATCCTGTTGCTCCATGCCTTGATGAGTGCGAGCGATTTTGGCTACCTGGGGATGGCACGCCTACTTAACGAACGTGGTTGGAATACGGTATTTCCCCATCTTCCCTTTCACTACTCGCGCCGACCGCGGGGTTACCTCAACGGCGAGTTAGCGATCACCGCGAACCTGGTGCGTAATGGTGAGACGCTCAGACAGGGCGTGACCGAACTTCGTCAGCTCATGTCCATGTTGCGGGAAGGCGGTTGCACCGAATTCGGTCTGATTGGAACAAGCTTCGGCGGCTGGAATGGAGCGCTGCTAAGCTTTCTGGAAAGCGATTTTCGTTTCATCGCTCTCATTCAGCCGATTGTGAACATCGAGCACGCGATCTGGGAGAATCCGGGATCGATTTTGATGCGAAGGCTTCTTCGTTCTAGAGGCATCGCCCCAGGAGAAAGCGCCCGCCATGCGCACTTAAGTTCGCCGCTTCACGGCACACCGCTTTGCGGCGGTGACCGCGCTATCATTACCGCGGGAATCTATGACAGCGTCTCTCCGGCACGCGAACTCCTCAATCTCAAGCATCGGTGGGCCGGAGCAAAGCTTATCGAGGTCAGACAGGGCCATTTCGGCTATCGCGCGCTTAGAGAAACGCTAAAGGAGATCGAGAGATTCTTATAGGCGCAGGCGCAATTGAATTCGGACCCCTAAGCAGGCTCAAATAACAACATTTTCCGAAAAGTGGACAGTGCGAGTAGCGGGAAATGCTGCCGGTACATGTCGTACTTGAGGTAGAAGACACAGGGAAAACCGGTGCCGGTTGTGAAGTCTTCGCTCCAGGAGCCATCCTCATTCTGGGTGTCCAGGAGAAACTCTATGCCGCGACGGATGGAGTCGAGGCTTGCGTCACCGCATGCGCAGAGGCCCATCACCGCCCAAGCGGTCTGGCTTGGCGTGCTCGGTCCGCGGCCCTTGAGGGCGGGAAAGTTATAGGATTCGCACGTCTCGCCCCAGCCACCGTCGTCGTTCTGGCAACTCTCGAGCCAATCGCGTCCCCGGCGGATCCATTCCTGATCCATATTCTCACCGATTGCGGCCAGTCCACGGAGGATCTGCCAGGTTCCGTAGATATAGTTGACGCCCCAGCGTCCGTACCAGGAGCCATCGGTTTCCTGAGTGCGGCGGATCATGGCGACCGCCCGCCGGACTTGAATACTTTGGCGATCAAAGCCGATGGTGCCCAAGAGCTCAAGAACACGGCCGGTTAGGTCAGAGCACGTGGGATCAAGAATGGCGTTATGGTCGGCAAAGGGGACGTGCTCGAGCCAGGAGGCGGTGACGTCCTTGTCGAAGGCGGCCCAACCTCCATCATCACACTGGAAGGCGAGGAGCCATTTGAGCGCGCGGTCTGTCTGCTCGCTCCGCTTGATGGGGTCGGCGGGCGCGACGTGCCGCAGCGCCATGAGGACCATCATGGTATCGTCAGTGTCTGGATAGTACTTGTTTTCGTGCTCGAACGCCCAGCCGCTCGGCTCGACGTCAGTGACGTGCATGGCCCAGTCTCCTTTGAAGCGCACTTCCTTGTTCTCGAGATAGGTGGCGGACCTTTCCAAGGCAGGATGGCTTTTGGGAAGTCCCGACTCGGCGAGGGCGATGGTCGTGATCGCCGTGTCCCAAACGGGAGAGAGACAGGGCTGGATGCGAAAGTCCTCCGGGTCGTCAACGAAGAAATGCGCGAAGTCCCGATCCGCCTTTTCAACAAGCGGGTGGTCGTCGGAGTATCCGAGAACGCGCAGAGCCATCATCGCATTGAGCATTGCCGGAAAGATGGCACTGAGACCCTCGCTCCCCTCTCCCATTCTCTCAACCATCCATGTCTCGGCGGCCTTGAGCGCGCGCCGGCGCAGCGGATGGATGGGGAAACCATCATAGAGCTTGAGGAGCTTGTCGCAGCGCAGGAAAAAGTTCCTCCAGGCCCAGAACCGCGGATGTTTCTTGAGGGAGAGATTCGTATTCTCGAGGCCGGCCGGATACAGCTCATGAAGCTGCATGGCGGAGGGAAGGGTTCGCGTGGGCTTGTAATGGTTCAGGATCGTGAGCGGCGCGATAATTGTCCGGCTCCACGAAGACATCTCATACAAGCTAAAAAAGAACCAATTGGGAAAGAGGAAGATTTCCGGCGGGATTGTGGGAAGGTATTGCCACGGAAACTGGCCAAGCAGGGCGAGGTAGAGTTTTCCGTAGGTATTTATTTGGGGGATACCGCCGAGGCGTAGCACGTTGGCGCGAGCCTCTCGCATCCAAGCCGCGTTGGGAGAGTCGCCCGCGAGTTTGAGCGCAAAGTAGGCTTTGACCGAGGCGTTGATCTCGCTAGGGCCGCCGATGAAGATATTCCATCCGCCGTCGGCGAGCTGCCTGCGACGGATGTGGGCCGCGCATTTCCTTTGCAAGGGCTGGTCGACCTTCCCCAGCCAATGCATGTAGAGAACATAATCACAGCAGAGTGTGACGTCGGCGATAAGTTCGCCCTCCCAATGTCCATCGGGATTTTGGAGGCGAAGCAAATTTGTCTGAGAACGAAGAATGCCTTCTTCGAGAGAAACCGTCCCCTTCAGAACGGAAAGAGCTGGAACCTCAAACGGAAGAACTTTGGAGGCAGCGACACTCATCGGGCTATCTCAAGGATGCCTGAGTTTCAAGGAGTTCGGTAATCTATGAAAGCTGCGGCTCATTTCATGCCGCAGCGGGTTGTTGCTTCTTTGGACGTCCGGTCTTGTGACCGTTACCGGCTGTTACGCCGTTAAACGGATTGATGGCTGCGCCCTCAACGCGGGGCTCGGGCTTGCGACCAAAATTGAAAGCGATATTCTGCCAAGTGTCGCCAGGCTTGGCGCAATGACCCAGAGTGGCGCTGGGCTCGTATCCGCAGTGCACCATGCAATTTTCGCAACGCTTGTCGCGCGCCACGCCGTCAACGACGCCGTAGTTCTCCCATTCGGTCTTTTCGAGCAGCTCCCGATAGGTCGAATAGTGGCCGTCCGTCATGAGATAGCAGGGGGCCTTCCAACCGCGAATGTTGCGAGTGGGAATTGCCCAGGCAGAGCAGGTCAACTCGCGCTTGCCAGCCAGGAAGTCGAGGTAGATGGGCGTTCCGAAAAACGTGTATCGCTCGCCCCACTCCCGGATCCTCTTGAACTTCTCCTTCGTCATCGCGCGTGTCAGGAAGAAGTTTTCCGGTTCAAGGTTTAACCTCTTGCGCATGTCCTCTTTTGCTGCGTCATAGTCGTAGCCCGGCGAAATGGTATGCCCGTCGACTCCGAGCCACGAAAGGTAATCGTACATCTGCTGGAGCTCGGCCATTTCGGTCTCCTTGTAGACCGTGGTGTTTGTTGCTACCTGGTAGCCGAGGATCTTCGCCATTCGCATCGCGGCAATGCACTCCTTGAAGACGCCCTCCCGCTCCACAATCAAGTCATGTGTTCGCTCCATGCCGTCCAGGTGAACGTTCCAGTACATCCATTTCGACGGAGCGATCACGTGAGGTGGCGACTTCGCCTTTGGCTTGCGGATTTCTTCGATTTGCGCGGGCGTGACTAGCTCCTCGGAAAGGAGCATCTCAAGTTTTTCATTCAGCTCGCGTTCATTTGCGCTCGAGCGACTGTGAGCGAGTTGCTGCGCGAGGTAGTCGCGCATTTTCTTGCGCATAAACATCCCATTGGTGCAGACGTAGACGATGCGGTTCTGATCGAGCAAACCATTCACAAGCGCCTCGATGTGCGGATAAATCAGCGGCTCGCCTCCGCAAATGGAAATCATTGGCGCTCCGCATTCCTGCGCTGCGCCGAGGCAATCTTCAAGGCTCATGACGTCTTTGAGAGATGTCGAATACTCACGAATTCGACCGCACCCGGTGCATGTCAGGTTGCAGGTATGCAAGGGTTCAAGCTGCAGAACCGTGGCGAACTTCTCCACGCCCCGCAGCTTCTTGCCGATGATATATTTTGCTATCTTCGCCGTCAGGGGCAGAGGAAACCTCATGGGCCCGGATTAGAAGCAAGCAATGCGCCTCTGTCAATGTTTCTGAAAAATAGACGGCCCGCAATCAAGCTTTGGGCATGTCGATTCTTTCCAGAATACGAGTAATATTAACGTGTGTGCTGACGAGATTCTGAATACGGGCGATCTTTTCGGTATCTTCGGGGAGCGTCTTCACGTTCATGGATAGAATGCGGCTTGCGATCGAGTAGCTGTCCAGCGGCGAGCTCACGACGGGAAGCGGCGACTCGTTGATCTTGTCCATCAACGCTTCTGACGGCTGAATGTCATCCGACACAACGATCCCACAGAACGGAGACGATTCCTGCGATGAGCGTTTCAGCGCCGAAAGAACGACATTCTCGCGATCTCCCGGCACCACGAGCAGCGTGTTCTCCCTGGCGCCGCGAAACACGTTTGCCGAACTCATCGCGCCGATCCTGACGTGTGCGACGCGGGTGCGATCGTGTTGTTTGGTGCGATGCAAGAAAGATCCGCTGATGTCATCGCAGATCCGTCCGAGAGTCGACTGCTCGAGCATATTCTCACGGGGAATGACCCCGAGCAATTCGAGGCCGAGGCGCTCAAAGCCCTTGCGCGCTGTGTCGGCAATCGACTCGAGCTTTTCCGGAATCACCTTGTTCATGACAACGCCAATGATCTCGACATTCTCTTTGTCGAAGAGCGCCTTATTGACGGCTGCCTCGTCGATGGGACGACCGATGCCGGCCGGCGTTACCAGGATGACTTTACTGTGCACGATCCTGGCGACACGGGCGTTCGAGAGGTCGAACACACTCCCCACGCCGGCGTGGCCGGTGCCTTCGATGATGGCGAAATCCTTCTCCCAAGCGGCTCGATCAAAAGACTGCCGGATCCGGCGCACCAGCGAATCATTGTTTGCGTGGTTGATGTAGCGTCGGGTGAACTTTGGTTCTACCGCAATCGGGCTCATGTCCTCGATCGGCACCTGGGTGCCAAAGGTCTCACGGATCAGCACGCTGTCTTCATCGACGTTTTTTCCTTCGAATTCGACGAATCGCTGGCCGACGGGTTTGATAAAGCCGATCCTGCTAAAGCTTTGCCTGAGGGCAGCGTAGAGACCGATCGAAATGGTCGTCTTGCCCGTATTTTGCTCGGTGGCCGCAATGAAAATGCGTGGCGTGGTCGTGTTCAAGGGGGGAAATGTCGCAAGTTCGGGAGGAGGCTTGACGTCTAGACGACGTCCGGCTCCACAACCTCGGATGGATACAGTTTGCGATACTCCACAGCTTGCAGCCCAACCAATGCGGCAACAGCGACGATATCATCCACCTCCGCTCCGCGGGACATGTCAGCCGCCGGGCGCGAAAGACCCAACAAGATTTGGCCGTATACATGGGCTCCACCAACGTATTGAATGAGCTTGGCCCCGATATTTCCGCTGTTGAGTTCCGGAAAGATAAGCACATTCGCCTTCCCGCCAACCGTACTCGGTCCCATCTTGCGCTGAGCGATCTCGGGTATGAGTGCCGCGTCAGCTTGCATCTCGCCGTCCACAGCGATCTCCACCCCGAGCCGGTCCGCCAGTTCGCGCACAATGGCGACAGCGCGCGCGACCTTTTCGGTGGATGGGGTTTTCGCGCTGCCCTTGGTGGAAAAGCTTAGCATGGCAATGCGTGGGCGCGTTCCGAAGACCTGCCGCGCCACGAGGCCAGTCTGCACCGCGATGGAGGCAAGCTGCTCGACGTTCGGATCGGGCACGACACCGCAATCGGCGAGGAACAGGACGCCGTCGTCGCCTATCTTTTTGTCAGGAACCTCGGCCACAAGGCAGCCCGAAATGAAAGGCGAATGAGGCAGCTGCTTGACGAGTTGGATGAGCGGACGCAAGAGAGATCCGGAGTAACTGTTCACACCTCCGACCAACGCATCAACCTGCCCGAACTGCAGCATCATCGCGGCGTAGTAGTTCGGATTTATCATGAGTGAGCGCGTGTCCCTTGCGCCAGTTTTCTTGTAGCGGTCGATCTTTTCGAAGCGCTCACAGAAGACTGGAAGATCGGAAGACGTTTCCGGGTTGACGATCGCGACGTGGTCGAGACTGACCTTCTCCGCGCGGGCGACGCGTTCGATCACCTCGCGGTTTCCGATCAACACCGGAATCCCAACCTTCTTCTCATAAAATGCGTGGCAGGCGCGCACAACGCGCGGGTCGTCTCCGTCGGGAAAAACGATGCGCTTCGGATGCCGCCTCAGCTTGGCGAAAATCGTATCAATAAAACTCATGACTGTTGCAACAGGCATCAACCCTGAAAGAGAATGCCTTCTAAAACAAGATGGAACTGCTTGCCCGTGATCGACGCATTCAATTTCCACGCCGCCCGCTGATCATGGGTATCGTCAATATCAATGACGATTCGTTCTGCAGCGACGGGCGGATCGACCATGAATGGGCCCTGAAAAAGGCGCGTGAGCTTGTCGGGCAGGGTGCCGATATCATCGACGTTGGCGCCGAAAGCGCTCGTACCAATCGCTCCGCCATTGAACCGGAAGAGGAACTGCGACGCCTGCGTCCCTTCCTTGAGCGTTTTGACGCTGCGTGGAAGGATGCAACTCCCAGAGACGCCGAACAAGTCTTTCCGCCCTTGCTCTCGATCAACACCTGGCGACCGGAAGTGGCTGCCTCGGCGCTTGAATCCGGAGGGCACCTGCTCAATGATCTGAGCGCCCTTCAGGACGACCGAAATGCGCGTATTTGCGCGCAAGCCGGCGCTGCTTTGCTCATTATCCATTCCGTGGGATCGCCAAAGATTCCACACACCCACGTCTTTTACCAGGACGCAATCGAGGAGATGCTGCATTTCTTTCGGGACAGGATCTCTGTTGCCGAGAGATCAGGCGTTCCTCGCGACGCCATCATTCTTGACCCGGGAATCGATTTTGCCAAACAAGTCGCGGACAACCTGCGCATCTACCGCGAGCTTGAAAAACTCCATGAGTTCGGGCGTCCGATCCTGCTGCCGGTTTCGCGCAAGAGCGTCATTGGGCGCGTACTTGGGATACCGGATCCTCTTGATCGGGATCCGGCGACTGCTGCATGCATTGTGGCCGGAATACTGCGCGGGGCCTCGATTTTTCGCGTCCACAACGTCGAAATGGCGTGGCGTGTGATCGTATGCATTCATCGGTTACGCGGAACGTGAAACAAACCGCGTTTTTGATTCGTCTGGGGTTGGCGGGCGTTTTTCTGTACTCCGGTCTGGTCAAGGCCTCTGCCAGTGCGCAATTCGCGATTGCGCTGACTCCCTTCACCTTGATTCCGCAGACATGGCTCGGTCCGCTCTCAATTCTTCTGCCACTACTTGAAATTGCCTGCGGCGCGCTAATCCTGGCACCTCGAACGAAGCGCATTGGAGCCGGTCTCATTTTTGGATTGTGTCTTGTTTTCGTCACGGTCCTGGGCTGGGCGCTGGCCAACGGCATTATCGTGAGTTGCTCCTGCTTTGGACAAGATGAGCAGCCGTCCGCCGCCAAAATGACACTCGCCATCGTTCGAGATGTCCTTCTCGCGGGCTTGGCGCTGGCTGTTCTATTTCTCGAGCGGCCGCTTCCCGGGAGCGCCTGACGGTTTCAATACCTCTTCAATTCTCGGAGCAGTCCGGGCATCTTCCGAAGAATTCCAATGAGTGGCTGAGGTTGCGGAACCCGTAGTGCTCAGCGACTCGTTGCTCGGTTTCGGCCAGCGGACATGGAATGTCGATCACGACGACTTTCCCGCAGCCTGTGCAAACAATGTGGTCATAGTGTCTCGAGGGGTCATTCAGTTCGTAATAGCTGCAGGACCTCTGCAGATTGACCTTATGCACGAGGTGCAGCCGGTCGAGCAAAGAGATCATTCGAAACACGGTGGCATAGTCCGGACCGCCGCCCTCGGCGTCCGCCAATTCCTGGATGTCCTGAAGCGAAAGCGGTCTCTCCGCCCTGAAAAGGACGTCGATAATATTTCGGCGTCCGGCCGTGATGCGCAGCCCCTCCACGCGGAGCCTGTTTAAGATGGCCTCAGCAGAGAAGGATTGAACCGTGTCGCTCATGAGAACCATTAAGGCACCGAGCTCTTCATCTCAAACGGAAGCATTATAACCGCACGGGAATGCCCCGCTCTGCGAGAAACCGCTTCACTTGAGCGATGCTGTATGTGCCAAAGTGAAAAATGCTGGCAGCGAGGACGGCGTCCGCATTGCCGCGGTCCAGGACCTCTGCGAGGTGGTCAAGTTCGCCGGCGCCTCCACTGGCGATCACCGGGATATCCACCGCAGCGCTGACGGCGGCGGTCAGATCAAGGTCGTAGCCGCCGCAGGTTCCATCGGCATCCATGCTCGTGAGGAGGATCTCGCCCGCGCCGCGCTCTGCGACCTCGCGCGCCCAAGCGACAGCGTCAAGATCTGTGGGATTTCTCCCTCCGTGTGTGTAGACGCGCCACTTGCCCGGCGCATCATGTTTGGCATCGATAGCCACGACTACGCATTGCGAGCCGAAATCTTCCGCTGCCTCCGAGATGAGATCTGGCGTTTTTATGGCAGCCGTGTTGACACTCACCTTGTCTGCACCGGCCAGAAGCATGGTGCGAAAGTCGTCGACCGTGCGAATGCCGCCCCCCACAGTGAGGGGCATGAAGCACTGCTCTGCCGTGCGTGCGACGACGTCCACCATCGTCGCGCGATCGTCGCTCGATGCCGTGATGTCCAGGAAAACCAGCTCGTCGGCTCCCTGGGCGTCATAGAGTTTTGCACATTCGACAGGATCACCCGCATCACGCAGGTCGAGGAATTTTGTGCCCTTGACGACACGTCCATCAGTGACGTCCAGACAGGGAATAATCCTTTTGGCCAACATGGTATCACATCTCGCGCCGGTGTGTCCTCAACGCCAGACTAAAATTGTTGCTTTGACTCCGGACTCTTTTACTTTTCGCAGATTCTTTCCGACCCGGTCGCAAGAAGCGCCACGTATGAAGATAGCAAGGAATCGTCAGTTTTTCACATATGTTCGCCTCTCGCTCTTGCTTGCAACCGTCTTCTTCGCCGGGTGTGCATCACCGTACCGGCAGGGCGCGGGGAAGTTTGGCACGGTTGTCGTCGACGCAGGGCATGGTGGATTCGATCGTGGCGGGCGCTCGGTTTCCGGCGCCCCGGAAAAGACCCTCGCCCTCGACACGGCTCGAAGGTTGGCAAAGGTACTCCGCAGCAAGGGTTTCCGCGTGATCGAGACACGCACCCGAGACGCTTTCGTTCCCTTAGGATCGCGCACCGCGACCTCTAACGCGGTAGGAGACAGCATTTTCGTGAGTATTCACTATAACTGGGCGCCTCGAAGGGGTGCCCGCGGGATCGAGATCTATTACTTCAGCCCACGCTCGTGGCGACT
>DATDAX010000372.1:0-4172 GCA_036525175.1 Terrimicrobiaceae bacterium | reverse complement strand
ACCCGCGCCGACAACGCGGGCGTAAGGATCTCCGTTCGGAGCTGATCGAATGCGGCGCTGGTTGGAAGGTCTCGAAACGTTCGCCATCGACGTCATTCTTGAACGTCGATACGGTCGGCGTGCGGATATTCTCCGCTGGATCCTTCACGGATTGGCCGCACTCTATCGCGTTATCGTCCAGATCCGTCTCGCCCTCTACAAGCACCGGTATTTTCGCCCCCGTTCGCTCGGGTGCGTTGTCATCAGCGTGGGAAATCTTACAGTGGGCGGAACAGGCAAGACCCCCGTTGTTGAAATGCTTGCCCGCGCCTTGCAAGCCGGGGGACGCCGAGTCGCAATTCTGAGTCGCGGCTACAAGAGTGTTCCGCGCCCGCTCGTTCTCAGGCTCTGGGATGGAATCTTCAAGAAGAAGGCGGTGTTCGCGCCTCGCGTGGTTTCGGATGGGACTTCGCTGCTGTTGGACTCGCGGACCGCGGGAGATGAACCCTTCATGCTCGCGAACAATCTGCGTGGCGTTGTCGTGCTCGTGGACCCCGACCGAGTGACGAGCGGTCAATACGCGATCGACAGTTTCGGCGCAGATACGCTTCTTCTTGATGACGGCTTTCAATACGTGCGCATGCGCCACGGCATCGAAATCGTACTCATCGACAGCCAGGCGCTATTTGGGAATGAATACCTGCTGCCGCGTGGCACCTTGCGCGAGCCGCCGGAAAACCTTCGTCGCGCCACGCACATTTTTCTCACGAAATGCATGGACCGCAATAACGGCGACTCGATCGCGAGGATCCGAAAATATAATCGCACAGCGGATATTGTCGAATGTGCTCACCGTCCGCGTCATCTGCGCAACTTTGTGACAGGGGAGATAAAGCCGCTGGAGTTCTTGCAGGGCCTCGAGATTGGTTCCATCTGCGGAATCGCGATTCCGGAGAGTTTCGAAAGCGCGCTGAACGATCTGGGTGCTAAAGTTGCGGTATCGAAATTCTACACCGATCATCATCGCTATAGCGTTCGGGAGATCGAGAATTTCATCCGGCGCTGCGGTCGCCGCGGTCTGGCGGCTATCATCACCACGGAAAAGGATGCCGTACGCATCCCAAGGATTCTTGATCCAGAGGTTCCTATTTACTACCTGCGTGTCGAGATCGAGATCCTCGCAGGTCAGGAGACCTGGGTCAGGTTCGTTGAACGCTTGACGACCAAGCAGAAGATGGTCGCGCCTTTGCGATTGTAGAGTGCGAACCCGGCCAGCGCTAAGACGTAACGCCCGACTTGCCGAGAACCTCGAGGTAGGTGCGGTTGAGAACTTTTCTGGATTCGGGATCAAGCGTTTCCACGCGCATCTGCTTGAGCATCCACTGGCCGTCAATCTTTTGGGCGGAGACGACTTCGAAACGGCGAAGGAGTCTGCCATCCTTGTTGTATCCCTCGATCCGGAGAAGTGCGCCACTCTCCTGGTCGATCCAGAGCCGCGCAACCCCGTACTGCGATGAAGTGCCCCAAGCTTGGAGCTCAATTTTCCAGGCCTTGCGCGAGCGGATGGTCTCTTCACCAATAAGCTTGGGCCGTTTCCAATAGAGAAATCTGAGGGAGAGATCTTCATATGTGATGCCCGTGCCGCGCACGGAGTCATCGTAGCGGGCAGGCCTCACCGGTGCCGTCGTCCCGCCGGAGCGCTCGGAGAGCGAAGACGAGTCCTCGCGCAGCTCCAAAATAAGCTCCTGAGACGGATTGTCGAATCGGTAATGGATGGCATCATCCACCACAATCTGGAAAGGGGTGCTCGTAGAAGATGTCCGCAGTCGGGCATCCAGGGAGATCCTCTGGCCCACGGGATTGACCCGGGCGCCTCGGAGAATGGCTTCTGCGTCCGGTTCCGCATGGGAGATCGCGATGAAGGAGAAAGCAGTCAAGAGCGCAAGCGGCTTGCGAAATCGCCCGGAACGGAAAATCATGACCGAAGGCTAACTGCGGCAACCCATGGATCAACAGATTCTTTTCCTCATCAATCACACATGGGCGCATCCGGGGCTCGATCGTGTGATGGCTGTGATGTCGAGTTTGGACTTCTGGTGGCCATTTCTCATTGCGTTGGGACTCATCGCTGCGATTTTCGGTGGCTTTCGCATGCGGATGATGCTTGTGACGATGGGATTGGCGATTGCGATGACCGATGCGGTCGTCGTTCGCACTCTCAAGGATTTCGTAGGACGTCCGCGGCCGCATGAGATGCTGGAGGGCGTGCGCACACTCGATCTGGCGATCGCCCGCCCTCGGTTCCTCGCCTTGACCATGCCTCTGAAGGAAGAGTACTCCGTGGCGCGGATCCGCCCGCCGCGAGGAAGTTCGTTTCCATCGGCACACGCTGCGAACAACTTTGCGGTCGCTGCGGTTTGCGCAGTATTCTTTCGAAGGTGGGGGTGGTTATTGTTTCTGCCCGCGGTTCTCGTATCGTATAGTCGCATTTATGTGGGTTCGCACTGGCCGCTGGATGTGGTCGTTTCCTGCCTGCTGGGTATGGGAGTGGGGTTGTTGACGGTCGTGGTCGTTGAAGCACTCTGGCGTCGCTGGGGTGGATCTTGTGTTCCAAGATTGCATACCAGGCATCCAAGCCTTCTGGTGGCGTGAGCGGATTGAAGACGCTCCTCGTGTTCGTGCTCGCAGCGACGATCGCCCGTGTCGCCTTCGTGTGGTTTACCGAGCCAACGCCGCAGGAAGCATATTACTTTCTGTGCTCTCAGAGGCCCGCGCCCGCCTATTTTGACGGACCTGGTGGCACGGCATTTGTGACGGAACTCGCGAGCATCTACGGAAAATCCGACGTCCTTTGGCGGCTGACCGCTCCGTTCTGGGGACTCTGCGCTACAGTCGCCTGTTTCGCCCTGGTGCGCCGAATTGCCGACTCCACTCGCGCAGTCGCCGTTGCCCTGGTGTTGAACGCGCTTCCGATCGTCAATTCATCCGCGCTACGCGTGGGACCCGAGCTTCCGACGCTGACATTGGTGTCGCTGGGCATACTCGCGGCATGGCGGGCCTATGGCGCCGAAGGCAGAAAGCTCGCCTGGTGGATCGCTTCCGGCCTGCTATTCGGGGCGGCGTCCTGGTTCGCCTATGCGTCGGTTGCGGTCCTTCCAGGCATCGCGTGCTTTGCGATGTATAACCCAAAGCGGCGGCAGTCGACGGATTTCTATGGAATTTACGCTCTCTTTGGCATTCCTGCGCTGTGCCTTGCACTGCCGCTCGTGTGGAACGCGGGCCAGGACTGGATTCCCATCGCCGGAGGCACATTCAGAACGCTTTGGGAATTCGAGTTCAAGAGCTTTCTCGGCGCGCTCTTCCGGTTGGGGCTGGCATTTTCTCCACTCCTGTTGGGGGCAATAGTTTTGGGGTGGCTGCATGCCTTCGTAGAATCACGAAAAGGCCACACGCGCGCGCGTTTTATTTTTTGGTGCGGCCTTCCCGCTGTTACAATTGGCTTGTACTTCATCCTTCGTGGCGGTTCCGGCGCTATTTATCTTCTGCTTGTCGCGCCCTTGTTGCTGTTCAAGGCGATGGACCTGTTCTCCTCGGACGCTCGCTTCGTCGTGGCGTTGCGGTGGTCCGCGGTGATTCTTGCCATTGCCCTGTCTCTCTACGCAATCTTTGAGACCTGGCAGGACGGCCGCGGTTGGCGATCAGCGGCGTCGGGGATGCGCCGCGTCTTCCTTGAAAAATCCAAAGAAGGTCAGGACGATCTCTTTCTCGTGGCGGAAGACGTCGGACTCGCCTCGGTGCTCGGCTACCATCTAAGGGATGACTTTGTGGCGCCAACAGGTCATCCCACGGTATACGTCCGCGAATCGCAGGACATTTCGAACCAATTTTCCCTTTGGCCGAGTTACGGAGACTTTACGGAGACAGACCGGGTCGTCGACGAATACTTCACCGAGCAACAGGCGGAAAATCCGTTCCTTGGCCGCAGTGCCCTCTATATGACTCGCGAACGCGCCGGAGACCTGCCGCAATCGATAAGGGCCGCCTTTGACTCCGTGATCCTGTTCCGCGAGCTTCCAGGTGCGGGGGGAGATCCTAGGCCACTTTACATTTACCTCTGCCTTGTTTACCAAACCCTACCTCTGTGAACAATCCGGACTTTTCTGTCGTCGTTCCTCTCTTCAATGAGGCCGATA
>DATDAX010000371.1:0-4998 GCA_036525175.1 Terrimicrobiaceae bacterium | reverse complement strand
ATCGAGCCGTACAGGGAGGTGCGGGAAGTCCAGGACGCGTTCGGAAACATCCAGCAGCGTACAGTCCTCGCTTCGGGAACATCGGTAATCACGACCACCTGCACGGTGGAGACTCCCGATGAAATCGCGGTGAATGCCAGCGCGAACTTTACCCTGATCCAGAACCTGCCTGACGACGTAATCCAGTACCTGCTGCCCAGCCGATACTGCGAGTCCGACAAAATGTTGAAGCTGGCCACGTCCATTATCAAAAAGATTGCGCCGGGTTATCCGCAAGCCGAAGCGATTCGAAGCTGGATCCACCGCAAGGTGAAATACAAGTACGGCGTGAGTAACGCTTCCACTTCGGCGATCGATACTGCAAGGAAGCGTGCCGGCGTTTGCCGGGATTTCTCGCATTTGGGCATCGCACTTTGTCGCGCGCTGAGGATCCCGTCGCGCATGGTGGTCGGATATCTCCATCAGCTCGATCCCATGGATCTGCACGCATGGTATGAGGCGTTTGTAGGGGAGCGCTGGTACACTTTTGACGCGACGCAGAAGAGGCCGCGCGGCAATCGCATAGTCATCGCCTACGGTCGCGACGCAGCCGATGTCGCCCAAATGAGCGAATATGGGCCGCTTGAGACAAAGTCGATGTCGGTCTGGGTCGAGCCAGCAGAGAGTTCAACTTGATCGCTGATCGCTTGAATCTCACACAGGCCGAACGAATGGCACGTTTCGTCTTCTGGCGCCAAGTTGCCTGCCGAAGATGATCGAGATCGTGAGCTGCGATGCTGAACACGCGGTCAAATGGGGTAATTTTCTCACGACCATCGAGTCACCCGAAGGCGATATGCTTGCGAACCCGGACCTATGGAGCACGAACCAGACAAGATTCATGTTATTTCTCTAGCAGACGACTGGGAGGTCGAGTCGCAGAGCGGAGTGCCACTGGCGCACGAGAATGACAAATGCGATGCTATCGACACGGCCAAGCAGTTGGCACAACAACGAGGTATCGAGACAGTAATACTTCACCACGGAGACGGCGTGACAGAGGAGCTACCTGTTCCTCCGGTTGGAAAGTCAGCGACCCTCTCACGCAATTCCCGCCAACCAGATCCCCATCCCGGACCCTCCTGAGTGAAATCATTTGATAACTCTGGCAACAACAGAATGGATCAAGCTGAGTCTGTCTGATCTTCACGCGCATCCCACGGAGGCGTCCTTTTGGGAAGATGAAACGCGTTTTCGTGCTCTCACCAGCTCGCGCCAGCGGTCGGCGCGCTCAGTTGATTACGCGCCCCCAAGCCATGTTTGAAGTGGCGCGACAGGCGCAAATCGGAGACGCCAAACTCGGAGATGTGTTTGCGTTCTGCAGCGGGTTGTACTTTCGGGGAAAGTTGGCATACGGGCAACGGTTTGCGCAGCCTCCAAGCAAAATCCCAGGTGTGCTGATCATCACGCCGAGTCGAGGATTGCTTCCGGCCGATACCCGAATCGGCATTGCCGAGCTCCGCGAGTTCGTTACGGTGGCAATCGCTCAGAGTGAAGCGCGGTTCACGGGTCCGATGCGTCGTTCGGCAGAGATGCTTGCCAAGGTCTCTTGCGAAGTGGTTCTGCTTGGAAGCATTGCAACGGGAAAATACGTGGATTGCTTGCTTCCAATCCTCGGCAACCGGCTGCTGTTTCCTTCCGAGTTCGTCGGCCGTGGTGACATGAGCCGCGGAGCCCTCCTCCTAAAGTGCGTCGCGCGGAGCGAAGAGCTGAATTACATCCCTGTGTTAGGCGCGACGCGCCGCGGGCCACGACCCAAGAGCCCCTTCCCGCGAAGTAACGCCTAAAGAAACTTCGGTCCGTCAGTGGCCGGGAGTCACAAGTAATCGTTTTGTCCCATCCAAGGCAGACCTGGTAACCGATTTCCCTGCACCGTCATGCATTCAGCGAAAAGACACTCCGCGCGGCCCGCTGCGATTCTCGCTTTTCGCAGTGCAGCCGATCTCCGATCATGAAAAAGCAGTCGCTCTGGATCGACACGTCTTCCCCGCAGGATTTCCCGGAACTTCGCGGCCAAGTGAAGGTGGATGTTCTCGTGGTCGGGGGCGGAATAACCGGAGTGACAACCGCGCACCTCCTAAAGCAAGCCGGCTGCCGCGTCGCGGTGGTGGATCTCAAAAACATCGGCGCCGGAGAAACCTCCCACACGACCGCTCATGTCACTTTGGTTACTGACACTCGTCTTCATGAACTCGTCTCGCGACTGGGTCAGGAGCAAGCCCAAGCGCTCTGGGGAGCGGGCAACCTTGCCATGCAGCAGATCGAAGACACCGTCAAGGAACTGGAGATCAAGTGCGAGCTAAAGCGTGTGCCAGGATATTTATTCGCAGCTTTGGGAAAAGACGCGAGTGAAGAGTCCAAATCCCTTCAGAAGGACGCGTTGATCTCCGATGGGCTCGGCTTCGATGCAGCCTTCATTGAAAGTGATCCGCTCTTTCATCGACCTGCGGTGCGATTTCCAAATCAGCTCAAGTTTCATCCACTCAAATACGTGAACGCCATAGCGAAGGCATTGCCGGGGGACGGCTGTCACGTCTTTTCAAGGACAAATGGCAGCAATATCGACAGCGACAAGCACGAGCTTCGAACAGATGAAGGAACGATAAGCTACGACACTGTTGTTGCCGCCACGCATGTGCCGATTCAGGGCGAGCGCGACACCTTTGGAGCGGCGCTCTTTCAGACGAAGCTCGCAGCCTATTCCACTTATGCTCTCGAGGCAGAGATCGAATTCGCAGCCGAATCATTAT
Source organism: Terrimicrobiaceae bacterium (assembly GCA_036525175.1). Taxonomy (GTDB): domain Bacteria; phylum Verrucomicrobiota; class Verrucomicrobiia; order Chthoniobacterales; family Terrimicrobiaceae; genus DASTFP01. The sequence goes on along the minus strand of DATDAX010000371.1, from coordinate 2,209 downwards.
TTTGGGATACAAACGATCCTTATCTCTATTTCCGATTCGACCGACGCGATGGCACAAGCTCCGTGATCATCGGGGGTGAAGATCATAAAACCGGTCAGGAGGAGGATACTGAAGCGCGCTACGAAAGGCTGGAGAAAGCCCTGATGGAGAGCTTTCCCGAAGCGAAGTTGAGACATCGCTGGTCCGGGCAGGTTCTCGAGACCCCGGACGGCCTGCCCTACATTGGCGAAGTCGGGGAGCGCCAGTTCGTCGCCACAGGCTTTTCGGGCAATGGCATCACGCTGGGAACGTTCTCTGCCATCCTGATTCGCGACCTCATCACAGGGAGGTCGAACCCGTGGACCGAGCTCTTCGCGCCAAATCGCAAATCGACTGTGGGAACCTGGGACTATGTTCGCGAAAACAAGGACTTCCCCGCGTACTTTATCAAAGGTCTGCTAAGCCCGGCGGCTGCTCCTGGAACCCCTGCACCCGGCTCGGGCGAGGTGCTAAAGCTCGATGGCAAAAAACGCGCGGTGTATTGCGACGAGCACGGTAATCGCACAGTGCTCTCCCCGATCTGCCCGCACATGGGTTGCATCGTGGCCTGGAACAGTGCTGAGAAGACATGGGATTGCCCGTGCCACGGCTCACGCTTTGGCGCGACCGGTGAACTGATTGCCGGTCCGGCAGAATCGAATCTCGAACCGAGTGAGACCTAGGTATGAAGGTTTATCAGGGGATTGGTATAGCTCGTGCACTGGCGTCACTTGCGCCCCTCCGGCGCCCGGTCCGTTACTCGTTGAGAGGCAAGGTTGCCGTTATCACTGGAGGTTCACGCGGTCTCGGCCTCGCACTCGCACGCGAGTTTGCGCGCCATGGCACGAAACTCGCGCTACTGGCTCGTGATCGCGATGAGCTCGATCGCGCTGCCGCCAATCTACGAGATTGGGGAGCGGAAGTAAAAACCTGGCCCTGTGACGTCCGGGAAGACCAGGAAGTCCTGAAAGCGATTTCGGGCATTGAGCAGGCCTATGGCGGGATCGACCTGCTCGTTAACAACGCCGGCGTTATGCTCGTGGCTCCTTTAAAAGCGATGACAAGGGAAGACTTCGAGGAGGCTATGGAGGTCCATTTCTGGGGGCCATACCGCATGACGATGGCAGCATTGCCTCTGCTTATGCGAAATACCGAGAGCCGTATCGTTAATATCTCGTCCATCGGAGGCCGCGTTGCAGTTCCCCACATGGCCCCTTACTGCGCCAGCAAGTTTGCGTTGACGGGTTTTTCCGATGCGATTCGGACAGAGCTCGCAGCACAAGGCGTGCGGGTAACCACCGTCTCTCCGGGTTTGATGCGCACGGGCTCGCATATCAACGCCGAATTCAAGGGCGATCACTCCAAGGAGTTCGCTTGGTTCTCTCTCAGCGCGGCGATGCCTTTCCTCTCGATCGATGCAACCCGTGCCGCGCGTCAGATCGTTGATGCGGCGCGTCGCGGCCGTCGAGAACTGACCATCACGCTTCAGGCCCGTTCTCTAACCGTCGCGCAGGCCATGTTCCCCAATCTCCTCGCTCGGGTCCTCCAATTGGCAAACTCGCTCCTTCCTCGAGCCTCGGGTGACACAGGTTCAGCGAGGCGGAACGGCCACGAGAGCCAATCCGCGGTATCCCCTTCCCCGCTAACATTCCTGGCGGACCAAGCGAGCCCGCGCTTCAACGAGAGACCTGCGCAAGATTGAATTGCAATATGAAAGCCGTTGTCTTTCACAAACCAAACGACATGCGCGTTGAAACCGTCGAGGATCCCTCCTTGAAGGATCCGCGGGACATCATCCTGAAAGTCACCTCCACGGCGATCGGCGGGTCCGATCTGGCACTTACGCCCGGCGAACTGCCAGACGACGTCTGCCAGCTAATAAAATCGCAATCGGTTCGAATTCTCGAAGCACATAACAGAGTAAGGGAACTTCGAGATGCTGCGACAGCTTCCTCTTAGCGCGACTCGTCGCATTGAGACATTCGTACCTGTCTCCCTAATCGAGAAAGTTTGCAAAGAAGGCTGCTGGGGGCACACCCCGTCCCGGTACGGTGTCCGCATCCCGCCGGACAAACCTGATGTCTCTAGTAAATTTAACGCTTAGTCAAAGGTCCGCCCATGCAGTCAACCTCGACCTGGTTCGCACTTAGAAATCCGGTGTTCCTTCGGATCTGGCTGGCTAGCGTTCTGT
>DATDAX010000370.1:0-9606 GCA_036525175.1 Terrimicrobiaceae bacterium | reverse complement strand
GGGATCTTCGGGATGAATGTCGGCGGGTTGCCGTGGGTCGAAGAGGATGGCGGTTTTCTTTGGGTCTTCGGAATAATGACGCTTACGGCGATTACCTCGCTCGTGCTTCTCCACTGGCGACGATTTTTCTAGAGCACCGAGTGGCATCATTCGATGATCTTTCGATAGGGAAACCGAGGAGACGATCGGATCTCGGTCGTTGATCCAAGTGCTACCTCTCCCGCGAGAATCTGCTTCAAGAGCCTCTCCATTTCACGACGGTAACTTGCTTGTTGCGAGGCTTCGTTTCGTAGCTTCCCTCTCCTTCTTGGCGTGCTCTTCATATCGAGAATTTCCGTGCAGTTTTTATGAAACATTCAGGCCTGCGATTGGGTGCTCTACCAGAGGCGTACGCTCCGAGGGGTGTTTCTATTTCAGAGCAATTTCCGCCACGTTGAGCTTGCGCATAAGGGCAGATTTCTTGATCTGGTGACCCTTCATGCGGGTGAGAACATCGCAAAGGAAATCCAGCGCAAGGGCGATGTGCGGGCCCTTATTGAGCATGACGCACTCGGCGCGCCCCGACATTGCGGCATCAGTGACCTCCGCCCGCGAAGGCAACCCCCGCTTGGCCAGGGACTCGAGGACCTGCGTTGCCCAGGTCACTGGCACGTGGGCGGCCTCGCAAAGCCAGAGGATCTCCTCCTGAACCTCGGCCATTCTCTCGAAACCAATCTCCACGCCGAGGTCGCCTCGAGCGACCATCACGGAAACCATCTGCCGCTGCATCGCGGTCAGCAGAAGCTGCGGAAGGGCCTCCACGGCGAGCCGGTTCTCGATCTTGAGAATGATCCCCGTTTGGTCCGCGCCAAGGGAGTCGAGCTCTTGAAGAAGTTCGGCAACGTCCTCCGGGCGTCGAACGAACGAGAGCGATACCAAATCCCCGTGCTGAGAGGCGAACTCGAGATCCCGACGGTCCTTGGGGGTCAAAGCCGAAATCTTCAGCCGGGTGTCCGGCAGGTTAATTCCTTTTTCCGCGCGAAGCTTCACTGTGCCATTTACGGCATGGGTGATCTTGATCTCAAGCCGGTCTCCAGCGGCATCGCGGCGGACTGCGCGGATCACCCCGCCGATCTTGCCATCATCGAAGAAGATGCGCTCCCCGGATCTCGCATCCGCAAACACGGCCGGCAGCGAACAACCGATTTGCGCAGGCTGATAGACAACTTCATCCTCGTTGTGCACAGCCGGCCTCCCGGCAATCTCTGCGGACGTCAAGATAAGGTCATCGCCGACACTCAAGGAAAGCGACCGCTCGACCTCCGGCAAAGTTCCAACCTCGTCTTCGCAGAGCATCTCGGCTTCCCGGAGCAGGCGCAGCCGTGTCCCTTGGACGACGTACCCCGTGCGGTCGTTCGTGCAAATGCAAGCCGACTCTTCGACATCGACGACGTGGAGCAAGCGTTCCCGGCCGCGCGTGTCCGTGAGCTCCACCACGTCGCCACGTTGTGCATGCTCCATGATCGAGCCCTTCACCGGGATCCCAATCATGTGCGTTTCAAAAAGCTGACCCTGCGTGCAGAAGGCAACAAAAGCGGGCGTGGTCACCTGCCCAAGCTCGTTTCGAACCGGCTTCCAACGAATAACTCCCTGACACGGAGAAACCGGACCCGTTCGCAATTTGGGTCCCGCGAGATCGAAAACGATCTTGCAGGATTTCCCCGTCTCCCTTTGAGCAAGACGCAGGTGGTCTACCATCCGGCGCCATTCCTCAGGCCCATCGTGAGCACAATTTACCCGCATCAGGTTCATCCCGCGAAGCAGAAAGTCACGAATGACGCCGGGATCGCTGGCAACCTCGCCTGGCATCGTGACCATAATGCGCACCCTCCGATCGTCAGGCATCTCACCAAGCGATTCATTCGCATTCCGTTCCAGCAGGCTCGAGCCGAGTTCGAAATCGGCGAAAGTCTCTTCAATCCCGCGTCCTGACCATGGCTTTCCCGCAAGTTTGTGAAGCACCGCGAGAACGGCATCGAGCGTCGCGAGCGTATGAGACTCCAGGCGGCCTAGAGAGCTCAGCCCCAGACGACCAAGGTCGGTTTGCAGTTCGCGCAGGTCGTGCCCGCGCAGACTCAAATAGTGGGTAAGGTTTCGCGCACTTTCAAGGTGACGCACGTGGACGTGATCCAACTCCCGGGCAAAATGTTGTTCTGCTTGCAATACGTCGAGGCGGACTGGGAGAAGTCGCGAGATGATAGACTCAATTTCTACGCCGAGTCTCTTGCTCATGCGGAAAGCTACTCCACCCACCGCATCGCGCGACAGCGGAGATGTAACAATCTCGTAACCTCCGTCAAACGTCGAACATCACGTCAGGGCGAACATGTCGAACCTTGCTTGCTTCGAAAACGAGAGATTTGGAATTACGGGCTCCCTGCGGTAGAAGTCTGCGGTGTCCTTTTTTACTCTGACCCTCGTTGAGACCAGAATCCTCGGCTGTCTGCTTGAGAAAGAGCGGATCACGCCAGAGAATTATCCCCTGTCCCTCAATAGCCTCGTTGCAGCATGCAATCAGTCCACCAACCGTGATCCCATTGTCGCCTACGACGCGAAGACCGTTGAAGCCGGATTGGACGGCTTGCGCCAAAAGAAGCTTGCGACGATGATCATGAGCGCGGGCTCGCGCGTCCCGAAATACCGGCATGACCTGCTTAATCATTTCGACCTTAATCCGCGCGAAGTCGCACTGCTCTGTGTCCTGCTCTTGCGGGGTCCGCAAACTCTTGGAGAACTCCGTACGAGGACGGAACGCATGCAGTTTTTCGACAGCCTCGAGCATGTCGAGTCCTTTCTTGCGGAGCTCGCGAAGGGTGATTCTCCGCTCGTGCGAGTCCTTCAAGCCAGGCCAGGACAGAAGGAAAACCGCTACGTTCAACTGCTCTCCGGCGAACCGGATCTTACAGAGAGCGTTGCGAGCGAAATTGCCTTCTCAACCACGGTCAGCCAGGTGCCATCGAATTCATCGAGACTCGATACCGTTGAGAAAGATGTCGCTGAAATAAAGGCTGAGCTGCAGCAGCTTCGGGAGGAATTACTTTCATTTCGAAAGCAATTCGAGTAACGATTGTGAACGTTCCGAAGCGGAAACGGCCAAACTTCCTCACGTGCCGGTCGCTCGAAGATGCGACCGTCTGCGGGCGACGAGCCCTTGCCGTTCTCACATTCGTTTGTTTCCTGTTCGCCGGCTGCTCGAGTTCGGACCGACGCGCCTCGGGATTGCCGGGTGTCCGAATGGCGCTGTTGCCGCCCAACGTTCACGGCCGTCTCGTCGCCCGAACGATGCGGCCGCGCTACATTACGATTCATTCGACCCAAGACATTGGTGCGACCGCCGCGAGATACGCTCGCTACCTCATTTTAAAAGGCAACCGAAGCAGAAACAACCCGCGCTTCGGGCGGTCTGGCTGGGTTGTGTGGCATTTTAGCGTCGATGACCGGGAAGTCGTGGAGCATCTGCTGCCGACCGAACAAGGAGATCACGCCGACTACGGCGGCCTAGGCGATCGTCAGAGCATCGGAATCGAAATCTGCGAATTCCGAGATCCCGCCAGGCAGGCAGCCGCGATTGACCGTGCAGCACGGCTGACGGCGGCGCTGGCCACACGCTATGATATTCAAGCGCGAAGAATCGTCCCCCATATGCACTGGCCGCGATGGGATTTCAAATACGGCAAACCGTGCCCGCGCATTCTTCTCGAACGCGATCGCCGCGCCCGCGGCGGCTGGCGCCTGGGGGCAAAGTGGAACGCCTTTATCGCGCGCGTGCAGCGATACCGCTAAGCCGTTCATCAGCTCGGAAACCATCTTCGTTTGACAGCCGACACGTCCCGGATGTGGTCACGACATTCAATCGTTGCATGGCGCGGGCATCCTTGTCTCCCTCTCACCGAATCGTCCAGCGTTCGATTGACGGGCATGCTGACCCTCGTAGGATCGAGCAATGACATCGGAAACATTGTCCCAGTGGTCGGCGCGCGCAAGCGAACCCAGCTTTCCGAATCCTTGCGGCGGTGGAGCTCCGGCTCACTGCCGACGAACTCGCCCGCATCGAAAAGGCTATTCCCGTGTCTACGGTCGCTGGGAGACGCTACGACGGACATCAGATGAAGATGCTGGACAGTGAACGAGAGAAGGGATGCTGAGAACCATCCTCGGCGCCCATCAGACGTTTTCCTGGAGCGCGAAGGTGACAGCGGAAAACCGCTCGGCAACCCACCCAATCCCGCTTGAGGAACGATGAGCAGAAACGCGCCTCAGTTCGGGAATATCGAGCGCCTAGCCTACGGCGCGGGCGAGCTGGGACCCGCGATGGCGGGAAGCACGATCATCTTTTTTCAGCTCGTCTTTCTCACCGACGTCGCTGGCATGGATCCGGGACTTGCCGGTAGCGTCCTGCTCCTGGCCAGGATCTGGGACGCTGTTAACGATCCGTTGATTGGCTGGCTTTCGGACCATACCAGGACGCCTTGGGGTCGTAGGTTGCCCTGGATGCTTGTAAGCGCGCTCCCGTTTTCAGCATTTTTCATGATGTTCTGGCTCGTCCCGGATTTTGCGGCTTCGGATGCCCAATGGAGCAGCTTCGCTTACTATCTGGTCGTTGCTGTGCTCTTCAGCACTTTTTCGACGGCGCTTGGGCTGCCGCATGCCTCGCTCACCGCAGAACTCAGTCGCGACTATGATGAACGCTCGCGCCTGACGGCTTACCGGATGGGCTTCTCCCTCGCTGGCAGCGTAGGCGGACTCGTTGCGGCGTTGCTGATCTTTCACCTCCTGAAAGACGCACCGAAATCGATGCAGTACGCAGTGTTTGGAGCCTCCATCGGGATCATCGGCCTGGCTTCGGTCCTGTTCTGTCTCATCGGCATTTGGAGAATCGCCATCTCGCGCGACGTTCAGCGTCTTCGTCGGCAAAGCGCCGATGAACTTGCAGCGGCACCCTTGTCCCTTCGCGAACAGCTGAACCTTGTACTTCAGAACAAGCCCTTTCTTCTGGTTTGCGGCATTTACCTCTGTTCGTGGCTCTCGATGCAGTTTACCGCGACCATCCTTCCCTTTTACACCCAAAGCTGGCTGCGACTTTCGAATACGACCTTTCATCTCCTTGCCCTCACTGTGCAGACTACCGCACTTTGCCTGATGCCTTTTTGGGGCTGGGTCAGCGTCAAGACTGGCAAGAAACCGGTCTACTTCATCGGAATGAGCTTTTGGCTACTCGCCCAAACCGGCCTGATGTTCCTTCAGCCCGGCGCCACGACGATTCTGTTCCTGATGGCTTTTGTCGCCGGCCTCGGCATTTCCGTCTGCTATCTCATCCCCAATGCGATGCTTCCCGACGTCATCGAGTATGATGAACTGAAGACGGGTCGCCGCCGCGAGGGCGTCTACTACGGCACATGCATTTTCATTCAGAAGACGGCGCTGGCCGTAGGCACGTTCATTGTTGGACAAATGCTTGCGTTGTCTGGCTACATTTCCAGCGGACCCGGGGACATCACGCCCCAGCAGCCGGATGCCGCCCTGCTCACGATCCGACTGGCTATCGGACCATTGCCCGCTCTTGCGTTGATCGCAGGCATGGTGCTAACGGCGCTCTATCCCGTTACAAGGGAGTCACACCGTCGGGTTGTCGAGGAGCTCGACGCGCGGAGACGTCCGATACCGCGATGACCTCGAAATGGGAAGTAATCGGATAACCACGCACGCGGCAACCAAGACGCCCCAACCATTTCGCTACGGCATGGTTGGAGTTGCCAAACAGGTGATAGGCGGAAGGGTCGCGCGAAACGGGCACTTCGTCCAACCTCCGGACAGCAATGGAACCGGAGTTCGACCGCCATCGACTCTCAAGTTCATCGCGAAGATCTCCGGCGAGGGAACCCTGGACCATTATGCGCGCCGAACGACTGCTTCCGGCACCCCGCACGAATTCGGACTCGCTCAAGGTGTAAGGAAGCTTCCTTCGCGATAAAGCACCCTCTCCTAAGCCGATGATGGCACGCAACCCGGAAAAGATTCCTTCCTCCTCGAGCCCATAGAAGTTCCACTCTCCAAAGCCATACTCGAAAAAAGCAGCTGTTCCGTCCGGCAGCGCAAGCCTGGTATGACGCCCATACTCGGAAAGGAAAACCGGAACCGGGTCGACAACTCCGCCAGGTGGAATGACCCTCCAGGCGCAACTCGACAAACCTAGAAAGGCCAGAACGCAGGCAGCCAACGCCCATAGAATCACCCTCGCCCGCCCTCCGCATCGCCCTGGACCTCCCTTTTTCAACCACTTGCCCAGCGCACGTCTCCCGAGATTTTTGTCGTGAGACATGATTGAACGAACGCATCCAGCAGCCGGATAGGCAGCTTCCATCGCTGAACGACCAGGAAAATCTCCACCGTTCGGAACTTTTCAGGCAACGCAATTTGGGACAATTCGCGTATGCCGGGAACCGAATCAAGGTAGCTGCGAGGAAGCACGGCGATTCCGCCACCCGCCCGAACGCTGCCAATCACGCCTTCAAGGGTTCCTACCGCGTGCATTGGCCGTTCGGGCACACGGGCCTCCCGAAGATAGTCGGTTAACCGAGCGGTAAACGAACATCCGCTTCGCTGAACGAGAATCTTTAGTTTGCCATTGCGGGAGTCTGCGAGATCCGACAGAGATGCCAAACTCGTGCGCGCAACAACAACGAGCTCATCTTCAAAAACCTTCTCTTCGAAAAATGCCGGTTCATTTGCCCGACGTGAGACAAATGCAATGTCGAGTTCCGCCTTGAGGAGCTTTTCCCAAAGTGAGTTCGTGCCGCCCGTTTCCACGGATATGTCAACGGATGGATGGCCTTCGGTAAAGCCGCCGATGAGGCCCACCAAATGAGATGCCGCGAAGGTTTCAATCGAACCGATACGAATCGATCCCGAGGGAGGTTTCTCGTCCTGCCCAAATTGCTTATGAATGTCGCGGCAGAGTTCTTCGAGCCGCAGAGCAAAGGGCATAAGCGCTTCTCCCTCGGGCGTCAGGCGAAGTCTCCTCGAGCTCCGAACGACGAGCGTGGCGCCAAGCTGATCCTCCAACCGTTGAATCCGCGAAGTAATATTGGACTGCACCGTGTTGAGCACAGCCGCAGCCTTCGTCATGTTGCCCTGCCTGGCTACCGTAAGAAAAACCGGAAGATCCAGCAGGAGGTATCTATTCATTCAATCTGTTTTTCAGATACAGCATATCTAGACAATTCATTTTTTACGATAATGATTCGGTCCTAGATTCGCACTGCATGTCAAAATCAAATGAACTCTTTATTCTGGTAGCGGGCCCGTACCGTTCAAATACCGGGGATGATCCTGGAAAGATCGAACAGAATCTCCGCGTTATGGCTAAGGCTGCCCTGCAGGTATTTCGCCTTGGGCACCTGCCGGTCCTTGGGGAGTCACTGGCTTTGCCCCTTATCAGCGAAGCGGGATCACAGCAGATTGGCGACGCGGCCTTCGAAGAGATCTTTCATCCGATTTCCCGAAGGCTTGCCCGACGGGTCGATGCCGTCCTGCGGGTCGGAGGTCCCTCGAAAGGCGCTGATGAAATGGTGGACATTGCGCGGAGGACGGGAAAGCAGGTGTTTGAAGACATCTCCGAGATTCCGCGGATTGAGATGGTCGCAACGAAGGAGGCCAAGTGAGTGATCGAATTCGCATTAAAGACGTTACCGTCCTGTCCGACGATTGGTACTTGCTGAAGAAGACAACGTTTGATTTCCGTCGCTCGAACGGATGCTGGCAAACTGTCAGCCGAGAGACTTACGACCGCGGAAATGGCGCAGTTGTCATGTTGGTCAATTCCCGAAGTCAGACGCTCATCCTGACGCGCCAGTTTCGGTATCCGGCCTTTGTCAACGGGCTGACCGATGGAATGCTCATTGAGGCCTGCGCGGGCCTGCTCGATTCCGAAGACCCTGAAGAGACCATCCGGCGGGAAGTCGAAGAAGAGACCGGATTTCGGATCGGACCTCCGCGCAAGCTTTTCGAGCTGTACATGAGCCCGGGCTCAGTCACCGAAAAGTTGTTCTTCTTCGTCGCCGAATATGACCATTCGGATCGAATTTCTCACGGTGGGGGCGACCATGGCGAGGGGGAAGACATCGAGATTGTTGAACTGACCTTCGACCAAGCGTTTGCGATGATGCATCGGGGAGAGATCTTGGATGCCAAGACGTTGATTCTTCTCCAGCGATTGGCGATCATGCAGGGCGACTTAGCTGCCTCCTCTTAGCACAAACCAATACGTCCAAAGAATCAGGAGAAGTTGAAGCGGCGCGCGGACAAAGAGATAGCGCGGGCCGGCAGAGTGTCCCCCAAACTCGATGCGTCGAACGGCCGCGTAAATATTCGAGGGGAAAACAGCTATCAGGAACCCGATGATCGTAAGTCCGACCAAACGCGAGTTTGGCAAATAGAGAACTAGAATGGCCAAAGCCAATTCGAATACTCCGGAAACCCGTATCAGTGCGCGCCGCTGTGGCACCGATGGCGGGAGCATTTCAGCCATCGCATCCGTCTTGATGAAATGCCCGAGCGCAGCGAAAGCGAAAACGAGAGCGAGCCCAAGCCGGCCCGCATAGGCCACGTCACCGCCTGTCGCGAGTGCAACGAGCGAAGGCGCTATCAACAAGCTGACGAGAATCGCGATCTGCTTCATCTTGCCGAAATCAGGTCATGGCCTCCAGGCTCTGGCAGCGCCTGCGGCCTCACTCATGCGTCGCCATGAAGTTGGCAAGGTCCAGGACGCTGCCGACGAGCGCTAATATGTCCCCATCGCGAACGATCTCCGTGGGAAGTGGGACGGGATTGAATTGTTCCACGGCTCTGCCATTCGCGTTGGCGGTCTCTCTCTTCATGGCAACCAAGTTGATCCTGAATCGTCGCCGAAGGTTTAGCTCCTCGATCGTCTTGCCGACAATGCTAGGTGGCGCGTTGACTTCGACGACGCTGAAACCCTCCGCCAGTTCGAAGTAATTCGAGATATTTTGGATTAGGAGTCTCTGAACCATCCAGCGTGCAGCGGTTTCCTCCGGATTGAACACCTCATGCGCGCCGACAGCTTGCAGCACGCGGATGTGATCCGGCGTCGTCGCGCGCGCGATAATCTTATTGATGCCGTGTTGCTTTGCGTGAACGACTACCAACACTTGCGCCTCAAAATTGTTGCCGATCGCCGCGATAAGCACGTCGACCTCACCAATGCCGTGCGATTTGAGCGCGTTTTCGTGGCTGGCATCGAGTCGAACGGCGAGGGAGACTTCGTCTTTGACTTTATTCACCCGGTCCATGTCGACGTCCACCGCGATAACCTCCGCACCCTTTCGAAACAGACCGACCGCGGCGGAGCTTCCAAATTCACCCAATCCGATGACAGCGTATTTCATAAATTCGATTTCAGGATCCCAATATTTCAGCCCACGACGACGTCCTCCTCGGGAAATTCGTACTCCACATGACCGCGTGACTCAAAAACCGAGAACACCAGCGCGATCGGCCCAACGCGGCCTATGAACATCGCGGCGCATAACACCAGTTTGCTGCCGGTGC
>DATDAX010000369.1:0-2986 GCA_036525175.1 Terrimicrobiaceae bacterium | reverse complement strand
CATGTCCGGCACGTTGGGATTGCGTTGCTTGCCAATGAGAATCGCGAGCGATTTCTCGAAATCTGCCATCACCATCTTTTGCTGCATGGCAAGTTTCTCGCTGTCCTTGAGGTCGGTCGTTTCCGTCCCTGGTCTAAGCGGCTCGGGGATTTGCCCGGGCGCGGGTATGGGCAGATTGAGCTCTTCCGAGAGTGTGTTGGCATCCTGCAGAACAGGCGTGGGCATCGGCGGCGGTGTCAGCGGCATTGTGCCGTCCGGGAGCGGTGTCGGGCTCGGAAGTTCGGGAAAAGGCGACGGGGACGGCAGAACCGCTTCCGGCATGGGAACAGGGGTTGGCTCGGGCGTCGGAGCTGGCGTTGGTGTCGGCGTCGGTGTTGCGTCGGCGGCATTAGTGGAGGGAGGAAATTGACCCGTTGTCTGAGCGATGGTCGAAAACGCAGCGACAACACCGCCAAGAAGGATCAGGCAGGCTTTGAGAGTATTCACTCGGTGCATGAGCTTTGTTTGCTTAGGCAGTAGGAATGCACCTTTTCGTAGATACTCAGCCAAGCTTTTTGTTCATCAGGGGGCAGCAGATCCATGATTTGCGAAAGGTTGTTGACGATGTCCTGTCGGATTTTTTCGACAAGAGCACTTCCTTTTTTCGTGATTTTCACCAGAACTTTGCGCCGGTCGTTCGCGGCGTGAGAGCGCTGGACGTACCCCAGATTCTCCAAGCGATCCACCAAACCCGTCGCTGCGGCGGTGGAGTGGTTCATCTTTTCCGCGATCTCGCTCATGGAAAGGAACTCGTGAGCTGCAATGTGTCCGAGTAGGAAAAACTGCGGAAAAGAAACCTGCCCTCGCGAGAGTTCCTCGGAGAGGCGCAGCATGAGACAACGCTGCAGCATCATCATGATGTCCGCAAGCCGTTCGACATCAGGGCGTACTTGAGGTCCTTGCAGCTCGATCACGACCGTTTGTTAACCATATTAGAATTAAGGAAACGTAATAGGACTTGTCTATCTGGATCGCGTGAGGGTCAAGGCTTAAAGACGCGATCGCCTGGAGAGGGGGTTCCGCTTGCGATATCGGCGATGAGAAAGGGCGGGTTTTTTAAGGCGCTCATGCGGAGGTTGGCGGTTTCTTTTTGATCTTTAATGCACACGAGAAGGTCTCCTGCTTCGGCGGCTTGAAATGTGGTGGCATCGATAAGGACGAAGCGATCGTCCTTGTCGACCATTTTTATCACTCCGATGAGGCGCGGGATCTGGGCTTGCGGTGGCTTGGTCTTGCGGCCGAACGTGGGGACCGATCCGAGCCAGGAAAATGCGCCTACAAGGAACGGCCGTTTGGTTTTGGGCTGGGGAGATTGGGCCCTTGTGGTTCCGGCCTGTCCGGACTCAGGGGGCTTCGGAGATTTCGTGATGCAACCGGAGACGAGGAGGGCGCAGAGAATCGCGCAGGATGGACCCCTAAAGGATTGCGGGAGCCACTTGCTCGCGGGGGTCGCGATGCGATGAGACAATTCCCTGGGTCTCACTTGTCGATCGGGCCGTCCTAGACTCGGCATCCGCCGGCGCCGCATCCGCACGAAGGCGTGTGATTGTGGGACTGACCGCCGGACGGCGAGGTTAGCACGCCGATTCCGCCGGCGATGATGCGTTTGATGGGTTCTCCAGTTTCGGGGTGCTTGGTAAAGGCGGCGTCCTTGATGCTTTGCTTGATCTCGTAGCGTTTTGGAGTTGCACCTTTCTTTCGTGGAATGGTTTCGTAGACGTAGGTGGGCATAGGGAAGTGATGAGGTCTGGACGATTGGTGACAAGAATATTTCTCGCTGACCGGGACGCAAGCGGAGTTCACTTGCAACGTGCCGGTTGTGGCTTCAGAAGGTTGGTGTGAGATCGGTCAATTATCTGGGTCCAGAAGGGACATTCTCGCATATCCTTGCTCGAAAGAGGTTCGGGAAAGACGCCGTGCTGACGCCATGTCCGACGATCGAAGCTGTATTCGATCGCGTCCTGAGTTCGACGAACGCGCTGGGCATTGTGCCCATCGAGAATTCGAGCGGCGGCACGGTGTACGATTCGGTGGATTTGCTGATTCGCAATGCCGGACGGGTCTTCATTCTCGAGGAACTTGCGATGGACGTACGCATAGCGCTCCTGGGCCGCGCTGGCGCGACGATTTCGACTGTGTATTCGCACTTTGTGCAGATCAAGCACCACGCGGACTGGTTGAAGGCCCGTCATCCACAAGCGCGTCTGCGCGCCGTTGCGAGTACGGCTCTCGCTGCCAGGAAAGCTTCTGCGAGTAAGACGGCAGCAGCACTGGCCTCCCCGGGCGCGGCTGAGGTCTATGGATTGGAAGTGCTTGAAACGCCTTTGGTGGGTCGGTCCGCAAACGTAACGCACTTTTTTACCATCGGAAGGAAGGCACCAGATTTTCGCGGGGAGGGACAAAAGACCGCCCTTATTGCAGCACTTCCGAACGTTTGCGGCAGTCTCCATCGTTTTCTGGGACCCTTTGCGCGTCAGAAGGTGAACCTCTCTCGGATCGTTTCGCGGCCTGTGCCCGGACATCCGCAAACGTACATATTTTTTCTGGAGATTGATGGCAGCCCCGAGAGTCCGGTTGTCGGCCGGACGCTTCGGCTGGCAGGGGCTCTGGCAGAGTCGATGACGAGTTTGGGAACGTATCCGGTGCGCAGACGATTTAAATCGTAGGTTGCAAAGGCGTCGCGCTTTTGCCAATCACAGCAAGTGCCTATGAAGCGTGTTGCGATCCTTCTTTTTTTAGTCGCCTCGGGCCTGTACGGGCAGGAGGCTCCGACCATAACCATCCGCAAAGGTGAGACCACCAACGTGGCACTGAAGACCCTTGGCGGAAGCGATGGAGCCGCCTCCACGAAGGTGCTTCAGAACGATCTCGATCTCTCGGGATGGTTCAGTCTGACCCCGCCCGAGCGCGCGAACTATATCATCGAGGGCTCGGCCGCGGGAGGCAC
>DATDAX010000368.1:0-3639 GCA_036525175.1 Terrimicrobiaceae bacterium | reverse complement strand
CCGTTTCGAACGCGGCATGCCAGAGATCTTTCCGGAATCTTCGCCCGGCAATTTCACCTATTGCAAGGACATCAATAAGTGGGTGATGACTGTCTTTCACAATTACCAGTGGGATCTCAATTATACGAATCCCGCTGTCCTCCTTGAGATGCTGGATACCATTTTCTTTTACGGCAACCTTGGCGTGGACATTCTGCGCATTGACGCGCCGGCATTTATCTGGAAGCAACTGGGCACGACCTGCCAAAACCTGCCTCAGGCCCATACTCTTCTAAGGCTCATCAAACAATGTGTGCAGGTTGCCATGCCAGGTATGGCCATCCTGGGCGAAGCCATCGTAGCGCCGAAGGAGATTATGAAATATTTTGGCACCGGGCTCTTTACCGCCCGAGAGTGCGATCTGGCATATGGTGCCACCCACATGGCCTTGCAATGGGATGCGCTGGCCACCGGCGACACTCGCGTTATGCTGGCAGCCCAGCACGAGATATTGCAAAAACCTTATGGCACGACCTGGATCACTTATACTCGCTGCCACGATGATATCGGCCTGGGTTACGACGACTACATGATCCAGCATGCAGGGTTCGACCCCTTTCAACATCGGAAATTCTTGATGGAGTATTATTCCGGCGTGTACCCGTCGTCACCCGCGGCGGGCGCCCTCTTTTCCGTGAATCCCAAAACAAACGACGCTCGCATCAGCGGATCGCTGGCCTCCTTATCCGGATTGGAAAAGGCGCTCCTCAGCGAGGACCCTGCGGCTATCGATATTGCCATCGGCAGAATCATTATGATGCAGGCCCACAGCTTTCTGATTGGTGGCATTCCGATGATTTTCTATGGCGATGAAGCCGGATACACCAACGACTATTCCTACCTCGATGATCCCGGGAAGAGCTATGATAATCGCTGGATGCACCGGCCCGTCATCGACTGGGAAAAGAACAAACGCATAGACGACGAAGGAAGCATCGAAGGGCGTGTGTACAAATCCACGCGCCGGTTGATCGCCATCCGCAACAAACTTCCCATGATTGCCGATGCGAAGAATCTGACTTGGCTAACACCGCACAACATTCATGTGGCCGGCTACCTGCGAACCTTGGAGGACCGACGAGTCTATTGTCTCTTCAACTTTAGCGATCAACAACAATCGCTCACCTGGCAGGTCTTTAAGGAGCACGGGGCTATTTCTGAGCGGCTTCTCGACCACTGGAGCGAACAAGAATATTCCCTGGGAGCAAATTACGAATCAATGGCGCTTGCGCCGTATCAGTTCATCATTCTGGAACCGCAGCCAATCAGCTAAGATTCTCTTCCTGTTCATAGCAGTTCTCGTAGAACGTTTCCACAAGTGGGGAACGCAATCCGGGTGGGGAAGCGGAGTTCATCCCCGGGGCTGGTTGTTTGCTTCCAGTTGCTCCCCACCCCGCCTCTCAGCGACGCAGTTACTTTCAGCTACGAAGGGTCAGCTTCCCTCCGGTCGGGACTTTCACCCAACTGTTGGAGTGCGCTCGTGGGCGCACTAGCTAGCGGCGGTGTCCCCACCGCCGAAGACCAGCCCACGACCGTGGGTATACAGTCGCTGATGCTCGACGTTCTTCGATTATCTTGCCGCGGCGATCTTTTCCTTTTCCAGGAGGGCCAGCTTGCGTTCGACGCCCCAACGATAACCCGAAATATTGCCGTTCACGCGCACGACGCGGTGGCAGGGGATTGCCACTGCGAGCCTATTTGAAGCGCACGCCTGGGCAACCGCACGAACCGCCTTTCGTGAACCAACGCGCTTCGCGATCTCTGAATAGCTGCAGGTTGTGCCGATCGGAATTTCGCGCAGCGCCTTCCAGACTCTCTGCTGGAAAGCCGTTCCGTGCACGTCGAGCGGGAGGTCCAGGCCGGCCTTCGGCGCCTCAATCAAGCCGACGACCTTGGCTACCAGTTTCTCGAAGCCCGCGTCCCCACCGATCAAGCTCGCCTTTTGGAACCGGTCCTGAAGGTCCTTGACCAGAGCGTCCGGATCGTCGCCCATAAATATCGCGCAGATACCCTTGTCCGACGCGGCGACCAGGATCGACCCAAGGGAGCATTCACCGACCGCGAAGCGAATCGTCGCTCCCCTTCCTCCGCTTCGATAGTCCTTCGGCTTCATGCCAAGCATTCGTGAGGAGTCCGCGTAGAAACGGCCGTTGGAGTTATAACCCGCTTCATAGATTGCCTCGGTGACTGTCTGGCGCTTTGGAAGTTCGTCGCGCATGCGTTCGGAGCGATGAGCTGTCGCGTACGCTTTCGGGCTTAAGCCTGTTGCTGTCTTGAATATGCGGTGAAAATAAAACCGGCTCATGCCTGCGGAGCCCGCCAACGCGGCGAGACTGGGCAATTCTTCGGCCGTTTCAATCGCACGGCAAGCGGCAGTCACTACGGCGGCATGTCGCTCACCAAGTGTGGGTCCCTTCGGGCTGCAGCGCTTGCAAGCTCGAAATCCGGCCCGCTCGGCATCCGTGGCCGTTTCGTAAAAGGCCACATTCTGGCGCCGCGCGGGCCGCGCAGAGCACGATGGCCGGCAGTATACGCCTGTCGTCTTTACGGCGAAGAAGAACTTGCCATCGGCGCGGCTGTCCTTGCGGACGACCGCCCTCCACCTCGCCTCATCGTCAGAATACGTCTCGCGCGGTGGTTCATTGACACTCAAGGATGATCTTTTCATGAGAACACCGTACAGGCTTTGACAAATGAAAAACTCCGGTTCTTGCTTTCAAATTCAATATTGCTCGAAGCGGCGTTCTCCGCAGAAAAGTTTTCTCCGAATGGGGGTGGCCGGATGACAAAATGCCCTAAATTACTCTGATGGATATCGCAGATATCGACCGGATTGCGGCCTGGCTGGTCAAGCGCGGCTTGGCCGGCGTGCCCGAGGCCGAACTCCTGCGCGGCTTTTGCGAGGAGTGCCGCCCGACCTGCATAAATCTCTCAACCGGCGTTGCTGCGATTGACACACTGCATCCTGTGTACGAGGGCCGCGCCTTCGTCTGGCGCAGCGATGGCGCTGAGGAGCTTGTAGAATATGGCAGCACTGCTGAGGGCGAGGCGGCCGCCAATTGGCGGAAGAGCATATTCTTCCACCTGTTGACAACCGGGACCGACGAGATGCGCAGGCGAATTGGACGAGGTGATCCTATCGATTTTGAGACACTGGAAGACCTGAAGGCTGAAGGGCAGACCGACTACATCGGTTTTGTCCATCGCTTTGGCAGAGACAACGTCATTGGAGACATGGATTCCGTCTACTCGCATTGGACGACACGTCATCCCGATGGGTTTTGTGATGCAGGTCTCACGGCCTTGCGGCGGCTCGTGCCGATCCTCGCCCTCGGAATAAAGTGCGCGTCCCTTGCGCGCATCGCCGGAACGCTTGTGGAAGTGTATCTCGGCCGCGACGCCGGACAGAGGGTTCTCGGCGGTCGCATCTCGCGCGGCGTAGCCGAAAAGATAAACACGGTGCTCTGGTTTTCGGACCTGCGGGGCTACACAACCATCGCGGACACCACCTCGCCCGACGCGATCATTCCCCTCCTGAATGACTATGCCGAAGCGGTCATCTCTTCCATTCATGAGGCGGGCGGCGATGTGCTCAAGCTG
>DATDAX010000367.1:0-2871 GCA_036525175.1 Terrimicrobiaceae bacterium | reverse complement strand
CGTTAAGAAGATTCTCGGCGACTTTCCACGCATAGGTCAGCTTCGTGGGACCGACCGCCGCATAGTTCCATTCGGGCCCCTCAGGGCTGATCGGGACATATGTCGGCTCGCCACCGAGCGTAAGCTGCACACCGTGCTTATTAAACATTGCTTCTGCGCGGGAAGCAGCTTCCTCCATCCAACGAGCAATCATCTTAGGATCTCACAATGGTTAATCCAGTCGTCAGAGTACTGGAAATCGTTTCCCTTCCATAATAGTGGCCCGCGATGGGAGCAATATCGGAGGCGCTAAGGCCTACAGCGGTTGCCAGAAAGTGATGCTCGCAAAAGATTCCGTTCGTCGGATCAAGCCCAACCCAACCCGCTCCTGGCAAATAAGTCTCCACCCAAGCGTGAAATGCGTTTTCCGCGTGTTCAGGACCGCTCCCGGGATCATCCTCCCATAAATATCCGCTCGCCAGGCGTGCAGCCAAACCATGGGACTTCAGAACCTCGGCGAGCAGCACCGCAAAATCTCGGCAGGAGCCTTTTTGCCTGTCGAGCGTGTCTTTAGGGGCAAATGCGTCTCCTTCGTCGCGGCGTTCGTAGCCTATATTTTCGTGCAACCAAGAGTTCATGGCAACAAGCGCTTCGACGGTCGGTTGCTGCGACTGAGGCGCGAGTGCGGCCGGAAGAGAGCTCGTCTTGCACCGCGTCTTTCGAAAGGGGGCCAGCACCGCAGCCTCATCAGGCCGATACTTGAACGGAAATCGCAACGCATGGGAGTCTAGAAGAAAATGAAACGGATCCCATGCTTGAAGTGCGGCGTCGAATTCGAGTGAAAAATCCAAAGTGTCCAGCAAATCCGGATACACGCATGTCGCCGTTAGATTGTCGAACAGGTCATGTCGGTATTGGACGTTCGCTGAAGAGTGAGTCGAAAATACGATCTTTTCAATATTGATAAACAAGTCGTGCCGCGGGAAGAGGCGCACACGATGGGGCGAGAAGCTTGCCTCGCGCACATATTGAAACCGGGCAGAGTAGCGAACGGTAATTCTCACGGCCTGTCGCTCATCCTTTTCATCACGACTCGAACTTTCATATTCTGGGCTCCGGAACCTTTGAATGTTCCGCGCAACGGCGTCGCGTCCACCGAATCGCGCCCGTAAGCCATCGTTACGTGCCGCTGGCCGCACCACTGATTGTTTGTTGGGTCAATGGCAAGCCACCGCATGCCGGGCGTCAGGGCCTCCACCCACGCATGCGTCGCAAGCGAGCCGATCAGTTTCGGAGTGCCTTCGCTCGGCCTTATCGGATCAGATTCGATGTAGCCGCACACGTAGCGCGAAGGAATTCCCGCCGTGCGCAGCACGCCAAGCATCACATGTGTAAAATCCTGGCAGACGCCCGCGCGCTGTTTCCAGATCGTCTCCAAAGGGGTCGAGTTGTCGGTCGATCCCGGTTCGTATCGAAATTTTTCGTGGATGGCACGGTTGAGACGCTCCAGGGCGTCACCAAGCGGAGCACCACCGGAAAAGAATTTCCGGGCCCATTCAATAGAAGGGACCCCCGTTGGAACAGCTGCCGTCGGCTGTAGATAATCAAACACGTCAGTGAGCTTCGAGGCGAAGAGCTGGCGCGCCTCCGCGATCGTGACATCCAGGGCGCCCGAAGGGGGCGAAGTTTCTTTCGTTCGCACGGTCAGTTTGTTGATAATCGTGAGGCGCTCGTGCCGCAGCGTCATGGAATAGAAGGTGACCCGATTGCCGAAGTAGTCCTGATAAGTGGAAACCTCGGTGGGCGGTTGAAAATCAATCCCGTGCGAAAGTATCTCCTGGCTTGCAAGCGCAGGAGGAGTGAGCCGAGCCTCGATATATGCCTCTCTCGCCGGCTGACCATACCGGTAATCGGTGCGATGCGTGATCTCAAAGAGCATGCTTGTAACCAAAGAGTGTGGGCTGGGCATGCGGGCCCATGTGAATCTGATGATTCAAAAATCCATCGGCAATAAGGTGATGAATTTCCAGAGTCGCGTTCAGCAATGCGGACCCGTGGTCCAACAGAGCGCTGGATTTCGGCGAGGCCGGTTCGGCTTCGTTCAAAAGCTCGTCCCAATCCGTCAGGCGAATTTCGTGAATGAGTTGCTCGATGCCCGCCAGCGTGCGCATTGTCGCCGCGGTGGCTTGATCGCGTGTGCCGCGTAAACGCTCGCGGCAGGCATCAAGACATCGGGCGACTGATCTCGGAGCGACCGGGTTCTTCCAGAGCAGATCAAGCATCGGCCCGGCCTCGATGCGAAGTTGATAAACGCGCCGGTAGACGTCCCGACTGTTAATGAGACGCAGAAAAGCTGAGAGCCGGATTTCCGCTTCATGCTCGGATGGTGCATTTCTGCGAGGCATCGGACGCATGATTGAGCAGACCGCGTTCCCGGTAATAATTGCTCTCTCAAGAAACTGCCCAATCTCACAAAACGCCCATCCGCCGTCGGAAATCATCGTTCCTTGAGCCGTGCCAAAAAATTCCGGTACCGCCTTCACAACGTAGTCGCAATAGCGCCGTGTAAAGGCCGTAAGGTCGTCCTCCGATGCCTGCGGACGGAAGCGCGCACGCTGGAATCGAGACCGCAAGGTGGTAAGGACGCTCCATGCCTCCAGGCTCACGCACTCCAGGATTGATTCGGCATTTGCAGCGGCCCGCAGGATAGCGCGCACGACGGAGTCAGGTTCTTCCAAATCGAGCGTCAGCCGGTATCTGCCTGCAGGGCTCGAGATGTTGCGCCGGGATACGGATCCGGGGTTTTCCAGCGGGGGAAGGATCCGATTCCAGACCGGGCGGTAAAGCGTTCGTTCCGTGGGATTGAGCTCTTCCAGTTCGAGCGATTCGATG
>DATDAX010000366.1:0-3093 GCA_036525175.1 Terrimicrobiaceae bacterium | reverse complement strand
GATTGCAGGATGGACTGGCCGGCAGGGTTTGGCGCGTTGGCGATGACGGTGAGACCGCCCCCGGCAATTGCGCCCGCGACGACGGCAAACTTCAACTCTTCCGTGAAGCCTGGAACGAGGGTTGCAAGATACGTGATGGCGGCATTGTCGTTGAAGGCTGTGAGCAAAACGGAGCCGATCATCAGGGGCCATTTGGTCAGGTCGCCAAGCACGGGAGCGATCCACCATCTTTGGCATCCACCGTGGATCACCAAGGCGGCGAGAAAAAATCCGACCAGCATCGGGCTGCGCAGGTTGATGACGTTTTGATGCCGCTCGGTGGCGACGACGAAAGCAAGGAAGAACAGAAGGCCGAACACGACAAGCGCGGGATAGTGGGCGTTGACGACCGTCCAACTGATGGCCAAAAGGTGCCCGATCGTAATGAATGGCGGGATGGGCGGTCCCGCATCGTCCGTGGCGTCGGCGCGGGCTTTCATCGAAAGCAATTCCTTGCGAAAGGCTGCAAAGAAGAGGGCATTCGCCACGAGGATGCCCAGGATGGCTTTCCATCCAAATTTCATGAACATGTATCCCATTCCCCAATCCCATTTTCCCGCCACCATGACTACCGGAGGTGCGGCAAAGTGCGTGAGAGTTCCGCCGACCGAGATGTTCACGAAGAGGAGCCCGAGGGTGGCGTAGCGCAGGTTCATGCTTGGCTGAAGTTTGTAGAATCGGTCCACAAGCAGGAGGGCGCAGATCGTCATTGCGGCGGGTTCGGTAATGAATGATCCGAGGAGTGGTCCCACGGTGAGGATCGAGAGCCACCAGGCGGCGGGAGTTTTTCCACCGAGGGCAGCGAAGAGCGCCAGGCAATCCTCGGCAAAGCGAAGGACGGGCCTGGAGCTGGCAATGGCCATGATCACAAAAACGAAGATTGGCTCGGTGTATTCCACCCCGTCGAAATAGTGGACCATTGTCTTCCAGCCCTTGAATGCGACGATGGCAATCGCAAGAGGAATCGCCCAGATTCCAAAGACCGCTTCGATTTCGCCGAGAAAATGGAAAAGAGTGGCCTTAAAGCGCAGGCGGTCACGTTTGCGGGCAACGCCCGAGTTTTCCCCCGCATGCGCCTCTTCGCCTTCCAGGGCGTCATAGCGGTGTTCGTATTGATGTGCGATGGAGAGGAATTTCGACGCCAGAAAGGTGTGGCAAATCGCGAGGAGAAATATCACGGTTGCCACGAGATTGAACGGCTCAGCAGCTGCGCGACCTACAAGCCTTTGCCATAGATCGGGAATATCCTGATCGTTGTAGGTATCGGTGGGTCGTGGGAACGGCGGCAGGTCGGAAGGCGGCTCAGCGGCCGCCACAACGCCCGCAAATGCGAGGAGGGCGACGAGAAAAATAAGGCCCAGACAGATCCCTTCCCTATGGCGTTTCATGGAATTGAAGTTTGGCGATTCAAATGCGGCAGCGCGAGAAGTTTGGAACCGGATGCTCCGATTCCCGTCCAAGCGACGGCGTCCGGAATTTCGCCTGACCGGCCGTCAAGCGCTACTTCGCCAGAGCTATGTGCCTTTTTGCAGAGAGCGAGAAGGCCCCGGGAGAATTTCGTCCGATCGCCTCTTGTGCGTCTCTGCAACGCGCTGTGGTCCCGAAATCTCCTGCACATCCGACGACGTCCAGACGGGAGTTTTCGAAGGGACCACTTTGGCCGGAACCGCGATGAGATCGCCCTCCATTTCCGGCGAGGTCTCGCGCATTTCGGAGAGAGCATCAGTATCGTTAGTGAGCACCCATTCGCGCCAGATGGCGACGAGCAATGCCATGAGAACCGGTCCAACAAATAAGCCGACCATTCCCATGGTCTTTACGCCGCCAATGAGGCCGAACAATGTGGGAAGAAATGGCAGGCGGATCGGACCACCGACAAGTTTGGGACGGAGCGTCTTGTCAACGATGAAAAGCTCAATCGCTCCCCACGCGAAGAGACCAAGGGCAGCGATCGGCCTGCCGCTGGCCAAAAGATAGAGCGAGAC
The DNA here is from genome assembly GCA_036525175.1 of Terrimicrobiaceae bacterium. GTDB lineage: Bacteria > Verrucomicrobiota > Verrucomicrobiia > Chthoniobacterales > Terrimicrobiaceae > DASTFP01. Next base: position 1,069 of record DATDAX010000366.1, on the reverse strand, counting down.
GAGAGTGACCGAAAGCGGCGCGCCGCCTGGGATCATTGCCATGAATCCCGTGAGCACTCCGAGCAGGAATGCCGACGGGACTCCGGCGATTTTGTAAGCCAGGCCGAGCACGATTCCCTCGCCGATGGCAATAAGCGTCATCCCGGTTACCGTGGAACTTACCGTCGCGGGCACAACGCGGGAAAATCGCTGCCAGCGACGCGGCAGGATACGTTCGCCGATGCGGTCGAGCTGCTCAACTAAGGCTGTCCCGTCCTTATATACAAAGAACAGCGTGATCATTATGAAGAGAACCGAGAGCAGGAGATTGAACGCTTCGCGTCCGGTTGCCAGAACCCAGCGCGAAATGTTTCCAATGTGTTCGCCGCTCAAGAATTGAACGACTTCGCCTAGCGCGCGGGGTTCGCCAAGATACCTCTGCCACTGCTCCGCGAGCCATTGTCCCGCAAAGGGCATAGCGATGACCGATTCCGGTACGGGGACCCCCTGTTTGTTTGCATCGGCGAGCCAGACCACCCATGTGCTGATCTCGTTCGCCGCATAGGAAAGGGCCAACGCAAGCGGGATTACCAGGACCAGGAGGACGATTATCAACGCGATGCTCGCCGGGAGGGCGGTGCGTCCTCCGCACGCACGCACCAGGCGTCTGTATAGCGGCCAGCTGGCGAATCCAATTGTGAGGGCTGCCAGAACGGGGACGAGGAATCCGTGGAAAAAATAGACGCCGGCGGCCAGGATGAGGATCAATAGCCAGCGAGCAACGGGATTTGCGGGAAGCGGCGAAGTCATTGCGACAGGGTAAATGGTGTGCAACGTGCCATATTAGCACACTACGCAGCTGTACCGCAAACGTCTCGGCCGCCGCGCGCAGCGAATCAGAAAGTTCCTCGGCGGCAGGCGAACGATCAGGACGTCAATTGTTTGTGGACTTGAGTGAATCGCTCACCGAGCCTGCGGCCTCTTTGACGGCCTCACCCGCCTTTTCCATCGCTTGGCCGGTCTTTTCCAAAGCCTTACCGGTTGCCGCTTTTGCCTTCACTGCAGTGACATCCACGACGTAGAGGTTGTA
>DATDAX010000365.1:0-4752 GCA_036525175.1 Terrimicrobiaceae bacterium | reverse complement strand
ATGGACATCCTCTCCGTAGGACGGACAACATCCTTCGCTCGCATCAATGAGGGCAGTCAGCGCTTCGGGACAAAGCCCTGCCGTATTGTCGCTGGTAAAGTCGTAACGGGCCTCCACGCGGCGGATACTCTCCGCGAGTTCTGGATGCGTCAAGCTGTGGACACTTTGCCATGCTTGCTGGAAAATCGTTTGCTCCTGGCATTGGGGGGGACTGCTATCTCACACGCATGAAGAGCGCCCTCCTAAGGAACGTATTGCGCTACGACGACAATTGTTAGAAAATAGCTCTCCATTTTGGTCTGGCCTTTGACGACGCTTGGAGACCGCCCCCTGATTTGGCGGACCCCAAGCACGTGCGGCGATCCGGGAGGCAGGCGGCCAGAACCCGTGTAGACCTTTTTCTGAAAGGTTCGCAATCCCGCCTTTACACCTTCCATGAGCGAAATGGACACCGAGATGGAACCCCCTCCGAGGTGCCCCTCGACATCGGCGCTGGCGTTCTTCAACCGTGTCACGGTTGAGAAACTTGAGCCAAGCGAAGCCGGGAAACGTTGTGCGAAGAGCACGTAGCCTCCCTTAAGATAGGGATGCGTAGTTCTCGTCCGATCGGCATTTGTCATCTCGAATAGATTTACTTTTGCCAGGGCACTCTCGAGTTCAGTCGGCGCCTTCTCCTCCGGAAACTGAATCACTGCGACGTCGAGGCGCCCGGCAATGAGCGTGGCCAGCCCTGAACAGGCAGCGATGAAGTTGACGAGAATCGTGCGCATGCGCGAAATTGCTTGCGAGGGGCGTGGAAAAGCAATCCGAATCTCGTCCGATGCATTTCAATTGGAAGGCGCCTGATAACGTCATCTTTCCTTGCGAGCGGTGGGTGCCGCAGGGAAAGTCACGTGGCGCGCTGGTTTGCGTGCACGGCTTAAGCGGGGCTGCGACAGATTTTCATACCCTTGGAGAGTTCATTCACAAGGCGGGATTGTCCTGCTTCGCACTCAATCTACGCGGCCAGGGAAGCGATCCTCATCGGCCCCGCCGTGGCGCGGTCCTGGATCTTGAGCACATCTCGCGCGACATCTCGGCATTCGCCGACGCCATGCATTCGCGGCAGAACGGAACGCCGTTGTGGGTATGCGGCGAAAGCATGGGAGCCTTGATTCTTGCCTGGATGCTCTCCGGCGGACGCTTTCAGCGCCCGGTTCGCGGCGCCATTCTCTCCGTCCCTGTCGTTGATTTGATGAAGCCAACACCGTGGATCGTTCGTCAGACCGTTCGAGCGCTTGCAGTTGTCGTCCCAAGCCTCCGCTTTTTCCCTTCATGGTTTGTTTCCGGGAAGCTGGAACCACTCCGGGTTACCCGGGACGAAGAGCACGAGCAGCGCGTGCGAAATGCCCCTCATTATATCACGGCCTTCACATTTCGCTTTCTTCGCCAACTGGGGCACCTGATCGATTCAAGTGGGGACGTTGCGGAGAAGATGAAAACGCCCTGTCTAGTATTGGCAGCCGGGCAAGATGTTTTTCTTCGTCCAGAGCAGATCAAGGCGTGGTTTGACCGTCTCGCCGCTTCTGACAAGACTTTTCGGCTCTATCAAGATGCGTATCACTTGCTATGGAACGACTGGGATAAGGAGTTGGTCCTGGCCGACATCCTCGACTGGCTCAACGAGCGTTCCGTACTCCCGCTCAGTACTTGAGGACACGCGCAAGAAATTTGCGTGCAGCCTCTGTTCTCGGCCCGCTGAAGAACTCGTGCGCCCCGGTGCATTCCTGAACCGCCCCGTCCGCGACAAACGCCACGAGATCCGCGGTTTCGCGCGCAAAGCCCATCTCATGCGTGACGACCACAACAGGCTGGCCGGTTTCCCGAAGATCCGCAATCACGTCGAGCACTTCCGCCGTCATCTCGGGATCAAGCGCCGAGGTCGGCTCGTCCATCAAGAGGAACTCCGGTTCGATAGCCAGTGCCCTGGCGATCGCGACGCGCTGGCGCTGCCCGCCGCTCAGCTGAGACGGTGTCTTGCCCGCGTGGACGTCCAAGCGCAAGCGTTTCAGAACGCGATGCGCGCGTTGCCCTGCGTCAGCGAATCGGTGAACCTTCTCCAACGGGAGAAGAACATTCTGAAGCGCCGTCAAATGAGGAAAGAGATTGAAAGCCTGAAATACTACGCCGACCTTTCGCCGATGCTCGCTGAGAGCCTTCTCTTCAAAGACAAGTTGGCGACCATTTAGATGAAGCGTTCCTGTGTCCGGATGCTCCAAGCCGGCGATTATTCGCAACAGCGTCGACTTTCCACCGCCTGAGGGGCCGATGAACGCGATAGCATGATCGAAAGAAGCGTCAAGGGTGACGTCGCTCAAGACGTGATGGCTCCCAAACCATTTTCCAATCTGCCGGCACTCGATAGTCATCGTTTGGGTGAAGGGCTTGGGCTTGGAGCGGCACGTGGAACGTCCGAGACAGGAAGTGAGAGATCCGGTTCCGGCAGGGGCGGTTCAGTCGTTCTATACATGCTTGGCGGAACGCTTCGTGAACGACTCGCTCGTTCGGCCTCCGCGGCCTCCGCAGCGGCAGCTTCCTCGATCGCGCGCTGCTGGGCAAGGCGAACAAGACTTGCATCCTGCTTCTTCTTGAGCGCCGAAACAAGGCTATCCTCCTTCTTCGGCCACAACGTCCATCCAGGCGCACGACTGGTCTGCTCCGTGTCGGTTCCCTTCGCACAGGCGCAAACGCAAACCGCAACGGCCAAAGCAAGCATGAGCCTAGGTTTCATAACGGATACTGCTTCCCAACGTATTAGTCCACAACGATATGGGCAGAGTCAGGACGAGGTAACCCACCGCGAGTGGCAAATAGCTCTCCAACGTGCTGTAGGTCGCCGAATTCACTTGCTGTGCCGAGTAGGTGAATTCGGCAAGCCCAATGATCGAGAGAAGCGATGAATCCTTCACAATAGAAGCAAATTGCCCCGCCAAAGGCGGCAAAACTTGGCGCAACGCCTGCGGAAAAATGACGTACCGATACGTCTGCGCGGTCGTCAGCCCAATCGCACGGGCACTTTCGCGTTGCGAGGCACCCACGCTCTCTATGCCAGCACGGATAATCTCCGCTATATAAGCCCCCGCAAAGAGTGAAAGAACAACGACACCTACCAGAAACCGGTCGGTGATGTTAAGGGCATTTGCCACTATGTAGAAGAGCACGAGGATCAGGACCAACAGAGGCATCCCGCGCACGCATTCAATGTAACACGTTGATAGATATCTAACTACTAATACGGGAGACCTTCGAGCCAAGGCCGCCACCAGACCGATGAGCGTGCTCAACACAAGAGAAATAACCGACAGCGCCACCGTAAGTAACCAACCGTGCCAAAACGCATTGCGATACTTCCATATAGCCTCCCAATTCCGCGTCGTCGAGGCAAGCAATCCCCAACAAACGAACGATAACACGATGAACAGCAATCCCATGGTGACCGCTCTCGCCCACAAGGGCGCCGGCGAGCCAGGTCTATCGAGGAAGCTGCCAGGCAAACTGCTCACGCGTCTTCCTAACAGCACCGCTACTCACCCGTCAATCCGTTTGTACCCTTCCCGGTCATGGGAACGAATCTTACGTCTAACTTATTTTCGCGTAGTATCTTACCGTCTCTCTTTCTGAGCAGAACCAACTGCTGGATTGCGCCTTGCTCTCCAACCGGTATGACAAGCCGACCGCCCTCCCTGAGCTGGTTCACCAGCGGCTCGGGAACATGATCCGGCGCACACGTGACGATAATCGCGTCAAAGGGGGCCTTCTCCGGCCACCCTAGATACCCATCTCCAAGCCTCACATGGACATTCCCAAAGCCGAGCCTTTCGAGCAGCTCCTTCGAAGACTCGGCAAGCGGTGGAACGATCTCGATCGTGTAAACCTCCTTCGCCAACTTGCTAAGAATGGCGGCTTGGTACCCGGATCCTGTTCCGACCTCCAATACCGTATCGTCTTTGGTGAGCTCCAACACCTGCGTCATATATGCGACAATGAAAGGCTGTGAAATCGTCTGTCCGTGACCGATCGGAAGAGGCCCATCCGTGTAGGCAAAAGCTCGTATGGCCAGCGGAACAAACTCATGCCGTGGGACTTCCGCCATTGCTTTGAGGACTTGCTGGTCGCTGATGCCTCCGGCCTTCAACTGATATTTCACCATTGCTTCTCGGGATTGGGTCTGTGCGTCGTTGCCTTGGGCGAGCAGGGCCTCGCCCACTAGAATTATCGACAACAAGCCCTTGATCAGCCTTGGCAAATTCATTCGAAAATATACCCCCTCTAGCCGCCACTTAAAAATAGAATGGAATGTTTTCCTTTTGAAATGCCTCTTTCTGCTCGCTCAAGAACTCGTCCCCAAGTCTCTGGAATCCCCCGCTCTTGCGGAATTCCTTCAGAAACTCGTTGATCTGCAAGCGCAACTCGTCGTTGTCCTTCCTAACACCCACTGCCCAATACTCCTTCTGCAGAGGTGCCAGAAGGACTCTGGTTTTTTCCGGATTCTTCTTCCAGTTCTGCCAAACGCTCATCTGATCATAAATAAACGCGTCCGCTTTTCCCTGGATCACTTCGAGCACCGCAGAATTCTCCTTATCGACGGAAAGCACTTTGGCCTGCTTAAGATTCGCCCGGGCCCAAAGCTCACCCGTGGTTCCCTGTCTCACGACAAGCGTGCGATCCGGGCGATCAACATCCGCAGAACTAGAAATGTCGGACTGTGGTCCG
>DATDAX010000364.1:0-2774 GCA_036525175.1 Terrimicrobiaceae bacterium | reverse complement strand
CTTCGCGGATGCGGAACGAAAAGGCGACGACGATGGGCGCCCCAAAGAGTCGATGGTCGAGGCCGTCGGCAAGACCGTCGTCGACCTGATGCGGGATCTTTACGAGCAAGTTTCCTTTTTGGGGCAAACCGCGGTGATCTCCCTGAAGATGATGCGGAGGCCGCGCGAGTTGCGTTGGCAGGATTTCTGGGTGACATACGAGAGAGCAGGGGTCCAAGCGCTGGTCGTGGTCGGATTGATCTCTTTCCTTACGGGTCTTATCATGGCGTTTCAGGCAGCTCCGCCGCTACGTGAATTTGGTGTGGACATTTTCGTGGTCAATCTGGTGTCTCTGGCCATGCTTCGTGAATTGGGACCAATCATGACTGCCATTGTCCTGGCAGGACGAAGCGGATCTGCCTTCGCGGCGGAAATTGGCACGATGAAGGTGAACGAAGAAATCAACGCCCTGACGACGATGGGACTCGACCCTGTGCGCTTCCTTGTTGCACCGAGAGTCCTCGCGGGCGTGCTGGTGACACCTGTCCTGACAATATATGCCGACCTTGTCGGTGTCGGAGGCGGGCTTTTCGTGATGATGGGACGCGGCTATCCGCTCGTAACGCTATGGCGGCAATTAGTATCTGCCGTAGGTATCAACGATCTGCTTGCCGGCCTCATCAAGGCATTTGTGTTTGGCGCGCTTGTTGCGGGAATCGGGTGTCTTCGCGGACTTCAGACCAAGTCGGGTGCCAGTGCGGTCGGCATTTCCACAACGCGCTCGGTCGTGACGAGCATCTTCCTTATCGTCGTAGTCGATGCGATTTTTGCGGTTGTGTACTACGCCATCGATTTCTGATGGAGGAGGATGCAATTATTTCAGTGCGGGGGCTTACGGCAGCCTACGGCGACGACGTGATTCTTAAGGACATCTCGTTTGATGTGAAGCGTGGCGAGATATTTGTCGTCCTTGGAGGGTCTGGCTGCGGAAAGAGCACTCTACTAAAGCATCTGATTGGACTGTTTCCCCTGGCTTCCGGAGAGGTCTTGATCGAAGGGGGCAACCTTGCCACTGCGGCTGGCGCCGAGAGGCAGCGAATCTTGCGTCGTTTTGGGGTGGCATATCAAAGCGGAGCACTCTTCGGGTCGATGACGTTGAGCGAGAACGTGACTTTGCCCATTGAGGAGTTCACCCGACTGCCCGTGGAGGCGCGGGATGTGGTTTCGTGGATGAAGCTCAAGCTTGTGGGTCTGGAGGACTTTGGCAGCCATTTGCCCGCGGAAGTCAGCGGCGGTATGCAGAAGCGCGCGGCCATCGCGCGGGCGATGGCGCTCGACCCGGCCTTGCTTTTTCTCGATGAACCTTCGGCGGGTCTCGATCCGGTAACGTCTGCGGAGATTGACGCCCTCATACTGAGACTTCGGGAGGGTCTAGGCATGACGTTTGTCATTGTCACCCACGAACTGCCGAGTATCTACGCGGTGGCGGACCGTGTCATCATGCTTGATAAGCGCAAAAAAGGAATCATCGCAGAGGGACGTCCTCAAGACTTGCGCGACCACTCGGACGACCCGTACGTTCGCCACTTCTTCCGTCGGGAGGCCGAATGAGCCAGAAGCCGAGCTATTTTCGCATCGGACTCTTTATTGTGATCGGCCTCGCGATCCTTACCGGTGGCCTCATCGCTTTTGGCGCAGGTCAGATGTTTCGTCCGCGCATTTACATCGAAACCTACGTGGACGGCACTGTGCAGGGCGTGGACGTGGGGTCGCCGGTTAAGTTCCGGGGCGTGCAGATCGGTCGGGTGAGTAGCATCAATTTTACCTTCAACGAGTATGGAGCCTCAAGCCAGGTGGACCGCTTCAATTACGTTCTTATACTCATGGAGATCGATCACGAGATGTTCCCAGGGATGTTTAGCGAAAATCTCACGCCCTTGATTGAAAAGAACGTTCAGCAAGGTCTGCGAGCGCGCATTGAGCCGCAGGGGATTACCGGAATCAACTACATCGAGTTGGACTATGTAAACGATCCAAGCCAGTTTCCCTCGCTCGCCGTCAACTGGGAGCCGCATTACTACTACATCCCTTCCGCGCCTGGTCAGCTCACCAACATGCTCGACTCCATCAATAATATCATGCGCCAGATCGAGCAGCTCAACATCAGCGGAATGAGCAAGTCCGTCATGGAGTTGCTGGAGAATCTCAACAAGGCAGTGACCGGAGCCGAAATCGCAAAGATCAGCGCGGACCTTCAGACGCTGCTCACCGAATTCCGTGATGCGCTTAAGGCGGCGAATGTCGGTGAGCTAAGCGACGACGCGCGGCGGATGATCGAAGGCCTTGAGAAATCCAATACTGAACTTCAGGCGGTTCTAAAGAATCTCGAGCCTGCCACGCGAATCAGCGGTCCGCAAATCAGGGCGCTGGTGGAGAATCTTGCGACGGCCAGCGCGAACTTCGTGCAGTTCAGTAACGAGATAAAGCGCAGGCCCTCATTGTTGCTTTGGGGTAGCCCACCCAAACCGAAGCCCACCCCAACCCCACGGAAAAGGCGATAGCGACGGGAACCGCGTCTCACTATAGCGTTTTCGCTGAGTTGCACTTATCCCATCTGCAGCGGCAAACCCGCGGCCAGAGCCAGGCCGGCCGCCTTGTCGAGCGTCTCCTGCCACTCACGCTCGGGAACGGAGTCCGCCACGATTCCGGCCCCCGCGTGGAACGAGGCAGCCCCCTTCTCGAAGACCGCTGTTCGGATCGCGATGGAAAATTGACTTTCTCCGTTGTAGCCAAAG
>DATDAX010000363.1:0-8194 GCA_036525175.1 Terrimicrobiaceae bacterium | reverse complement strand
GGCGGCGGAGATGATCGAGCGAAAACGCGCGGAGACAGCCATGACCGAGAACGATCGGCGTTTTCGGCAGCTGATTAGGGGGCTGAACGACTACGCGATATTCATGCTCGATCCGGCGGGAAGGTTGGTTACGTGGAACGTGGGGGCGGAGCGTATCGTCGGCTTTGACGCTCAGGAAGCCTTGGGTAAGCATTTTTCCCTCCTGTACGACCCGGGCGATACGGAAAGGCCCGGCGAAGCCATGCGACTTGCCGTTGCTGAGGGTCGCTTTGAAGATGAGACGCTTCGTATCCGAAAGGATGGATCCCAGTATTGGTCGCACATGGTCCTCACTCCGTTGAAGGACGATGCCGGAGCTCTTCTTGGTTTCGCAGGAGTGATAAGGGACGTTAATGAACGCAAGCAAGCGGAGGATGAATTGCGGCGCAACGAAGCGTATTTGTCCGAGGCTCAGAAACTCAGCCAGACCGGCAGTTGGGGCTGGGACGTTCCTGCCGGAAGCGTATTCTGGTCGGAGGAAACCTTTCGCATCTTCGGGGTCAATCCGCGGGACGTGAAACCGTCGTATCAACTCTTCTTGCAGGTCGTGCATCCCGAGGACCGAGCAACGGTGGAGCGGGCGTTCGAAAAAGCAGAGCGCGAAAGCCAGAAATTCAAGATCGAATTTCGCATTGTTCTGCCGGATGGATCGACCAAACATGTTCGGAGTGTCAGTCATCCGGTATCCAAGGAGCTTGGCCTTGCTGGATTCGCAGGGGCTGTCATTGACGTGACCCAGCAGAAGCTGGCTGAAGAGGCTTTCGACAACGCCCGGGCGGAGTTCGCGCGTGTCACGCGACTGGCTATCGAACAGTATGCAGCATCGATCGGCAATGAGATCGGCAAGTCGCTCGAGGCAATCGCCAGTAATGGCGATTTTTGTTTTCGCCTGGCCGAGGCGACGCGTGCCTTGCCCTATGAAGCTCGCGAGCCCCTCTTGAATATCGTCAAAGACGCCAACCGGGTGAGCGAAGTTATCGGGCGTGTTCGCGAGAATACCCGGAGATCAAGCCGGGATAGGGTCCTCTTGCAAGCAGGCGATTTGGTTCTCGATGTTCTTGAACTTGCGAGCCGCGATTTGAAGCAAAACGGAATAAGCGTTCAAACCGAGTTCGCAGAGAATCTGCCTAAGTTTTTGGGCGATCGCATCGAGTTGCAGCAGGCGCTGATCAACCTGATCGCGAATGCGATCGAAGCCACGAAGAGCGAATCCGATGAGCGGCGCGTCCTGACAATACGCACCGCTCAGGACAAGCTCGACGGTAAGAAGGCAGTACTCATTGCCGTTCAGGATTGCGGCATTGGGTTTGACCCCGAGCAAAAGGACAGGATGTTCGATGCGTTCTATTCCACCAAGGCAAACGGCATGGGAATGGGATTGCCAATCAGCCGCGGCATTGTCGAGGCGCATGGAGGTCGGCTTGCGGCGTCAGCGAATGTCGGTCCCGGAGCCACGTTTACATGCATTCTGCCCGCGGCGGACTAGCGAAGGCCCGTTCCGTCGTCTTTCTATTAAGAGCCGAACCGGCTGGCGAAAGATCATCCAACTTGCCCGAATGTCAGGCTTGCCTTCGTGAACGCTTCACTATTTGTTGCGGAGCTGAATTACGGCGAGGCGCAGAGTGCGTGCATGTTCCTTGCGTCCCTGCGTCGGTGCCTGTGACTGCCCGAAGCGAAGCGAGGCGGTGACAGACTCTTTGCCCAGGAGATTCCAAAAATGGGCGCCGAAAGCCATATCGCGCCAGTAGCAAACCTCGTCGACGATGCTGCCTTCCTTGAGATCGTAGTCGATTGCAGCCGGCGTGATCGGCACTCGTGACACGATCGCCGCTTCGAGAAGCGAACTTCGGAAGGGCAGGACCCCCGAGCCATCGGAGCTCGTACCCTCAGGAAATATGACGACAGGATGACCGGCTTTCAAAGCGCACGCAACGGATTTGAGGGGCACGAACACCGCCGTTCTGCGCCCGCGGTCGACGAAGACGGTTCCAGCCATTCTCGCAAGCAGTCCGAAGAACGGCCACCGACGCAAATCACTCTTCGAAACGAAGACGGCTTGGCACACCGACAACATGGCGAGAATATCGAGATAGCTGAGATGGTTGCAAACAATGAGGCCATGCTGCGGGATGGCTCCCGAGACACGAACCTTGCAATTAATTAACCTTAGAAATTCCCTGCTGATCCATTGAGCCCACAGTGCGCGCCAGTTGCTCTCGCCGGAGGTACGAAGTCGGAAAAAGACCAGCAACCCCCGAAGGAAAATCTCGGCGCAGCATAGGGCGCGCAGCCCTCTCCGGATGAAGAAAGCGGCAGATCCTCGCCCGACCATTGGATGAGATTGAAACCTTACTGATCCCTCGACGCCACTATCCGCGCTTGGTAGAGCATTCATCTTCTCGGCAGAAAATGTGCCTGGGCGTTGAGCGGAGAGTTCTTGATGTCCAGCAGCGTCAAGAAATCGATCGTTCCGAACTCGCGATCGATGGCCGGAGGGCCGCATATCCTGGCGCCGACACTCAGGTACGCGCGAAGAAGTCTGGGCGGAGGACCGCAGGAACAAGGAGCGGAATCGATGGGGATTGCCAGGGCTGGAAGCGGCTGCGTCCGCAGCGGCGGAATGACAAGATGTGCCTTGCTCAACTGCTGAAACATTGCGGAACCTAAGGCCGGATCCTGCGAGGTGAGCGAGCTGCACCCGATAAGATAGCGCGCGTGGCGTTCGACGGCATAGCTTATGATTCCCTTCCAAAGCAGGCTGATGACGGAGAAGCTTCGGTGGTCGCTATGAACGCAGGCGCGGCCGAGTTCGATCAGCGAATCTCGAATTCCCTCGTACGGTGTGAAATCAAACTCCCGCGCACTGTAGAACCCCAGATTGCTTTCAGCGGCAATGTCGCCCGTCTGCATACGATAGGTTCCAACGACGTTTCCCGCGATCTCGTCCACGACGATAAGGTGATCGCAGAATTGATCGAACTCATCCTCGTCGAGACCAGTGAAAAAAGATTCCGTGAGTCCTTCGTGAAGCTCGAGATTGAATATCTCGAAGCGCAGACGCAGAGCAGCCTCGACATCTTCGCGGGTCCGGGCGAGTCGAACGCCGTAGCGGTTTCCGATGAGCCGGGGAGACCCTCGCTGCGAGACCGTGCGGTGTCGGGCTTCCTGCATTTCCGTAGAGCTCATAGCTGAAGACCTCCCTGATTCGGTTTGAGGAGATTGGCAACAAGGCCCGTCCAGCCGGTCTGATGTGATGCACCAACTCCGCGACCGTTGTCGCCATGGAAGTATTCATGGAATAGGACGTAGTCCCGGAAATGGGGATCGGTTTGCATCTTGTTGCAGTGGTTGAAGACCGGACGACGCGACGAAGCGTCTTTTAGGAAGATGCGCGTGAGCCGGCGTGCCAGTTCGTTTGCGACCTCGCGGATTGTCAGATACTTTCCTGAACCGGTCGGACACTCGATCTTGAAGTCGTCGCCGTAATACTTGTGAAATTTCTGGAGCGATTCGACCAACAGATAGTTGACGGGCATCCAGATTGGGCCCCGCCAGTTCGAGTTTCCACCGAACAGGCCGGAATTGGATTCGGCGGGTTGGTAGCTGACGCCCACGTCGTTGCCGGAGCAACCGAATACATAGGGATTGGCTTCGTGGATCTTCGAGATGGCGCGTACGCCGTAGTCTGAAAGAAATTCCGTTTCGTCGAGCATGCGGCGAAGCAGGCATTTCATTCTGTGACCGCGAAGCAGGGAAAGCAGGTGACGTTCGCCGCGACCACTTTCCTCCCAACGTGAAACGAGCCGCGCGAGGTCCGGACGATAATTAAGGAACCACTTTAACCGCCGCGCAAATTCAGGCGCATTTTCGAGGCTCTCCGGTTCAAGAACCTCGACGGCGAAAAGCGGAATCAAGCCGACCATCGAGCGCACCTTGAGCGGAATCATTTGGCCGTCAGGAAGGTTCAGGACGTCATAGTAGAACTCTTCCTGCTCGTGCCAGAGACCGAGACCGGATTCACCGATATTGTTCATTGCTTCGGCGATATGCAGGAAATGCTCGAAGAACTTGGTTGCGATGTCTTCATAGACCGGATTGTGTTGCGCAAGCTCGAGGGCGATGCGCATAAGGTTTAGCGAATACATCGCCATCCAGCTTGTGCCATCGGCTTGATTGATGAACCCGCCGGTGGGCAACGGCGCGCTGCGATCGAACACGCCGATGTTGTCTAGACCGAGGAATCCACCCTGGAAGATATTGCGGCCTTGCGCGTCCTTGCGATTGACCCACCAGGTGAAGTTGAGCATCAGCTTGTGGAAGACGCGTTCGAGGAAGTCGAGATCACCCGGGCTGGACTCGCCACGTTGCGTTTGGCGCTCGCGATCCATCTGGAACACTCGCCATGTTGCCCAGGCATGCACGGGAGGGTTTACATCGCCAAGCGCCCATTCATATGCAGGCAGTTGCCCATTCGGATGCATGTACCACTCTCGCGTCATGAGCAGGAGCTGTGACTTCGCAAATTCCGTGTCCACCAATGCGAACGCGACGGTGTGAAATGCGAGATCCCACGCCGCATACCACGGGTATTCCCACTTGTCCGGCATCGAGATGATGTCAGCGTTGTTGAGGTGCTTCCACTCGAAATTGCGTCCGTGCTGGCGCCCGGGCGGCGGTGGGGGCTGGCCAGGGTCGCCGTTAAGCCACTCTGGCACGTCGTAGTAAAAATACTGCTTGCTCCAAATCATGCCGGCGAGGGCCTGCCGTTGGACGAGCCGGGCGTCCGGATCGTTGATGTCCTTTTGGATTTCTTCGTAATAGGCGTCTGCTTCCACGCGCCTTGCATCCATCATCCTATCGAATGATTCGAACGGGTTTCCTTCGAAGGTCGCGCGCAGGCAGGCTCTCAGTTGAACGCGGCCTCCGGCGGGAACATTGCGGATGGCGTGAGCGGCGGTCTTCGTTCCGTTTTGCGACGGATTAATCGCCGTCGCATTGCCGCTTATGATATATTCGTGAAAGGCGTCCTTGAAATAACCCTCGAGGTTCTGGCCGAAAAGACGCCCAGTATTCGTGTCGTTTTCTGTGAAGAGCCATTCATCCGCTTTCTCGACCAGGAACTGGAACGCGCCCAAGTCTTGATGCGACGCGTCGGCGGATTGCGGATCTCTCGCGGAAATCCTTGGTTTATTAGGATTAGGTTTCCACGACCAGGTATTGCGAAACCAAAGCTGCGGAAGGAGGTGGAGCGTTGCGGTTTCAGGTGCGCGATTGTGGACGGTGACAAGCATGTTCACGTCCGTCGGGTTGATTCGCGCGTATTCAACGAAGATATCGAAATAACGGTCACCGTCGAAAACCCCGGTATCCAGCAGCTCGTATTCGAGGTCGTGTTTCCCCCTTGAGCGGTTGGTCTCAACGAGGTCCGCGTAAGGAAATTCCCGTTGCGGATACTTATAGAGCATTTTCAGATAGGCATGCGTCGGGATAGCGTCCAAATAGTAGTACAGTTCCTTGCAATCTTCGCCGTGATTGCCTTCGTTGTTGGTGAGTCCGAAGAGCCGTTCCTTAAGGATCGGGTCGCGTTCATTCCATAGCGCGAGCGACAGGCAGAGCCGCTGGTGATGATCGCTGAATCCCGCGATTCCGTCCTCGCCCCAGCGATAGGCACGGCTGCGAGCATGGTCATGTGGGAGGTATTCCCACGCGTTTCCGTGCGGACTGTAATCTTCGCGCACAGTTCCCCATTGGCGTTCGCTAAGATACGGTCCCCATTTGCGCCACAGGCCGTTCTGGGCCTTGTAACGCTTCTCCTCCTCGAGGCGAAAAAATTCGCCCTGGCTTGGGAGCTCGTCTTTGTTCATTGCAGCAGATGTTTGATTGGTCGTTACGAGGGACAATACCTTACAAATTCGCCAGGAGGGAGTTGCCTAAGGGTTTGGAGGTTTCCGCGAGGGAGGGACATGACCGAAGATGAGCGCCATTTCAGCCTGCCGGCTGTGGCCGTAAGACCATGTGTTCCAGTCGCAGCAGTTCGCCGAGAGACCACGCCTGGAACGGGCAGCCACGCGGGGTGTGAGGCGCCTCGGCATCGGTGATCTCCGAGATGTGCCCGATCCCGGCTTCATTCAAATGTTCGTAGAGCGGTGGAAGGAAGCGATCGCGCGCCTCATGGACTGCGGTGGGAGAGTTGCCGCGCACGCGCAGCCAGGCTTCAACGAACGGCCCGATGAGCCAAGGCCAGACGGTCCCCTGGTGATAGCTGCCGTCCCGATGCACGACGTCTCCCTCGTAGCGTGCACCATAGTTGGGTTCCTGAGGCGCCAGACTTCGCAGACCTTTCGGGGTAAGCAGTGAGGCTTCCACTGTGTCCACAACAGCACGGGCGGGTTCCCCTTCAAGCAAGCAGGCCGGCAAGCCGCCTACGGCGAAAATCTGATTGGGACGAAGGCTCGCGTCTCGCGTTCCTTTCCGGTGGTCACAATCAATGACGTCGAAAAGACACCTTCGCGATTCGTTCCAGAATGTTGAACGGAAGGCTTCAACGCCGGAATCGAAAAGACCTTGCCAGTGAGAATTATGCTCCGCGCCGATCAAAAGCGCGTTTAGCCAGAGAGCCTGTACTTCGACCGGTTTGCCGATTCGCGGCGTGACCACCCAATCGCCCACCTTGGCATCCATCCACGTGAGCTGGACGCCCGGAACGCCGCACGCGAGGAGACCGGATTCGTCGAGTCGAATGCCAAAGCGCGTACCTTGGCTGTAACCGCTCAGAATCGCCTCGATGGCCGATCGGATCTTTTCGATGTGATCGACTGAGCATACGTCAGGCGCAGTCGAGAGAAGTTCATGGGAAGCAACCACGAACCATAGCGAGGCGTCCACGGAGTTGAACTCAGGTGTCTCGCCCTTGTCCGGAAATCTGTTGGGCAGCATTCCCTCGGACACGGCCCCCGTCCATTCCACGAGAATGTCCCTGGCATCCTCGAATCGGCCGGTCGCAAGGCAGAGACCTCGCAGCGCGATAAAAGTGTCCCGCCCCCAATCGCCAAACCACGGATATCCCGCAATGATCGTCTTTCCGGTTCCCCGCCGCACAAGATACGCGTCCGCAGCTTTGTGTAACTTCGAGGCAAAGCCCGTTCGCCTGGTCTCTTCCTGGCGAGCCAGTTGCTCAACGCTCTGTGAAAATACGACCTCGTGCCCCTCGGCAACCAGAACGAGTTCTGCCACACCGGCTCCAAGATGGAATTCGAAGAAACCCGGCGCTGCCAAGTCTTCAAGGAAGTCCAACCCGCGCGCCTGTTCCTCGGTGTAGGAGAAATTTCGATACCATTCCGGCTCGGGCGTGTAGCGTCCATTGCTGCGAGCGGTGACCCGAAGCACTCCCGGGTAGGGATTCCAAGTGACGCGGTCGCCGGCGACTTCGGCCGCGAAATTCAGCGTGGCGTTCTCGTGGTGTGTGCCATGGAAATCGCGACCCGAAAGGAATGGCCGCACCTTGAGCAACGCTTCCGCATCTCCCTTCAGTCTCCAACGGAGGACGGCCACGGAAACGCCTCGGGGAACGAAGATTTCCTGCTCCACGAATAATCCTTCGCCAATTTGGTAAGTCCATCGAGGCCATGGCTCAGACCGAAAGGCGATCAACCGGGGGGAGCCGTCTGGATGGATGACCTCCGAGTGGTAGCGCTGAGACGAGATCGGAAACGTGCCCTCGGACGTCTGCACCCAGGCATCGAAGCCGTTCACGATGACCATCCTTCCGGAGGGCGGAGTGGTCGCCGCTAGGAGCAATGCGTGATAGCGTCGCGTTCGAATTCCGCTGACCGTCCCGCTCGCAAATCCGCCGAGTCCATCAGCCTCAAGCCATTCGGCGTTCGGGTCAAAGTTCGTTCTCATGTTCCCATGGCTCCGGTGGGGAATCTGCAGACTGATCATCGGTCGGAAATACGGGCCAAGGCGAGCAGGATCAAACCGGTAACGTCCTTTATGCGCTGGGCTAGCCGCCCGTTTCGAAGCCTGGATAGAGAGTCATGCCCCCATCGACGAATAGCGTAATGCCATGCACATAGTCAGCGTCGTCGGAAGCAAGCCAAACGGCGGCGCGTCCGATTTCATGGGGCTCGCCAATCCGCTTGTAAGGAATCAACTT
>DATDAX010000362.1:0-2037 GCA_036525175.1 Terrimicrobiaceae bacterium | reverse complement strand
GCGATCGGAGCGAAATTTTCGAGGACTTGCCCTGCCTCGAAAAGTCGCTCATGTATGAGGATGCTGGAAAAAATCAAGCGACGCAAGTTGCTGCGGCTGAGCGCGGGAACCTTGCTGACCCTTGGCTTGTGGCCGGGTCGTGTGAGGGCAGGCGATTCAAAAGGAGCGAGCGACTTTACCTTCTTCGCTGTGAACGATCTTCACTTTTGCGAGGAAGAATGCGGGCCTTGGTTCGAGAATGTGGTCGCGGCGATGAAGGCAAGCGCTCCCGAGGCTGAATTTTGCCTGCTTTGCGGTGACATTGCGGACGACGGCAAGGCCACCCAGCATATCGGGATCCGTGATACGTTCGAAAAGCTCGACATTCCGTTGTATGCGGCGATTGGCAACCATGACTACACCACCGAAACCGACAGGAGATCCTACGAACAAACGTTCAAGGATCAGATCAACTACATCGTCGAACATGGCGGCTGGCAGCTAATCGGAATCGACACGACTGAAGGCGACGCGTGGTTGGATACCAAGATCTCGTCAGAGACGATGGCATGGCTGGATGAAAACCTGCCAAGACTCGACCGGCGCAAGCCGACGATTGTCTTTACGCACTTTCCGCTGGGCGCCGACGTCCAGATGCGTCCTCTCAATGCAGACGATGTTTTGGCGCGGTTTTTCGAGTTCAATCTGGGCGCCGTCTTCTGCGGACATTTCCACGGCTACACTGAGCGAAGGCTGGGCGACGCTCTGATAACTACCGACCGGTGCTGTGCGCGAGTCCGTGCCAATCACGATGGAAGCAAGGAAAAAGGCTGGTTCGTCTGCCACGCGACCGCTTCAGGCCAGGTGACGCGCGAATTTATCGAGTTTAGGGAATTCGTCTGAACTTCGCCTCGCGCATTGTCTCCGACTTGGCGCCCAGGAGCACTGGCAACGCGGGACCCCTTGCTCTCGCTTCCGGGTTGGTTGAAATTGCTCCGGACTGGAATTTGCGCGCTGGGAATTATGTTCGCCATCCTTGGTAGAGGCATGCAGTTTGCGGCGGTTGCCACGCTGGGGCGGCAGCATTTTTGAATGATCACTCATGTGAACTCGAACGAAACTCACGGCACTGTCCGCATATCGTTTCTCCCCGACAGTCGCGACGTCGAAGCCGCGCCGGGTGAGACGATTCTTCGAGCGGCAATGCGCGCCGGCATCAAGCTGACGCATGCGTGCGGCAGTAACGCCCGTTGCTCCACCTGCCGCACCGCGGTCCTCGATGGTCTGGAAAATTGCGCTCCGCGGACGGATGCAGAGCAGGAAATCGCCAGCCATCTGCAGTTCAAACCGATGATTCGGCTTGCCTGCCAGACGCAGGTCACCGGCTCAATGACCGTGCGGAGACTGGTGCTTGACGACGAGGACGAACAACTGGCGGCTGAAAGCATCGCCGATCAGTCCGTGGAGGCTGCGGGAGAAGAAAGGCATCTCGCAATCCTTTTTGCTGACATTCGGGGATTCACGCCTTTCGCCGAAAGGCTGCTTCCCTACGACGTGATTCATGCGCTCAACCGCTACTATCATCGGATGGGACGAATTGTCCATAGCCACGGCGGGGTGGTCGACAACTACATGGGCGACGGAATGCTTTCCGTCTTTGGGCTGGAGGAGACCGAGCGCGTCGTGTCCCGCGCGCTTCAATCTGGCCTCGAAATGCTGCAGGCCGTAGAGGCCATGAAGCCGTACTTTGAGGCGATCCACGGCAGGAGCTTCGACATTGGAATCGGATTACACTATGGCGCAGTCGTCGTGGGCAGCATCGGTTGGGGAGTCTATAAGCGGCGAACCATTGTCGGCGATGCCGTGAACTTCGCCAGCCGCGTCGAAGCCGCGAACAAGAACGCAGGAACCAATTTTCTGATCTCTGATGATGCCTATCAGCGGGCCGGCCACGAGGTGGAGGTCAACCAGTGCCCGCCGTGGGAGATTCGCGGCAAGACCGGCGTGTACCAGCTCTACGAAGTCGTCGGAGCCAAACCGCCTTCCGGCTGACACCGG
>DATDAX010000361.1:0-3948 GCA_036525175.1 Terrimicrobiaceae bacterium | reverse complement strand
TGGTCACTCGATTCCCGGCTTGCCACTGCAGCCAGGGAACTGGGTGTTGCCCACACATCCGCATGAAGCTCCCGGCCTACCCGAAATACAAACCCGGCGGTGTCGAATGGCTCAATACTCAATGATCGCTGCACAGCCTGGGATCGCGGGAAATGATCTAAGCACCGCGCATCTCAGTTCCGCCCCTCGCCGAGCAACGATCCTTCCTGCCCGGCAAATATTCTGGAGTTCTGCGCTGCCTTAGCTAAGAGAATACCTTTCCTCTCCCAGTTTTTCTTCATGCCAAGGTCACGGTCTTCTTCGTCAGGTTCAAGTTCCAACGGTTCCACAAATTCCTCCGCCCAAACGCCCATATCCCGCGCATCTAGATGCTTCGCCTCGCGCACCGCTCTGTCTTGTTCCACCGATTTATGGTTGCTTGCCCGAAGCATGGCGTGTCTAGCGAGTATCTTTTTTGTCGCTTTTCAGTCGTCTGCCTTCGCCATCGTTACGGAACCCTCGTCACCGGCACCACTGGCAGCCACCAGCGCATCCGCCCCGAGAGCGTGCTCGATATGAAGGTCGTCATTCCGTCGCCCGCGTTGATCCAAGCGTTCACCAAAATGGCGACGCCGATGTTCGACCGCATCAACCGCAACACCGAGCAATCCCGCACCCTTGCCACCCTGCGCGACACACTGCTGCCGAAGCTGCTCAGCGGGGCGTTGTCCCTCAAATAGCACCGATGGAAGCGTT
Organism: Terrimicrobiaceae bacterium; assembly: GCA_036525175.1. GTDB lineage: Bacteria > Verrucomicrobiota > Verrucomicrobiia > Chthoniobacterales > Terrimicrobiaceae > DASTFP01. Next base: position 3,213 of record DATDAX010000361.1, on the reverse strand, counting down.
CACTATTTTTCTATTGAAGGAGGATGTAGTCGACCCCGAAGCCGCATTGGATTCGGATAAGACGTACCCAATTATTCCTCTAACCGATGAACTGGGATTGCCGGGCATGCTGTTCGTGGGCGAGCAACACAGCTCGACTCCCGGTTGGGTCAACACTCTCAATCCATTTTTGGAGCATCCGATAGGCGTCGTTTTCACTGCAAGCATCTCCGCGGTTCTAATTGTGCAATACCAAGATCGCTTTTTTGCTTTGACGTTTGGCTACGGGAGAACCCTCCTCAAACCTCATTCGTGGGTGCGAGATTTCGGACTTAAAGTCACCCTAAACCGAGTAGATCCGAGCAAACTCAGGAGCATCGAATCCAAGATTTACGATGAGATGGTTGTCTCCACTCGCAAGCAAGTGAGTCAAAGTTCGAAGGTCGCCAGCTTTGAATTGGACGTGAGCCGCGCGCTGCTGCGTGGGGTCACAGGCGAGGCTGATGAACATGACGTTTTTGCACGTCAACGTAAGAGAGGTCGACCCCGCATTGCACGCGGAGCTGGATCAACAGCTTACAGCGACGCTCGTCGCAGGACAGTTGAATGGCGCTTACCTCGCTGCCCCCGAAATTTTGGATTGGGAGAACATCCACCGCTTTAGTTACACGCAAGCAGGCGCCGGCATTCTCTATCTCGAACTCTTCCTCCCGGAATACATTGCAATTTTGCATCATCACGGAATTGCGATTACGCCCGAGGTTCTGAAGCGACACAGGGTTCGAGTCCAATACGAAGGCGACGACACCCTCCGGGACCGATGGTCCGTTTACGAATGCTTAGTATGGGAGACCACCACCGGAAATAGTCGATTCGTTCTCCTTGACGGACTTTGGTTCGAAGTGGCCCCCCATTACGCCGCTCGCGTTTCACAATTTGTGAACTCGATCAGCTCGACTTCTATCTTGTTTCCAGATGCGGCGTTCGGTCAGGGAGAGGGAGACTATAATGAAGGTGTCGAACAAGATAATGCCGATGTCTTTGCCATGTTAGATCGCGAGCTTTTCAACCCGACCGATGCTGGATCTGCGATCGAATTTTGCGACTTGCTGTCGGCCGCGGGTCATCTGATCCACGTAAAAAAGCGAAGTTCCTCCGGCAAGCTAAGCCATTTGTTTTCACAGGGTTCAGTGTCGTCCGATCTATTTCTTCAAGATTCGGGGCTGCGGACCGCTATCCATCAGCGATTGATCGAACTCGGTAAGCCCGCCCAAGCCGCACTGATTCCATCAGCCCGCCCGGCCCCTCCCGATTACGAAGTCGTATATGCGATCATCGCCGCTCAGGGGCAGGGCGCATGGCCGCCCCCGTTGCCGTTCTTTTCTGCGGTTAACTTGATGCACCATGCACGCCGAGTGCAGAACTTGGGATTCCAAGTATCACTTCAGTATATTCGCCAAGTCTAGCCTTTCCATGAATCTCAACGAATCCATCGTCGAAGACGCCGCCCTCGAATGGTTCGGGGAGCTGGGCTATGCGGTCGGACACGGGCCGCAGCTCGCGCCTGGCGAACCGGCGGCGGAGCGGGATTCGTTTGGCGAGGTCGTATGCGTGCCGGCTGAGCGAGGCGATCCAGCGGCTGCACGGACCTGCGTATTCCTTAACCTCGCAAACGAACACACCGAGCGGCTGCCGAAGCTTCGAGCCGGCGGATTTCTTGCCAATGCCGGGCGGCAACCTCCATGGCCGCCGCGCGAGCAATCTGCGACGGCGAAAGCATCTCGCCACGATCGAGATACAGGAATACAGTAACAGGAACGCACAATGAACCAGGCCGACTTTGAGGCGCTATTGGCCGATACAACCAACGATCGTTGGCGATATCATCTGGGCTGACGACGAAGACCATTCGCCAGCCGTTGAGTTTCGCGTTGATGTGGACTCGGTAGCCGGCCATCCCATCTTCATCAAGGGGAGCTGCAACCGATTGGCCAGCACGATCAGCTATACGCTCGTGCATCGCGGAAGCGGGCGCATTTACGCACTCGACCTCGGAAAAGACCACAACAATCCAGACTGTCTCTTTGTTGGAGAACTGCATAAGCACCGATGGAATGAACCGATTCGTGATAAAGAGGCCTATGTCCCATCCGATATTACTGCGCCCGTGACTGACCCGGTGGCAGTGTGGCACCAGTTCTGCGCCGAGGCTGGCATTCAGCATCAAGGAATGATGCGCGCACTCCCTCCGCTTCAACTGGAGATTCTATGATTCCGGCCTGCGATTTCATCGCTCAGAATTTGGGAGCGCTGTTCACTTGTTCGGAAGTGAACGGATACACTCGTATTCGGACGCCTTTTCTCTATCCTGACGGCGACGTGATCGACCTGTTCGTCTCCGAGAAGCATGGCACGTTTACAATTACCGATTTGGGAGAAACGATGCGTTGGCTGCGGATGCAGAGTCTGGCTCCAAAACGGTCTCCGAAGCAGCAAAAGCTCGTCGAGGACGTCTGCTTGACCCACGGTCTTGAGTTCTATCGAGGGATGTTGTTGGCCAGGGCGCAAGTTGGGCAAGACTTTGCCTCTGTGGCGATGCGTGTCGCTCAAGGGGCGCTTCGAGTTTCCGATCTTTGGTTTACCATGCGCACTCGTTCCGTGGAATCGGCGACGGACGAAGTGGAACTATTCCTGATGGAACGAAACATTCCGTTTGAGCGCGGACAGCAACTTGCCGGACGTTCCGGAAGGAGTTGGCGTCCGGATTTTCATACGAGGACACCAAATCGAAGCTCACTCGTATATGTGTTGAGCACGGGTAGTCGGGCGGCTGCTCATGGTGTCGCCGAGCATGTCCTGGCAGCTTGGTATGATCTCAATAACTTAAAGATTGGCCCAGAGGGGCTGCAATTCGTGTCCCTTTTCGATGACACGATGGACGTTTGGAGCACGGAAGACTTCAATCTGGTAAAGGACCTCTCACAGATCGCCCGGTGGTCTCAGCCCGAGGAATTCGCGGATATTCTTGCCGCATGAAACGTTCGTGAGTCTCAACGAATCCATCGTCGAAGACGCCGCCCTCGAATGGTTCGGGGAGCTGGGCTATGCGGTCGGACACGGGCCGCAGCTCGCGCCCGGTGAACCGGCGGCGGAGCGTGATTCGTTTGGCGACGTGGTGCTGGTGGGGCGCTTGCGCGAGGCGATCCGGCGGCTAGACCCGGCCATTCCCGAGGA
>DATDAX010000360.1:0-2523 GCA_036525175.1 Terrimicrobiaceae bacterium | reverse complement strand
CGCGCCTGAAAGGCGAGAAGTTGCCCGAAAAGACGATCATCCCATCCGTGCTGGTCACCAAGGAAAACGCGAAGGACTTTTACTTCCCCGACTCTCCGTTCTGATACGCGAGAGCAACTGACCTGGGCGTCCCAGGGCGCGTGGGCTCAGAGGGCTTCGGAGTCTTTCAAGAAGCTGTATGTCAGCCGCGGCGTAAGGCGCTCGCCACTGTGTGCCATGCTTTTGCCGCTGTTCTCCCTCTCGCCACATGCCCAGAAAGAATGGCTGGAACAACGTCTCGCGGGTCCCGCGCCGTCGACTGCGAGGGGTTTGAGCGACGGATTTCGGTTTCCTGGACGTGAGGGGATTGCGACGCCCGCCGCCGTGCTTGTTCCCATCGTGAACCGCCCGGATGGTCTCACCTTGTTGCTGACCCTTCGCAGCACGGGATTACCCGAGCATGCTGGTCAGATCAGCTTTCCCGGAGGCCGGGTAGAGGCGGAGGACGTCTCGCTCGCGCACGCGGCGCTGCGTGAAGCGACCGAGGAAGTGGGCCTTTCCGCCGAGCGGGTTAGCATTCTGGGCGAGTTGGCACCTTACGAAACGGTAACGGGCTATCGAGTCACGCCGGTGGTCGGTTGGGTTGAGCCGCCATTGGACTTGAAGCCGGACCCGGTGGAGGTGGCTGATGTCTTCGAAGCGCCCCTTGCGTTCTTGCTCAATCAGCAAAATCAGCAGCGGCACTTCCGGATGTTTGGAGAAACTCGCATTGAATTCTGGGCGATCTCGTACGGCGAACGGTACATTTGGGGTGCTACCGCGGCAATGATCTTGATTCTCGATCACACACTGCGCGCGGTCGAGCAATAGCCCTGTCTCCGATCGCCGGTCATATGGCGCAAGCAACACGCCATGATCGAGATTGGTGGCAGGGCCATTTGCTTTCACGGGAAATGCCGTCGAAAGTGACCAAAGACAAAGCCGCGGAATCGTTGTGTAACGATCCCTGCCGTGCAGGAAAAACCAATGGCACACCGACTGTCACTTCTTCCTTCCAAACGCAGGAAATGTTTCGATCCTGCGCAGGCTTGCGGCTTGCCTGACCAAGTGTCAGCTCGTTTCGAAATTTTCCAATTTTCCCGACGAAAGTGAGAACACTTTGGCTGGCCGATCATCTTCTCGTCGACGCGCGCGGACATCATTTGAGCCACGCGGGATTTCTCGCTGATGCGGCGAAGAGGGCGGGATTGGGAGTGCGTATCTTATGCTCCCGCAAATGTAATGTGAGGGTTGGCGGCGAGGTGCGGATGGATGGGATATTCCGAAAGGACCTGCGCAACAGTCCGTCGCGTTTGTTGTCCCGTTCGCGCTTCGCCCTTGATTTCTTGGAGACTCTCTCGCGGCGACGATTTCAGTCGGATCTCTTCTCTGGAATCAGGGAGTCAGACGTTCGCCGGAATGACATCGTCTTCGCGCAAATGCTTGCGCCTCGAAATCTGACGAGCTGGCTGCGCTGGCTGGTATCGCTTCCACGAGGACGAGAGCCGAACATCGTCCTGCATCTCGGCTACGCCCCGGAACGATTCCGAGCGGATCCGCGTTTGCCGTCACTTCTTTCTGATTTGCGGCGCACGGGCAGGATAGCACGAGCCCGGTTCGTGACCGACAGCTGCATACTGCGCGGCAGGTATGAAACGATCTTGCAGCAACCGGTGACACTCTTACCAGTCGTCGTTTCACGCCGTACGGCAAAATCCTCGAAGCCGCCTGGAAACCCACCCTGTTTCGTCTGTTTGGGCAACGCGCGGGAGGACAAGGGATTTCCCGAGGTCCTGGCTGCAATTGACTCGCTTTGCGGGTCTGAAGGGCCGCCTCACGCGCGCTTCGCCCTTCAGAGCAGCGATCCGGATCACCGCTCGGCTGCTGCATTGGCGGATTTTCGTTCGACGTCCTCAGCATGTGTGTCTCTTGTAGACCATCCTTTGAGTGACGATGCGTACTTGGAATTGCTCCGTGAGGCAGACGTCCTCCTCATGCCATACCGCGTTGACACTTATAAGGAGCGAACAAGCGGGGTTTTTTGCGAAGCCTTGTCAGCGGGCAAGCCTGTCATCGTCTCAGAGGGTTCATTGATGGGACTTCAAGTATTAAGGGAGCGGACCGGCTGGCTCGTTCGCGACACCAGCCCCGCGTCGTTGGCTGATGCGATTCGCAGAGCCTTACCCGAGCTCGAATCCGTGGCTGCGCGATCTATGAAGCTTATGCAGCGCTACAGCGAAATGTTCCACCCGGATACAGTCGTGTCGAAGCTCCTCGCTCTTGCTGACGGCAAGAAGTGATCGAATCATTGTTGCAGGCTCTCGATTTTTGAGCTTGGGGGCTGGCTCTTTGAGTGGCGGGAAATCCGAAACGGGCGTACGATACAAGAGTTATGGCCAATCATTCTCATCCGCATAAGCATGACGAGGTGACGCACTCTCATCCGCACTCGCATGACGAGCCCCATCATCGGCATTCTCACCCACCCGGACTCGAGCCGAAGAA
>DATDAX010000359.1:0-11200 GCA_036525175.1 Terrimicrobiaceae bacterium | reverse complement strand
TGCTTGCCTCCTGCGCGAATGCATTTCTGGGTGTCCGCAGCACGTCCGGGCACATAAGGACATTTCACCTCACCGAGAAAAATTGGCACGAACTGGTTCATGCCAGCGTTGGTGAAGAGCAAGTTCGGCGAGTCGGGCATCAAGCTCGATGAAGGCACAATGGTGTGCAGCTTCTCCCGGAAAAACTCGAGAAAGGATGTACGGATCTCAGCGCTGGTCATGACAAGTGCTTCACAGTGGCTGGCACGACGACGTAGTCAAGCAAGGCAGTTTAGCAGACACCATTCAGAACGCGGCGAAATTTGGCGAATCTTCCAGCATGGTCGACGTCTCGCGAGTGGCCCGGCACCGGTTTCTGGCAAAGCAGCTTTGATCTGGCGGTCGCACAGCTCATATTCTGAGCATGAGTACGCTACTCGAATCCCAATGCACAGCGTGCCGCGCAGACGCGCCACAGGTCACTGACGCGGAGATTACCGAACTCAAACCGCAGATTCCCGACTGGCAGATCGTCGAGCGCGACGGCATCCAACAGCTCGAACGTGTCTTTCGTCTAAAGAACTTCGCGCAGGCTCTCGGTCTCACGAACAAGGTCGGCGCGCTTGCGGAGTCGGAAGGCCATCACCCCGCCCTCCTCACGCAATGGGGAAGCGTCACCGTAACCTGGTGGACGCATAAAATCCGCGGTCTGCACCGAAACGACCTCATTATGGCCGCCAAGACTGATCGTCTCGCAGCGGATTTGGCGAAAGAATGAGGTCGCGGTGGCGCCGCTATCCGGGTGAAATCCAGGCGGCGGGATCTAGTGGAACCGCATTCATGAGGGCCTGAGGTACACTCAACACCTCGGGCGTGTCGCCGATCTGAACAAACACGCGACCGTCCTCCGAATTGCCGATCGTCAGGCTTCCGATGACTTGTTCTCCAGCGCGGGCTTCAGGCGTGTTCTCAGAGAGCACTGACAAAAACGCGACCTTGCACTGTGGGCGTTCGAGTCCGAATGCTGCCACTTTTTCGTCTGAAACTGTGTCATAGGCCGAAACTTCTGCCGTGGATACCGCGTCTGCAAGCGCCTGCACGGCGGCCGCGCTGGCCGGTCGCTCAGTCTCCCCATCCCTGACCACCCAGCCGTCTCCTTCGCGACGCAGCGAAAACTCCCTGGCTTGCGTGCGAATTCGGATCGCATCCACCATGTCAAGATTCAAAGGCAGCAAACGACGGTCGCGCAGCGCGTCCGGGCTGATACTCAGAAGCTCCCTGACTTGAGACGGCAGTCGATATACCGAATCCCGGGCGGTAAACTGACCGAAGACGGTCCCGGACTTGTCGGTTCCGAACCGAAGTGTCTGGTGACGATCGCTGCCTTCGGCGTAGATCGTTATCTCGTCCCTTCCCTCTGCGATCCCGTACATGCCCAAATCGCCGGAGTCATCCGCGACAAACTCAAGGATGCGCTGACCAAGAAATTTCTTAAGAAAATCCTCCACCTTACGCTCATCGGCCAGTGCATGGAGCGGCTTGGTGATCTGCCAGCCCGAGGCATTGCGGATCAACTCAATTTCTCCAGTCTGCCTGCGAATGATGACGCGATCAACCTGGTTGGGCGAAAGGTCCGTCAGGCGACGATCCCGGAAATCGGCCGGATCCCGGAAAGCCATTTTGAGCAACTCATCACTAACGAGAAACACGTCGCGCGACCGATCGGTGCGCACGTAGAAGCGCTCCTCGCTAGCCGCATCCTTTCCCAGGAAAAGTGTAACCTTTTCGTCGCCGTCAAACTCGATGGTTCTTTTCGGATTGCGCAAGCCAAACGCGCTCAGATCACTACTCGCCTTGAATTCACGATCAGCGATCCGGTCAAAATATCGCATATCAGCCGCGGACTTTAGCAATCGCTCAACCATCGCCGAATCCGCCCGATCCTTCGGCTTGGTGCCAAGCTGCCAGCTATTGCCGATTCGCCTGATGTCGAATTTATTGACTCCGGTGGAAATCCGAATCTCGCGCACCTTCGAAGGATCCAAACTCATAACGAGCCCTTTTCGCGCCGCCTCGGCATTCTCGCGCGTGCTGCGCGTCAGTGGCTCGTAGATGGACAAGAAAATGATTGCTGCAAGGGCCAGGGCGCAAAGCAAGATTGTCTTTACCGGACTCATGCGCGTCTCCGCGACCAAACGATCAAGCCCGCGAGAGCTGCGATTCCGGGGATGACGATCATTGTATAAAGCGCTATTGAGCTCAATTGGGCATCGCTCAGATTTAACGAGAAGTGCTTCACTGTCTTGGGCATCACGCCAGTTAGCTGACCGCGGTCCAGCAGCCAGTTCATCGAGCTGAGTAGAAAATCCAAGCCCTGCTGATTGAGTGCCGCGTCGAGCGCGAACTCGCTATTGCCTACAGCGATGAGCTTTGCCGACTCAACCTCAACGCGCTCGTCTTTCACACCACCGCGCGCCGCGGCGATCGCCACGTAGAGCGGCTGCCCGGCGTCCTTGCCTTCGTCATAGCGAACACCCTTCCTTTCATCAGTCACGTAGTCCGTCTCACCCCAAAATTCCTCGCCCGCCTGGATCAGCGGCCAAATCTGCACCCCAGCGGCCTGCGATTGCGCGGTGTCGAAAGTGAGAGATTGTGTGGCTCCTGGCAAAAGGATGTTGATCCCAACCATGCGCTTTGTGATGGCATTTTTTGGAAGAAACTCGGCTGTCACTTCACGAAGAATTCCCGTGGCGAACGGCAGGCGCACGGTGCGAAGAACCCGGTTGTCCAGCGGGACGATTCCCGCCTGATTAAGAAGCGAATTCAGTCGCGGCGTTTTCGCCTTCGGGTCGAGCAGAACAAGCAGGCGGGCGTTGGCTTTCCAGTAATTTGTGAGGATCATCGCCTCACGCTCTTCGATGTCGACCTGCGGAGCCGCAATGATCAGCGCGGCACAGTCCGACGGCACCGTGTCCATCGAGGCGAATGAAAGCGGAGCCGTACTTGCGTTCTGGCGCTCGATGTAGTCCTTGAAGACCGAAAGCGGGGTTCCTTTACCTATCGATGGCTCGCCGTGACCTTCCAGGAAATATACCTTCAGACGATCCGGGTTGATGAGGGCAATCATGCCATTGGTCACAGCTTGCTCACCCTTGAAGGCGAGCAGCCGCGGCGGCTCACCAGTCTCGACCGGACTCATGTCGAAGTCCGCCATCTCTGCCACCGACACAAACTTGGAACGGCCATCGTACTCCAAAATGAGGACATTCTCAGAAGCGCTGAATTTGTACTGCTCTTGAAGCTCCCGGGCCCTCGAAAGATCGCGCGTCGGATCAACATATTCGACCTCAATCTTGTCCCGGCCGGAAAAGATCAATTCCTTGAGAAGATTCTGCACGTCCGAAAATAACGCCGTCTCTGGCGAGAGCACCGTCGGCGAGAAGAAGACCGTGACTCGGACAGGCTTCTTCAACTCGCGCAGTACCCGCTTGGTCTGATCAGACAGGACGAACTTCTGCGAGCGGGAAAAATCCGCGCGCGCATAGTGATTGAAGCTGAAATAGTTTATCGCCGCCAAGAGCACCAGCATTGCCAGCACTTGCAAAGAAACCGTGAGCCGGATCGTTTTGCGTGGAATGCCTAGCTTTTCCATCGACGGTACTGGAAGACATGGAAGGTTAGGAAAAGCGTGAAAAGCGTCATGCTCAGGTAGAAGACGACCGGCCTGGTGTCGAAGAGACCCCGCGAGAATTCCCCTATGTGCTCGATGGTTGAAAAATAATATGTGAACTCACGCAAAGTAGAGCTCGCCTTGAGAAAGACAAACGAGAGCAAACCAAGAAAAAACATGAGGCAAATCAACGCGAAAGCAATTGTTGCTGCGACGATCTGATTCTTGGTCAAGGCGGAGGCCAGGCAGCCGATCGAAAGATAGAACATGCCCACAAGGATCAGCATCGAATAGGCCCCGAGATAAGCCCCAAAGGAATCCGCGGCACTCTGGCCGGATATCCATCGAAAGACGACAAAATACAGCACGCTTGGCGCCCACAAAACGATATAGAAAAACAAGCTCCCGAGAAACTTTGCGAAGACGACCTGTCCGTCGCGCACAGGCGCCGTCATCAGTGTTTCAATCGTTCCAAGCTTGTACTCCTCGCTGAAAAGGCGCATGGTCAGAAGCGGGAAACTCAAGACGAACGGAAACCAGAAAAGAACCGTGTTGAAAAATGCTTCGACGACCGAGGTCTGCGTCGGCTCTCGATTCAGTGCTACAAGGCCGGCATGGAAGTTTGCTGCGGTAAGCAGCAGAAAAAAAAACAGGACGATATAAGCCAATGGCTGGTGAAAGTAGTGGCTGACCTCCCGCGCCAACAAAGTGAAGAAGCGTTTCATGCGGCCTCACGTGTCGCTCTCTTGAGCAAGCCCGTGCCGCAGAAATCCAAGTCGTCTCCGGCGCGCTCCACCTGCTTAAGTGCATGGCAAGATTGAGAATGGCGGGGGACCGCCTGGATCACACTCATTCCCGTTCTTCGGCGTTGGTCACTTCGGCAAATACCTGCTCCAAGGTGGCACTTCGCCTGGTCAATTCGCGTACCGGCCAGCCTTCTTTCACAGCAAATGCGTGGAGGCTTTCCCTCGGATCGCTCTCCACGTGAAGTGTAAATCGTGTCCAATCTCCGACCTTCTTTTGAACGGCATCCTTCACACCGGGCAAGGAACGCAGCTTGGCGATCGCATGGGGATCCTCGGTTCGGGCTTCCAGAATCACCTCTCCCTCGGAGCCGATGCGGGAGCGCAGGTTCTCCGGAGTATCGAGAACTTCGATGCGTCCCCGGTTGATAATAATGACACGTGAACAGGTCATCTCCACTTCCGAAAGGATGTGAGTCGATAGCAAGATGGTGTGATGGCGGCGCAGATTTTTGATGAGCTCACGCACCTGCCGGATTTGATTGGGATCCAGACCGATTGTTGGCTCGTCGAGGATCAGCAATTCGGGCTCGTGGATCATCGCATCAGCGAGTCCCACGCGCTGGCGAAAGCCTTTCGACAACGCGGAAATCATCTTGCGCTCCACCTCGCCGAGGCCGCAAAGATCTGACACGTCTGCCAGGCGCTCTTTTATTCGTCGTCCCGGGACGCCCTTGAGGGCCGCTCGAAACGCCAGGTACTCGTTGACTCGCATGTCGTGCGGCAGAGGAACGTTCTCGGGCATGTAGCCAATATGCTCCCGCGCCCTAAGTGAATCCCTAAATACGTCGCACCCAGCTACTTCCGCGCGGCCAGAGGTAGGCGGAAGGTAGCAAGCGAGCATCCGCATTGTTGTGCTCTTCCCGGCGCCATTCGGTCCGAGAAATCCCACAATCTCACCCTTGTCGACCTCGAAATCGATCTCGTTTACGGCAGTAACGCTGCCGTAACGCTTGGTGAGCTTTTCTACCTTGATCATCTCGGGAGTTGTTCCGTTTAGCCCGAGATCTCTCCGCTTTCAAGCGAAGCGTCACAAATCGGGCCTTCGCACATGCGGGCACCCATCTCGCGATACTGCCTGCTTGCGAAAATCGGATTCTTCCCTCACAGTGATACTTCTCCAATAAGGCGGCGTATCGCCGCATTCGATGGGACACCAACCTAGCCATTGCATATGAGTACCTTTACTGCCCGGTGGAGCGAGGGATTGATTGACGACAACTACGAACGCTGGCGCTCCAATCCGCAATCTGTGGATCCCGATTGGGCGGCCTTTTTCGAGGGTTTCGAACTGGGTTTTGCGAAGAGCGAAGAGAATGGTGACAGCGCCACTGCAGAACTGGCACCCGGCGCCATAGCCGACAGCAGCCTTCAAACGCGCGTCGAAGCGCTCGTTTACGCATACCGGACGCTTGGCCATACCATCGCGGACCTCGACCCGCTCGACCTGCTCAAGCGATCAAATCCACTCCTGACCCTAAAGGAACTCGGCTTCGACGAAAAGGAACTCGATCTGACCGTCTCCTCGCGGTTCTTCAAAGAGGGGAAGAAGATGAAGCTGCGAGAGATGATTCGCGAGCTTGAAGCCGTCTATTGCAGCACAGTCGGCGCGGAGTTCATGCACATTCAGAACCCACGAATGCGCACATGGGTGCTCTACAAGCTGGAAAATCGCGACGGTTCCCTGCGCACCAACCCGGCAGTCCATCGCGATATCCTTCGCAAACTCTACGAAGCAGAGACTTTTGAAAATTTTCTGCACACGAAGTACGGCGGCAAGCGTTTTTCCCTGGAGGGCGGCGAAGCCCTGATCCTCGCGCTCGATACCATCGTGCAAAACTGTGAGAAGCGCGGGATCAAAGAACTCATCATGGGCATGGCCCACCGCGGCCGCCTGAACGTTTTGGCCAACATTCTCAACAAGCCGCTTGACGTCATCTTCAATGAATTTCAAGGAAACTTCGCGCCGGATTCTGTCGGTGGAAACGGCGACGTGAAGTATCACCTCGGGTATCGTAACGTCCGCAAGACAGCGACCGGCTACGAGATCGAAGTTAACCTTGCAGCGAATCCCAGTCATCTCGAGGCGGTGGATCCGGTCGTTGAAGGCAAGGCACGCGCGCGGCAGCGGGTGCTTGACGATACTGCCTATCGCAAGAAAGTCGTGCCGATCCTCATTCATGGAGATGCGGCTTTCATCGGGCAGGGCGTTGTTGCAGAGGTCTTCAACATGTCGCAGCTCCCGGGTTATTGCACGGGCGGGACCGTCCATTTTGTGGTGAACAACCAGATCGGCTTTACGACGCTGCCCGCCGACTCGCGCTCAACGGAGTATTGCACAGAGATCGCGAAAATGGTTGACGCACCCATCTTCCACGTCAACGGCGAGGATCCGATCGCCGTAATGGAAATGGCAAAGATTGCCCTGGAGTTCCGGCACGAATTCGGTCGCGACGTGGTCGTCGACATTTATTGCTACCGCCGGCACGGCCACAACGAGGGCGACGAACCCGCCTTTACCCAACCCGACTTGTACAATCGGATCAAAGGCCACCCCCTGCCAAGCGAAGTCTTCGCCACGCAAATCGCTCCGCTCGGCACGGTTTCCGCCGAGGAAGCCGCAGCCCTGAAGGCCGAAGCTCTCAAGGAACTGAACGACGCCCTCTCACAAGTGAAGCTGGCGGAGAACGAAAAGGCGAAAGCGCACGAGTTTGCCGGATCAACCGCCATTTTTCAGCCGCCGTATTCGCACGCACCCATCAACACCGCGATTACTAAAGACACCCTCGATATCATCGCGAAGGCTCTGACGATGGTGCCAGAAGACTTCCGCGTGCTGCCGAAGATCAAGCGCATCCTGCTCGAACGGCGCCTCCAAATATGGAAGGCGGGCGGTCCATACAACTGGGCGTTCGCAGAAGCCCTTGCATTCGGCTCACTGCTTCTCGAAGGCACTCCGGTGCGGCTTTCGGGTCAGGATAGCCGCCGTGGTACTTTCAGCCAACGCCACAGTGTGCTCTACGATGAGGAAAACCGTCAGCGCTATATCCCTCTAAATCATCTCCGCCCGAATCAGGCGCGATTCTGCGTATATAACAGCCCGCTCTCCGAATACGCCGTCCTCGGATTTGATTATGGCTATTCCATGGACTTTCCGTCGCAACTCTACCTTTGGGAAGCGCAATTCGGAGATTTTGTCAATGGAGCCCAAATCATCATCGATCAGTTTATAGCCTCTTCGGAATCCAAATGGCGCCGCCCCAGCGCCATCGTGCTTCTTCTGCCCCACGGCTACGAAGGCCAAGGCCCCGAACATTCTAGCGCCAAGCTCGAGCGTTTCCTCCAGCTGTGCGCTGAAGAGAACATGCAGGTCTGCAACCCTACGACGCCCGCGCAGTATTTTCATGTACTGCGCCGGCAAATGCACCGCAAATACCGGAAGCCGCTTATTGTCATGACACCAAAGAGCCTGCTCACCCATGAGCAGGCTGTCTCAAGGGAGGCGGACTTCACGGAATCGCGATTCTTCGAAATTATTGGCGACACGGAGGCGTCAGCCAAGAAGGTGGAACGAATCATCTTCTGTTCCGGGAAAGTCTACTACGACCTGATCAAATACCGGAAAGAAAACGCCCTCACGGACGCCGCGGCGATCATTCGTATTGAGCAGCTTTATCCCCTTCACAAGGAGAAGATAGCCCGTCTGGCGAAACCGTTCTCCAACGCGAAGAAATTCGTATGGTGTCAGGAGGAGCCGGAAAATATGGGCCCTTGGACATTTATTCTGCCCCGACTTCTGGATTTGTTCCCAAGCTACATCCACTACGCCGGCCGTCCTGCGAGTGCAAGCCCGGCAGCCGGAACCATGCAGGCGCACCAAGCCCAGCAGGCGGCCCTGGTCAAACAGGCCTTTGAAGTCTAGCTGCTCCCCCTTATGAACGTCGAAGTCAAAGTTCCCACCGTTGGCGAGTCCATCACTTCAGGCATCCTTTCGGCCTGGCACAAAAAAGACGGCGATGCCGTAAATGCTGGAGACGTCCTCTTCACGCTTGAAACTGACAAGGTCTCTACCGAAGTCAACGCGCCCGAGTCAGGCATCTTAAGAACCCAGGCCGCGGAAGGCGATGAAGTCAAAATCGACCAGGTCGTCGCCGTTATCGAACCAGGTGCCGGTGCTCCCGCGGCAAAGGCTGCCGAGCCCGCAAAGCCCGAACCCGCCGCTAAGGCCCCGGAACCCGAACCCACCAAAGCGCCCGCACAGCCACCACCCCCTTCCGCCACACCGCCTGCACCACCCAAGAAGGAAGAGGCCCCCGCAGCCAAGCCAAAGATCGCCACACCGGACGATCCTCGTACCACGCGCAAGAAGCTCACTCCGCTGCGTCGCAAGATCGCCGCGCAGCTCGTGATGGCCCAACACACGGCCGCGATCCTGACGACGTTCAACGAGTGCGACATGAGCGGAGTCATGGCGCTCCGCAAGGAAATGCAGGAAGAGTTTACCAAGAAACACGGAGTGAAGCTTGGCTTCATGTCCTTCTTCATCAAATCCGTTGTGGATGCCCTCAAGGCGGTCCCTTCCATCAATTCCCGCATGGATGGCGACGATCTCGTTCAGAACAACTACTACGACATCGGCGTCGCCGTCGGTACGGAGCGCGGCCTTATCGTTCCCGTCTTGCGCAACTGCGATCAAAAGTCGTTCGGAGACATCGAGAGCGATCTTGTGGGCTATGCCGTCAAGGCCCGAGAGGGAAAAATCGGCCTCGATGATCTGCAAGGCGGCATATTCACGATTTCAAACGGGGGGGTCTACGGGTCTCTGTTGAGCACGCCCATCTTGAATCCGCCCCAGAGCGGAATCCTTGGTATGCACAAGATCCAGGAGCGTCCCGTCGCCGAGAAAGGACAGGTTGTCATTCGACCCATGATGTATCTGGCTTTGAGCTATGACCACCGCGTAGTGGACGGCAAGGAAGCGGTCACCTTCCTCATTCGGGTCAAGGACTGCGTCGAGAATCCGGCTCGACTTCTCTTGGGGACTTGATCACGGCGGCAGTCGAAATTATGTGACTCCCCCGCGAATGATCTATTTCGTGGTAGAGTCCTTCGTGAGGTTCCATCAGGCTGCTTCCCCTCTATCGACGGCGAAATGGAAGGATTCTTTGGGCGAGCGGTTCGGGATGCTGAGCGGACGGTCCAGCCGATGCCGCGAAGCCTCTAGTCGCTGCATTCTTGTGTGAGCGGCCAGAACTTTGTATTTCTCGACCCCGGCGGCAGGCGCTGGCTCTGGGTTCGGGCAGTCGTTGGCATTGGCCTCTTAGTGCTGCTGAGCCTGCTGGTGATTTTTATCCGCGCTCTCTGGGTGAAGCCGGATATCCGAATGCCAGACTCTCTGAGAGCCATGAAAGTCCAACTCAGAGCGCTCAACAATGCGGCGAGTTGCGGGGATAGTCACAAGAAGCCGTGGATGAAATTCGCCCAATCCCCGCACCAACGGAAGCGAGTCGGCATAACCGATCCAAAGCAATCCCGCATTTGCGCTGCAATGCTTCTCGGAGGGGACGGCCGCGGCCTGCAGTCTCTGGCGCAGCACGGTTCCCAACTCACGCATGTCTGCGTCGATATGCTGACGGTCAGCGGACAGCCCGCTCGCATCAAGGCCGATTTGGATCCGGACGTTTTGTCCATGGCCCATGCCGCGAAAATTCATGTCTTTGCCATTCTCGGCAACTACGCGGGCCAACGTCTGGATACCGATGCGGTTGAAGGTCTGATACAGGCCGATGAGACTATCCAAGGGGCTTTCGGAGACAAACTGGTCGAAGCGCTGCAAGGCATAGGGGCTTCCGGCGTGCTCATCGACTGGCAGGGGATCGATCCCGCGCTCTCCGGCAAGTTGGTGGACTTCTTTCGGAGGTTGCGCCCGAGGTTGCACAAAGACAACCTTGAGCTTTGGCTAAGCATTCCGGTCGGTGATGATCTGCGGGCGTTCGACCTGGAGGATCTTCCGGACGTCGTCGATCACCTCGTCGCTCAGCTGCATGATGAGAACAGCGAGGATGACGCCCCTGGGCCGGTGGCCTCGCAAGCTTGGTTCGAAGGATGGCTGAGAACGCTGATGGGTTACGGAGAGTCAGGCCAGTGGATCCTCTCGCTCGGAGCCTATGGCTACGATTGGAATACCGTCACGAAGAAGACCTCCCTCATCGGCTTTGCTGACGCCATGGCGCGCGCGGAAAAATCGGATGAAAAGCCGGTCACCAGCTCGGCGCCCCAGCACAACCCAAGCTTCACGTACGACTCGGAAGGCCAATCCCATGAGGTTTGGTTTCTCGATGCCTCAACCTTAGCAAACCAGCTGCGAACAGTGGATCAGGAGGGCTGCGCGGGAGTCCTGATCAGCCAGCTCGGCACCGAAGATCCCGGGATATGGCCAGTGCTCGACCAGCACTCGCCGGACGAACCAACACAGAAACTTCTGGCACAACTCGAACCAATCGATCCAAAAGGACTGGTCGCGCAAGTCGGTGATGGCGCTTTCCTGACGGCCGAGCTGACGTCCGAACCTGGAAAACGCAAGCTCTGGATAGATTCGGCCGGCGACGTCTCCGAAACATACGAGAGATGGCCGCGCTACGCCACGATCGTGCACTTCGAGAAGGCGGCACCGCATGAAGTCGCCCTGACTTTCGATGACGGCCCCGACCCGAAATGGACTCCGCAAATTCTGGACATTCTTCGCCGG
>DATDAX010000358.1:0-6105 GCA_036525175.1 Terrimicrobiaceae bacterium | reverse complement strand
TTCGAGTCAACTCCATCAATCCAACGGTAGTGATGACCGAAATGGGCAAACGCGCGTGGAGCGATCCAAGCAAGGGCGGACCAATGCTAGCACGCATTCCATTGCAAAGATTCGCCGAATGCGAGGATATCGCCTCGGTGGTCTGCTTCTCTGCTTCGTCCTTAGCGACGCAGCAGGTATGCTAAAGGGACTTGCGCTTCGCGTGGACGGAGGTTTCTGGGCGACCTAATGCTCTCGCCAAGGCGGCGTAAGGCGGCACCAGCTTTCGTCCCGAGCAACTCATAAAAATCTGGCTTCTCTCGATTGCATGCGAACCGTGCCGGCGAGCATTCGTTCCGACGGCAATTAACCGAGTTGACTCCGGGTCCGAAGAATAAGCATTCTTTCACGAACGTAATATGAATATCCTGGAACAATTCAGCTTGAAAAACAAGGTTTCGATCATGACGGGAGGTGCGAGAGGCCTGGGAAAGGCTATGGCGCAGAGTCTCGCTCAAGCCGGCTCCGACATCGTAATCGTTGACTTAGATTTGGATGCCGCACAGCAGACAGCGGATCTTCTTGCTTCAGAAGGCGTGCGCGCTCTTGCCTTAAGAGTCGACGTCACGGATCCGGCAGACGTCGACAAGATGGTCGACGAGATCGTGACGAGATGTGGCAGAATCGACGTCTTGTTCAACAACGCGGGCATTGCGCAATGGGTGAACACCGAAGATATGAGCCTTGAGGACTGGAGGCGCATCATGAGCGTGAACCTGGATAGCGTCTTCATCATGTCGAAAGCCGTGGGAAAGATCATGATGAAGCAGGGCAAAGGTGCCATCGTCAATACATCCTCGATGTCAGGCGTTATTGTCAACACCCCGCAATGCCAGGCAGCCTATAACGTCTCGAAAGCGGGCGTCATCATGCTGACTAAGAGCCTCGCCTTCGAATGGGCAAAGCACAATATTAGAGTGAATACGATAGCCCCCGGTTATATGGAGACCGAAATGATTGATCAATTTAGGGTGCAGCATCAGGATAAGATCGATCTCTGGACAAGCCTCACGCCGATGAGCAGGATGGGAAAGCCGCACGAGCTCGGCGCCCTGGCCGTTTACTTGGCTTCTGACGCTTCTTCGTATGTCACGGGAGCAGTCTGCCTTATCGACGGTGGGTACTCCATATTGTAGCTGATTGCGCTTGATCGTGAATCGGGAAACAGCTTGCGAGGACGCGCTGGGGCATGTTTGGCTTCGTTACGCTTCGATGAGTTAGTCTGGCGGTCAGTTTTAGCGGTCAAAAGGGATGCTGTAGCCGTTTAGCGGAAGAAAGCGCGATTGCACAAATCGTTTTTCGTCTGCACGTAATCGTGGGTTCCAAAGCAGCGCTTCACAATTTCAAAAATCCGGCTTATTGTTGTAGTCGAAAGATTATTATCCCCCGAGGCAGCCGAGACGCACGCCGGCGCGTCAGAATCCTTTGATGTGTGTGGCGACCTCTCGTTGCCTTCGTGGGAATAGAACTCAAATATAGAAAGATACCCTATGAACCCCCCGAAATTCCCAATAAGCAATTTTTTTAAGAAGCCATCGAGTAAAGCCATGCTTTGCCTGGCGCTGGCTACCGCTTGCATGTTGCCGGCGGTTGCCGCTGACAAGCCAATCGTGGTCGGATTTTCTCAGATTGGCGCGGAAAGCGGATGGCGCACGGCTAATACGGAGTCGATCAAGTCCGAAGCTGCGAAGCGCGGCATTGATCTAAAGTTTGCTGATGCGCAGCAGAAGCAGGAGAATCAGATTAAGGCGCTTCGTTCTTTCATCGCCCAAGGTGTGGACGTTATTGCCTTCTCACCTGTGGTGGAGACAGGCTGGGAGCCGGTGATGCGTGAGATCAAAAAGGCGGGCATTCCGGTTGTGCTCAGTGATCGCGCGGTAAAGGTGTCAGATGACTCGCTTTATGTGACATTTATCGGGTCTGATTTCGTTGAAGAAGGCCGCCGCGCTGGCAATTGGCTTGCAAAGGCTACGGACGGCAAAGCCGTCATCGCCGAGTTGGTAGGCACACCAGGGTCCGCGCCTGCAATTGACCGCAAGGAGGGATTCGAGGAAGTGATCAAGAAGTATCCTGACATGAAGATAGTCAAGTCTCAGAGCGGGGATTTCACGCGCGCCAAAGGTAAGGAAGTGATGGAAGCGTTTCTCAAGAGTCCTGACGGCAAGAACATCACGGCGCTGTTCGCGCATAACGACGATATGGCGCTTGGAGCCATTCAGGCCATGGAAGAGGCCGGCATCAAACCAGGTAAGGACATCCTCATCGTTTCCATCGACGGCGTGCGCGGCGCGTTCGAGGCGATGGCGGCTGGCAAACTTAATTGCACTGTCGAATGCAATCCGTTGATCGGTCCGCAACTTTTTGACGCTGTCGAGGCCATCATGGCCGGGAAGACGCTGCCCAAGCGCGTCCAGACTGAAGAAGGCGTCTTCACGCAAGACCAAGCTGCGGCGGAACTGCCGAAAAGGAAATACTAGTTCTCTCGAAAGTCATATAAGCGCGAGAGCTCGCGTTTCGGATTTGACTCACCAGGGTTGACCTGCGTTTTGAATCGGCGCGTATTCTTCCATGGAAATTGAAAACAAAGCGCTGCTTGAGATTCGTGGTCTCACGAAGAGTTTTCCCGGAGTAAAGGCGCTTCAAGACGTCGACTTCACGGTTCGGCGGGGCGAAGTCCATGGGTTGATGGGTGAGAACGGCGCGGGAAAAAGCACACTGATCAAGGTCTTGACGGGCGTTTATCCGCGTGACGGCGGAACCATTCGATTCGATGGTGCAGAGATTGATCCGCGTTCACCGAAGGCCGTCGAGGCCCTTGGCGTCAGCACGGTCTATCAGGAGGTCAACCTGATCCCGCATCGGTCCGTGGCTGAGAACATTTGCCTCGGCCGGCAACCGACTCGATTCGGAATGATTCGTTGGCGGGCGGTGGTCCGGCGCGCGGAGACGGCACTTGCCCGCGTAGATTTGAGGTTGGATGTATCGCAGCCATTGTCGGCCTGTTCGATCGCCGTTCAGCAACTGATCGCGATCGCCCGCGCCCTGGATATCTCGGCAAAGTTGCTGGTCCTCGATGAGCCGACCTCCAGCCTCGATGAACAAGAGGTCACAGAGTTCTTCAAAGTCGTTCGCAAGCTACGGGCCGAGGGAATGGGAATCGTCTTCGTCACCCACTTTCTGGATCAGGTTTATGCGATTTCTGATCGGATCACCGTTCTGCGCGACGGAAGGTTAGTCGGCGACTACGAGACAGCAAAGCTGCCTAAGATGGAGCTCGTGATCCGGATGATTGGAAAGGACATCGCGCAGTTGCCGTCCGCAGATCGAACTGCGGATCGCGCAGGGGCGGATCGCAAACGCGAAACCTTTGTCGAAGTCAAGAACTTCGGCCGAAGCGGCTCGATCGCGCCGATGGACATGACAATCGGAAAGGGCGAAATTGTTGGATTGGCGGGATTGCTTGGTTCCGGCCGAACAGAAACAGCGCGTCTCCTGTTTGGAGTCGACAGGCCGCAAACGGGCGAAATGCTCGTTGAAGGTCGCAAGGTGGCTTTCCATTCGCCACGCCAGGCAATTCGCGAGGGCTTCGCTTTCACCCCGGAAAACCGCAAAGTCGAAGGTATTGTTCCGCATCTTTCGGTTCGCGAGAATATCATCCTGGCGCTGCAGGCACGCCAAGGCACCATGAACACGCTTTCGCGAAATCGGCAGGAGGAGATCGCCGAGGAATTTATCAAAGTGCTCGGCATTCGCACTCCAGGGCCCGAGCAGGCGGTCATGAACCTCAGCGGTGGTAACCAGCAGAAGGTGTTGCTCGCTCGTTGGCTGGCGACTCACCCGCGCTTCTTAATCCTCGATGAACCAACACGTGGCATTGACGTTGGCGCGAAGGTGGAGATCGAAAAGCTGATGCGTTCGTTGCGGGACGAAGGCATGGCAATTCTATTCATAAGCTCTGAATTGGAAGAGGTCGTACGGGATTCGCAAAGGGTGATCGTGTTGCGAGACCGCGCCAAAGCCGGAGAACTCGCAGGGGACGAGATCAGTCAGGAAACCATCATGCGCACCATCGCTGGACACGAACGTGGCGCGTAAGCATTTTCAGAAAGGAGATGTGCGCTGGTGGACGAGCCTCGTCTGGCCGGTGACCGGCTTGGCGCTGCTCCTGCTCTTCAATCTCGTTTTTACGGAAGGATTTTTCCGTGTCGAGATTCGTGATGGCCGGCTCTATGGAGTTCTCATTGACATTCTCAACCACGGTTCAAAGGTCATGCTCCTGGCGTTGGGTATGGCGCTTGTCATCGCGACGAGTGGTGTCGATTTGTCGGTGGGTGCCGTCATGGCCATTGCTGGCGCGGTGGCTGCGCAATTGATTAATATAGATGGCGTTCCGTTTCCTGTCGTCATCGCAGCGTCACTCGGCGTGGCCCTTCTTGCGGGGGCGTGGAACGGCTTGTTGGTCGGAGCATTCAATGTCCAGCCGATTGTCGCAACGCTTATTCTGATGGTTGCCGGTCGTGGGGTCGCTCAATTGATTACGGGCGGCCAGATTATTACTTTCACCGATCCCCGCCTCACCTACGTGGGCAACGGAAGCTTTCTCGGATTCCCGTTTCCTGTCTTGCTGAGCCTGGGAATGCTAGGAATTACGATCGTCCTCACCCGCAAGTCTGCAATTGGCTTGTTCATAGAAGCGGTCGGCGACAATCAGAAGGCCAGCGACTACGCGGGCGTGAACGGTGCGACCGTCAAGTTTTTCGTCTACGTCTTCTCTGGTTTCTGCGCAGGTCTCGCGGGGCTCGTAGCGGCGTCCAATATCAGGTGCGCGGACGCAAATCACGCAGGCCTTTTCCTCGAATTGGATGCCATTCTGGCAGTCGTCGTTGGAGGTACTGCCCTGGCCGGGGGGCGGTTCTACCTTGCGGGTGCAATCGTCGGTGCGCTTTTTATCCAGACTCTCACCACGACTATGTACATGCGCAATGTCAGCGCTGATGTTGCTCCGGTCCCCAAGGCCCTGGCCATATTGGCCGTATGCTTGCTGCAGTCACCGCGATTTCGCAGTAAAGCGGCGGCCTTCCTTCGCAGAAAGGCGTCATGAAGCTACCGTTCTCTTCGAAATACGTCTCCCTGCTGGCTACCGCCGCGGTACTTATCGCGCTCTATACGGTCGGCTGTGTTTCGTTTCCAAACTTCGGCTCACTGCGTGTGGGGGTAAATCTGATCGGCGACAATGCGTTCCTTGGCGTTGCTGCCATCGGGGCGACCTTTGTCATTCTCTCCGGCGGCATCGACTTATCCGTTGGTGCGGCGGTCGCGTTTACAAGCATCTTGATTGCCTCACTTATCGGAAGCGGTGTGGATCCATTTCTAGCAATCCTTGCGGCCTTGGCGATCGGCGCATTGTTCGGAACAGCCATGGGCTGCCTGATCCGATGGTTCGAGCTCCCGCCTTTTCTTGTAACTCTGGCAGGCATGTTCCTTGCCCGGGGAATGGGTTTTGTCGTGCACCCGCAGTCGCTGGGCATCGAACACCCCTTTTTCCTTAAGCACATCACAGAAGACCTTTCCATTCACCTCACCGAGCGCGTCAGCGTGCCATTTACTGCGACGTGTTTTGTTTTCATCTTCCTCGTGGCATTGCTGGTGGCGCACTACACCCCGTTTGGCCGTTACATTTACGCTTTGGGAGGTGACGAACAATCCGCCACACTCATGGGTTTGCCGGTCGGGCGAACCAAGATCTTTACCTATACTGTCTCGGGATTTTGCTCTGCTCTGGCAGGGGTCGTTTACACCTTTTACACGCAATCGGGTGACCCCGCCTCATGTGTCGGGCTTGAATTGGACGCCATTGCAGCCGTCGTTATCGGTGGTACACTTCTAAGCGGCGGTGTAGGCTTTATGGCAGGAACAGCGATGGGCGTGCTGATACTGGGTTTGATTCAGACTCTTATTACCTTCCAAGGAAACTTGAATACCTGGTGGACTCGCATCGTCGTGGGCATGCTCGTGCTCGTCTTCATTCTCCTCCAAAATGTCATCTCTACAGCTTCGCGAAGGTTG
>DATDAX010000357.1:0-3631 GCA_036525175.1 Terrimicrobiaceae bacterium | reverse complement strand
CCAGCATTCATGGCCTTTCGCCAGACTCAAAATTTCTCCTAGCTCTCGACCGCAATCGACCTGTCGTGCCATCCCACTCGATCATCGGAATTCGCAGGAGCAGAAACGCGTTGAACAGCTCGGACGGGATTGTCCCGTACTACAGTTCGCACTTGGATTTTGCAGAGTCGGAGCTCTTGATTCCTGCAGGTCACGGCGGGTTCGCGCATCCCAAAGCGATCGCTGAGATCGCGCGTATTTTGAAGGCGGCTCAATGAGATCAGTGCACTAACTTAGCAACTGATACCACGTGCTGCGGCGATGAGGCTCGTAACCGGCCCCATCAATGAGGCGCTCAATGTCTTGCGCGTTTAGCCGGAAGGTGGTTCCCGCGCTTGATACGACATTCTCCTCCATCATCACGCTACCGAAATCGTTTGCGCCAAACTTCAGCGCGATCTGCCCGATTTTAGGACCTTGGGTGACCCATGAACTTTGGACGTTTTCGAAATTATCAAGAAAGATTCGCGAAAGGGCCTGCATGCGCAGGTATTCTGCGGACGTCACCGTCTCGGCTTTCAACCGCGTATTCTCGGGCTGAAACGTCCAGCAGATAAACGCTGTGAAGCCGCCGGTCTCGTCTTGAGTATCTCGCAGACGCTGAAGATGCTCGAGCCGGTCATCCACACTTTCGACGTGTCCGAACATCATCGTTGCACTTGAGCGCAGTCCAAGTCCATGGCCGATGCGCATGACCTCGAGCCATTGATCGCTCTTGCATTTCAGCGGGGCGATGCGATCGCGGACACGGTCCACGAGGATCTCGCCGCCCCCGCCCGGAATGGAACCCAAGCCGGCCTCCTGAAATTTTGCGATTACCTCATGCAGCGACATTCCGAAGACCTGCGAAAAGTGATTAAACTCCGGCGGGCTGAACCCGTGGATGTTGATTTGCGGATACTTCGCTCGGATATGCGAGAGCATCCCGAGGTAGAAGTCGATGCCAAGCTTTGGGTTATGGCCGCCTTGAAGGAGAACCTGTACGCCGCCCTCAGCCGCCAGTTCGTCGAGCTTTCGGTCAATCTGCTCGATACTGAGGACGTAATGATCCTCGTCTTTCTCAGTGCGATAGAACGCGCAAAACTTGCAATAGACGTTGCAGACGTTGGTGTAGTTGATGTTGCGGTCGACGATGTACGTCACGATCTCGCCGCCGCGGCCGCCATAGGCGTCACCCTTGGCGGCAAGGCGCCGGTAGTCGGCGAGCGCCCCGAGTTCCTGCAATGGCAATTTGTAGAGGGCTCGGGCGTCTTCCTGAGAAATTCTCTCGCCATCGAGCACTCGATTCACAACATCCTTTTCCTCCAGAACCGCCGCCATAGGATGAATCTTGACATCGCGAACGTCGGTTGTCCATAGCGACTCAGCTTGAAGCGCAGTCGATGGGCTGGGAAGCCCCGCCGATGACATGAGCTGAGCTACAGAAATTCCGGGTAGCTCAGGCGTGCAAATTAGAGGAAAGTGGTACTCCACCGCTTGATCGCGCCAGCTGAACCTGCCTCGCCTGTAAGGCCTATTCCGCCTGTACCATGCGGAGTTCCACATCACCGATGTCCAGTTCGAGGGCACGTTCGGCCGTGCGAAGAAACCCTTCGGTCGAGTCGGTTAGTGCGACGTCAAGTCTCCCAAGTTGTTCGGGCGGTGCCGCAAGGGCTTGGTTCTCGAGCAAGGCCTTAACCGCCAGAGCGCAATTCTCGGCAGAATCGACCAGATGGATTCCTTCTCCTGCAACCCTGGCGATCGCCTCCCGTGCGAGAGGATAGTGTGTGCATCCGAGCACGAGCGTATCGATGTTCTCTGCCAGGAGCGGATCAAGGTAGCGGCCGATGATTTGATCGGTGATCGGGTCGTCGAACATGCCCTCCTCGATGAGCGGAACGAGAAGCGGGCAGGGTTCGCTAAAAACCTTGGCCTTAGGGTCCAGAGCGTGGATTGCGCGCTCGTAGGCCCCACTTGTAATCGTTGCACGCGTGCCTATGACGCCGATGCGCCCGTTGCCCGTCGCGCGGAGCGCGGCCTCAGCCCCTGGCGTTACAACGCCCTGTACTGGAACCTTAAAGAGTTCTTTCATACGAGGCACAGCCAGAGCGGAGGCCGTATTGCAGGCAACGACGATGATCTTCGCTTGTTCCGCGAGGAGAAGGCCACCGATCTCAATGCTGTAACGCTCAACGGTCTTTCGGCTCTTGCCGCCATAAGGAACGCGAGCCGTGTCGCCGATGTAAAAAATCGTTTCCGAAGGCAGGAGCTTCTTGAGCTCCGCAGCCACGGTCAGTCCGCCGATACCGGAATCGAAGACACCAATGGGATCAAGGCTCGGGTCGGAAGGTGCGTCAGTATCCATGGCAGTAGCGGAAGCTCAGCCTAAAGTCCCTGATTCCAATCGCAAGCCGACGAATCCAAGAGGGGAAAGCGGATTGCAGTTGGCCGATTTCTCCGCACGTTTCTATCGCAACGTTCGCCCTGAGGAGACGAGATCTCAGTTTCCCTTAGCAGTGGATTCGAGAGCGTCCTGGGCTTGGGCGACTGAGGATTCCATACCCGTTTCCGCGCCAACAATCGGAGCAGTCTTCTCCAAGTTCGGAACGCTGGTGGGATCGGTTGCGGCGACCACTGCGGAGGGCTTTTGATATTGGATCTGGTTAGCCACCGCCAGCTTGTAGCGGTTGACGCCATCCAGAATGCATTGGGCGATGCGCTGCCGGTATTCGGGCGTTGCGATGAGCCGCGCGTCCGGCGTTCCGCTCATGAAGCCGCCCTCTATGAGAATGCCGGGAATGGCAATGTTCTTGATGACGACAAACCTTGCGCGTTTCACGCCCCGGTCAGTCAAACCCAGGTTTCGAATTAGCGCCGCGTGCACCGTGGTTGCCAGCGCTATGTTAGCCGGGTCATTCGTATGGCCTGCATGCTGAACGTAGTCGCTGTAGCTCAGATTCTCTTCGTCCATCGACGGGACGCCGCGCGGCGCAAGACAATAGGTTTCCAGACCGGACGCCGCGCCTCGGTTACTCTTGTTGAAATGGACACTTACGAAGATGGCGTTTGCGTGGCGGTTGGCAAACTGTGCGCGCTTTTCCAGCGGAATAAGAACATCGGTCAGGCGGGTGCAACGGACTTGATAGCCGTTCTCCTGAAGGAGCTTCTTCGCACGAAGCACGACATCGAGAGTTGCGTCCTTCTCTTTCCCCAAAGATCCGGTGGCTCCGCTGTCGACCCCGCCGTGGCCGGCATCCAGGATGACTGTGCGCACAGCCCCGGCATTCTTAATCTTCTGCGGCCGCAGGATGGGCTCGATGATCTTTACAACGTCCATCGCGGAAATCAGGGTGCGTCCATCCTTGGACGCGATCGGAAAACATAGGACGTACTTGACCCCATTGACGTAAACATTGCGCCCGCTGTCTGCGCCTTCAATGCTCCGCCCGGGAGCCTCGAGCCGAAACCGCTCTCCGCTCGTGGCCGGCATATTCATCTTGTAGAAGCTCGCAACGTCCTCGAGAGGGACATAGCGGCGGTTCTCGTGAATCACTACGTTCCATTTCGCCTCAGACGCAACCGCCGAAAAAAACAAAACGGAGATTATCAGTAC
>DATDAX010000356.1:0-15159 GCA_036525175.1 Terrimicrobiaceae bacterium | reverse complement strand
TCGCCTTCTCCGGCGAGCCGTATTTCTTCAAAGCGTAGCCCCACGCAGCCAGATAGTTCCAACGCGCTACGCCCGAGGTTTTAGGATTCGGCGTGATGACCTCCACGCCGGGCTTGATGAGGTCATCCCAATCCTTGATGCCCTTGGGATTGCCCTTGCGCACAAGAAACGCCAAGGTCGACTGATAAGGCGCACTGTTGTGCGGCAAACGACTCTGCCAGTCCTGTGGCAACAAATTGCCGTTTTCGTGAAGGGCATCAACATCCGCCGCCAAAGCAAGCGTCACCACGTCCGCCTCCAACCCGTCGATCACCGCCCGCGCCTGCTTGCTCGAGCCACCATGAGATTGATTGACGGTTACAGTATCCCCTTTTTTCTCCTTCCAATACTTCGCAAAGGCTTCGTTGTACTCTGCGTAAAACTCACGCGTCGGATCATAGGACACATTCAGCAAGGTGACCTCCCCGCCCCTCACCGAACCGGCAAAAACCAAAGACAGCAAGACGAAAAACAGCTTCATTAAGCGACCATATAAATCGTCGTTCATCCGTCAAACTAAAAACGACTAATTAAGTCGTTATTTGCAACTGAGGGTGCGAACGGAGGAGTGGGGAGGGAATTCTTAGGTCAGTTGAACGTTCCGAGTCCCCAGCGTTTACGCAGGAAATTTTCCCAAGGCGAGAAGAGGATTCGGTCGGCGACAAGGCCGATGACAACGATGATGAGCATGACGGCTACGACCTGGTCCATGGCGTGAAGTTCTCTTCCGTAGTGCAGGAGCTGGCCGAGGCCGAAGCCGGTAAGGATGGTGACAAAGATTTCCGCGGCCATCAGGGAGCGCCATGCGAAGGCCCAGCCTTGTTTCATTCCGCCGACGAGGTAGGGAAGCGACGCCGGGAGGATGACTTTTATCCAGGTGTGCATTCCTTTTGAGCCCATTGTGCGTGCGGCGCGCAGGTACATGGGGGGCATGGTGCGAACGCCGTTTTCGGTTGCGATGATGACAGACCAGAGGGTTCCCATGACGACAATGAAGAGCATGGCCGCCTCGGTTTGACCGAACCACAACAAGGCGAGCGGCACCCAGCAGACACTGGGGAGGGTCTGAACTCCAAGGGCGAGCAATCCGATGGTGTCCTGAAAAATCTTAAGGCGGGCTGTTAGCAGTCCAAGCGGGACGCCGAAGAGAATTCCGATGAAGTAGCCCACAAGAAGGCGGCGCATGGTGACGAACGTGGCGGTCCAGAGCGTGCCATCGCGAGCGGACTGCCAGAGATATTCACCGACGAGCAGGGGCGATGGCAGGAGAACAGGAGAGTACCAGCCCGTTTGCGCGACGGCCTCCCAAACGAGGATCAACAGCGCGAAGAACACCGCGGAGTTGACGGCGCGCTTCATTCGGATGCCTCCATCCTCTGAGTGAAATTCTTGAGAGCCGCAGTGATCTCGGTGGAGTACTGGGCGAGTTCCACGCTGTTGATGTCTCTCGGCCGCCCAAGCGAAACGGCAAACTCCTGACGGATGCGTCCGGGATTCGGTGAAAACAATACGACGCGATCTCCCAGGCAGGCCGCCTCGCGCACGTTGTGCGTGACGAAGATAATCGTCTTCCGCCGGGCTTCCCAAATGCGCTGAATGTCCCCGTAGAGCTGCTCGCGGGTCAGGGCGTCCAGAGCGCCGAAAGGTTCATCCATTAGTAGGACTCGGGGATTTGGGGCCATGGCACGGGCGAGGGCAACCCGTTGTTTCATGCCGCCGGAGAGTTCATGAATATTGGAATGGGTAAAGCGCTCGAGCCCGACCAGTTTGAGGTAATAATTCGCCACCTCGAGGCGTTCCTGCGCATTCAGCCCGGGCTTGAGGTTGAGGCCGAAAAGAACGTTGCCCATCACGTCAAGCCACGGGAAGAGGGCGTGCTCTTGAAACATCATCATCCGATCCCGGCCTGGTTCGACGATCGGCGCTTTGCTTGCAAGAACCTTTCCACTGTCCGGCCTTTCCAGACCTGCGATGATATTGAGGAGCGTGGATTTGCCGCAGCCGCTGGGCCCGACCAGGCAGACAAACTCTCCTTCCGAGACTCTCAAGCTGATGTGATCCAGCGCAGTCAACGTGCCCCGCTTTGTCGGAAAGGTCTTGCTCACATCGATGACTTCGATGCTGTCGGGCTCAACGTTGGCCAGTTCCTGTTCGAGGCTCATTAAGGATTCCACACTATGTTCGAGAGATCGATCGTCGCGCGCAGGAAACCAACCAATCGGGCCTGGTCAAGAAAGGATTGAAATGGCTCGGCAGAAATCGTGTCGTCGAAACGCAGGCGCGTCCACGCCTGTTGAATGAGGGCGAGAGGAATTTCCTTTCGCGTGAGGGCGGACAGTTCATCGCGCACACGGCGCTGCGCCTCCTCAGGGTGGTCTCGTATCCACTGTGTAAGCTCCCGATGAGCGGCGACGAACTTGTGCGAGATGTCAGGATTGGCCGTCAGAAACTCCTCACGTCCTGCCAGCACCGTTGTGACGGTGTCCTCTGGTTCAAGAAAGATGCGTCCTCCCGCCTCGGTAAGGAGTCGACTCACCCAAGGCTCGACCGTCCATGCCGCGTCAAGTTTCCCCTGCTGGAAGAGCAATAGGATATCAGGATTTGCGGTGGGGAGAACACGCGCGTCGCCGCCGACCAATGTCACGCGAATCCCATTATTGATCAGCCAGGCCCTGCATTCGACGTCCTGCGTGTTGCCCAGTTGTGGCGTGGCGATCGTTTTGTCGCGGAAATCCTCGACTTTCTTTATGCCGTCGCCCCGCACGACAAGGGCTTCGCCGCCGCGCATGGCGCCGGCGACTACTCTTACATCGCGTCCGTTCGCCCGCGCGTAGGCATTCACGGTGGGACTTGGCCCGACATAGGTGAAATCGATCGAACGTGCAAAGATCGCTTCCATCGCGGAGGGTCCCGCGTTGAAAACGAACCACTCGATTTCCACGCCGAGGCGCTCCTCAAACCATCCCTGTCCTTCTCTGCTAAAATTCTTTGCTACCAGAGCCTGCGCGTGGGTGACGTTGGGAAAAAGGCCCACGCGCAAGGTCGTCTGCGCGCTCGCCGGACCCAAAGCCGCCAGGACGACGGCCACGCAGAGAAAAACTCTCATGAATTCATTCTGCCGGGTGCGGAGTAGAGAGCAAGGACTCCCGAAAGACGATTAAGGCAATCCTTTCAACTAAATCCCTTCGCCATGAATGCCTTGAATGGCCGCTACTTCCGCATCGCTCACAGGATTGCCACGCATCACGTCGGCAAGGGAAGAATGGTCCATGAGTTCGGCCACCATATTCCGTGATTGAAGCATGACCCGACGGAATCTGCACACCGGCTCCTGCGTGCAGCGTTTATAGTCGCTCACCGAAACGCACGCAATAGGGGCAAGATAGCCGTCAAAGTGGCGGACCACTTCTCCCATCGTAATTTTTCCCGGATTCCTTGCAAGCCGGTAGCCTCCGCGTTTGCCCGCAACGCTATCGACCCATCCGCGCTCCTTGAGGTCAAGCATGATGTGCTCGAGGAAGCGCTTGGGAATGTCGTTACGCCGCGCCAGCTGGATAATTGGAATTGGCTGCCCGCCATAATGCTCGACAAGAGTAAACAAAGCTCGGAGGGCGTAGTCGGTACGCATCGACAACTGCATGGAAGGACGATAAAGCAAATCGTAATTCCGTCAAAGGCTGGCATTAACGTTTTCGGGCTCCTTATAGTGAGCTTCAATGACTCCGGCCAACTCTCTCATTCTCGGCCTGGGACTCTTCTTCCTTGGTCTGCGTCTCATCGGCGACAATTTGCGCAGGCTTTACGGCTCGAGCTTTCGCAACGTCATCAAGCGAACCACGCATTCGCC
Organism: Terrimicrobiaceae bacterium; assembly: GCA_036525175.1. Taxonomy (GTDB): domain Bacteria; phylum Verrucomicrobiota; class Verrucomicrobiia; order Chthoniobacterales; family Terrimicrobiaceae; genus DASTFP01. The sequence continues at coordinate 11,273 of DATDAX010000356.1, read as the reverse complement.
ACTGCTTGGTGCCGGTTTGGGACTTCTGGCTGGCGCAGTCATGCAAAGCGCCACGGCGGTGACGTTCATCCTTGTGAGCTTAACGGACAGCGGACTCATCAAGGCGCGCGCGGCGGCGCCGATCATTGTTTGGAGCAATGTAGGCCTTACCGCGCTTGCGTTTGTCACTACTCTGAACATTCATCCCCTTGTCGCCTATTTCGTCGGTGGCGCGGGAATTGCCATGGGAACTCTGAGAATCCCCCTCTGGCAGACGATAGCGGGCGCGTTTCTCGGCATGGGACTGATTCTTTTCGGGCTCCAGGAAATGGGAGCCGGAGCCGCCCCTCTGAAGGACGCTCCATGGTTCCAAGGCGCCATGGCCTTCGCACTGGCTTCTTCCGGTCTCACGTTTTGCGCCGGCCTGCTCCTTGCCGTGCTTCTTCAATCGAACACGGGCGCCGCGATGCTTATCATTACCTTTGCGTCGAACGGCGTTCTCGACCTGAAGCCCGCCATGCTGATGCTCTACGGGACAAATCTCGGCGCGATTGGCTTGCGCCTGTTCCTTTCGGCGGGACTGCGCGGTGAACGCTTGCGTCTTGTTCGACTCGAGGACACCTTCTGCGTCCTGAGCGGAGCGCTCATGGCTACCCTCTTCGCCGCTGAGGAGGCGGGAGTTCCCCTGATAGCAGCAGCGGTCAACGCGTTGCCCCTTCCCATCAGCACAAAGCTTGCCCTGGTTTTCCTTGTTTCCAACTTCCTGCCGGCGCTGATACTTTTCCCCGCGATCGGACGCGTCCTTGAACTTCTCAAAACGTTCTGGCCGGACGCGCCGGCTCTGGAAGATCCCTCCCGCCCGATGTTCCTACGGCCTCAGGCGCTCGACGACCCGCCAAGCGCATGCGACCTCCTGCAAAAAGAACTCGCCCGCCTGCTCGGCATGATCCACCCAAAGGCGGCGGGCGGGTTTTCCGACGAAGACGCGCCCTCCCGTGCATTTCAGGACCTCTCCCGCGCAATCGAGGAGTTCGCCGCGAAGCTGGCTTCCAGAAGCACTCTCAACCAGGTGGACGCGACCCGTCTGCATATGCTCCGCGCGGAACTCAGTGTCATCCGTCACGTCGAGGAAGCCGTTCGCTATTTCGCCCAAGCCCTCGAGCGCCAGGGTGGACAAGTCACCCTGAGCGAGACCCTCGAGAAGCTCCTCTCGCTCGCCACCCTCGCCGCAGAAAGCGAACGAAGCGATCTCATCCAGGACCTTCTCGCAAAAAGCAAACCGAAAGGCGAAGAGATGTCCCTGCTCAAAGAAAAAGTCGCTTCAACGTCTCTCGCCGCAACCGCATTGTTCGAAGACTTCAGCATCGCCGTGTGGACGCTCCGGCGGCTTGGCAAGTTGCTCGCGCGCATGCCGGGGTGACCGGGGCTGGAAACGGCTCAGTCGCCGATGGTCACCGGAGTGCCAATCTTGACACGGTCGTAGAAAAGCCTGGCAATTTCCTCGGGCAGGCGGATGCAGCCGTGCGAAGCCGGGTAGCCCGGTAAAATGCCCGTATGCATGCCCACGCCACTAGCTGTGAGACGCATGAACCACCGCATGGGCGCACCTCGATAGACGGTGCCGCTGGGCGCCGAGTCGATCCGTGTGCTAATCCCGGCGCGCACCACCCTGCCCGTCTTCGGATTGACAAAGTCTCCGTAAATGTTCGATCGGTGGTCGGCATCCTTTTCCATGATATTGTAGCTCCCGGGCGGTGTCATCCCCGCCCGTTTGCCGGAGGAGATCGGAGAATCTACGGCGATCTCGTCGTAGACGCGGAAATACACCCTCTGCCTGGCCAAAGAAATGTAGATCGAAACGTTGTCCGGAGTCGCCCTCTCGAGAACTCGGGGTATGACTTTCGGCGGTTCCTGCTTTCTGATGAGCTCGCTGGCCCGCTTTTGTTGCTTTTTCGACCCGAGCTGAAAGGGTTGTTGCGCGACGGCGCCACAGATGAGTGCCAAAGTGGCCAGTACAACCAGCCAAACGGACACGCCGTGCTTGAATTCGCGCATAGGAAGAACCGTGGTCATCTATTTCCCGAGTGGACATCCGCTTAATCGCTGAGATGATTTTTCGCAACGAGATTTCCATGGGGCATCGCCGATACTTGGTTCTGATTGCGCTGCTCGCGGGAGCTGCCGTTCAGGCTGGACCGAAGGATTCGCCGGTCGTGCCGCCGCCAATGGCCCAACCGCAAAGCGTGTCGATCTTTCGCGGACACAGCATTGACGTCGCTCTCCGGGCCCAGGGCCGGACTCCAGGACAGTTGAAATTTCTTATCCGTTCCTTTCCCTCCAAAGGACGCCTTGGCGAAATCCGAGTCACAGGACCGAAATCAGCGGAAGTGACCTACACCCACGATGACACAAGCGAGGGAAGCGATTCCTTCACCTTCGCTGTTCAAACCTTCGACAGTCCGGTCTCCGCGGCTGCCCCAATAACAATCGCCATCTCGGAAGAGCCTCCGGCATTGTCGGTCGTGAAATACGTCGACTTCGGCACTTTGGAGGTGGGTGCGGCCCGCGAGGAGCAGATTGCCCTGCGAAACAGCGGAGGAGGAATTCTGGAGGGACACATCGAGGCCCCGCCACCCTGGAAAATCCTTGGATCGACGGAGTACCGCCTGGCCCGTGATCAGCAGAGGAAAGTCCGTATCCTCTGCGCTCCGACCGAGCAGCAGGACTACTTCGGCAAGCTTGTTTTCTCCCACGACGCGCGCGCCGCGGTCGATCTGACTGTGAGCGCAGTCTCCCCCTTCGAGTTCGACCCTTCGCGCGAAATCGAACTCGGCAGCCAGGACACCGGCGTCCTGCGGTCGGGTGGTGTGGTGATTCGGAATCTCAGTTCGCGCGATCGAACCATCGAAATCTCCGTTCCTCCCGAGGTTGTTTCACCGAATCAAGTCACCGTTCCCGCCGGCAGCGAGCAAAGAATTGCCCTGCATACGCAGCAGGCCTTTCTGGGTGCTTTGGAAGGCGAGATGAGCTTCGAGAGCGAAGGATTCCAGCAAAGCATACCCATCCGGGTTTTCGCGCTGCAACCCGTCTTGCGAGTCGAACCGCGAGAGGGCCTTGACTTCGGTGAAACAGAACCCCGAAAGCGACATAAGGGATTTTTACGAATCAAGAACGAGGGCGGCAGCGCAGCGCGGCTGCGAGCCACGGTGCCGCGCGAAATGTTGGTGGTGCCGGACCCTAATTCGGCCGTGCTAGAGCCAGGTGAAACACGGGTCTTCGAGGTCGCCTTCGAGGCGTCCTCGACGGGTGATTATCGATCGGAGATCGTCATCGATTCAGCCGGAGGCAAGCCTGTCTCCATCCCCGTTGCCGGCCGGGTCTTCTCCCAAGCTTCCGAAGCGAAGAAAGTCCCAACCACGACGCTTGATCCCGCGGCTCGACGCTCGGCCACACCCCAGGAATCCCCGCAGGTACCGAGTTCAATTCCTGCGGTAAAGGAAATCAGGGTGCTCAAGGCCAGCAACCGAATTCTTGAGTTCGGATGGAGCAAGCCGACGCCGAATCCCCTGGCGTGGATCATTCAGCAACGTCAACTTGAGCCGACAAGCTCAGATCCGCCGAGGGTGATATGGAGGGATCTCACCAATGCCAGGTTCTTCGAGCAAGATGGCATGGTCGGCGCACGATTCGAGAATCTTGCGCCCGGCCAGGTCTGGTTCTTGCGCGTCGTCGCCGTTGATGAACAAGGCCGTCGCTCAGCGCCTTCGCCGACCTTCAGGATGTCAAGCGTTCCTGCCAAGGACCCCACCCTGTTCTGGACGGTCGTCCTGCTTCTCGTCTCCGCTGCGGCAGTAATCGGCTTCGTAAAGTTTCGCCGCAATCGGGTAGCCGAGGCCTCCGAGCAAGCACAACAAATCGCCCGAATCGAGCGGCGATAAAATCTTTCCGTTGAATCTTGTTGCCCCGGAAGTGGGAGACCCTCAAACTCCGCGCCTGGAAAACCCCACTCGTCATGCAACTCGGAATGATCGGTCTCGGCAGGATGGGCGCCAACATGGTCCGGCGGCTCATTAAACATGGTCACCAATGCGTCGTCTTCGACGCGAACCCCGAAGCAGTAAAGCAGCTCGCTTCCGAAGGCGCCGTCGGCGCAAGCTCGCTCAAGGATTTTTCCTCGAAGCTTGAAGCGCCGCGGAATGCCTGGATCATGGTGCCGGCCGCAATCACAGACAAGGTCGTCGACGAACTCGCAGCCCATCTCGAGCGCGGAGACACCATCATCGACGGCGGCAACTCCTACTTTCGCGATGATCGGCGGCGCAGCGCCCATCTCAAAGGCGCGGGCATCCATTACCTGGATGTCGGCACAAGCGGCGGCGTTTGGGGACTTGAACGCGGATACTGCATGATGATTGGGGGCGACAAGGAAGCTGTGGATCGCATGGATCCCATCTTCAAGACGCTCGCTCCGGGACGCGGCAACGTGGATCGAACACCTGGACGCGACAAGCTCGGTGGCACCGCAGAGGACGGCTACCTGCACTGCGGAGAGTCAGGCGCAGGCCACTTTGTCAAGATGGTGCACAACGGGATCGAGTACGGCGTCATGGCAGCCTTCGGCGAAGGCTTTGACATTCTCGCCAACGCGAACGCGAGCCTCAAGAAAGGTGAAGCCGATGCAGAAACCGCCCCAGTCGGAGATGACTATGTGTATGATATCAATCTCGCCGACGTTTCCGAAGTCTGGCGCCGCGGCAGCGTTGTCAGCTCGTGGCTCCTTGATCTCGCCGCCACCGCCTTCGCAGGCGACCCAACCCTCTCGAACTTCTCGGGTCGCGTCTCCGACTCCGGAGAGGGTCGCTGGACCATTATGGCCGCCATCGACGAAGCCGTGGAGGTGGATGTGCTCAGCGCGGCGCTTTTCGCCCGGTTCCGCTCGCGCAAGGACCACACTATGGCTGAAAAAGTCTGCTCCGCGATGCGCTTCCAATTTGGCGGGCACATCGAGCGCGCAGCCGGAGGCTAGGGTCTCCAGAGACGCCTTGTTTCGGAGGGACGGATGACGAGGTCGTTTTACGACGTTGCAATTATCGGCGGAGGACCCGCAGGAAGTATCGCCGCCACATCGCTAGCACTCGCCGGGCGCAAAGTGGCCGTCTTCGAGCGCGAAAAGTTTCCCCGCTTCCATATCGGAGAATCCTTGCTCCCTTTCAGCATGGACGCCTTCGAGCGTCTCGGCATCCTGCCCAAGCTGGATGCCGCGGGATTCATTCGCAAATATGGCGCCGAAATCACGTCGGGCTGTGGAAGCGGCGAAATACGCTTCTACTTCAAGGACGGCTTCCGCTCGAAACGTCCAACGGCGTTTCAGGTGGAACGTTCCCAATTCGACAAGATCCTGCTCGATCATGCGCGCGAGTGCGGGGCGCACGTCTGCGAGGAGACAGGGGTAGAGGACATTGCTCTTGCCCGGGGCCGTCCCAAACTCACGATCAAGGCAAGCACGGGAACCGTGGAGGAAGTCGAAGCGGAGTACCTACTGGACTGTAGCGGACGCCACTCGGTCGTTGGCACACGGCTCGGTCTCAAGCGCGAGTATGCCGGACTGCAAAAATTCGCGGTTTACGCCCACTACGAGGGCGCGAGCCAACCGGTTGGAATCGATGGAACGCTGACTCGAATGGTGCGCGCGAAGGATCACTGGTTTTGGATCATTCCCCTTTCCCGCGAGAAAATCAGTGTTGGCGTGGTGATGGATACAAGCCGGTACCGCTCGTTCGGCGGCAGCCCTGCGGACGTCCTCGATGCGCTGTTGAACGAACAGCCGATCATGCGCGAGCGCCTGAACGGAGCGAGGCGTGTGAGCAAGGTCTATGCTAGCGGCGACTATTCATACAGGAACTGTTCGCTCTACGGAGACCGATGGCTCATGGCGGGCGACGCGGCAGGATTCATAGACCCAATTTTCAGCAGCGGCGTGTTCCTGGCGATTCTTAGCGGGGAGAAAGCGGCCGACGCCGTCGACAAGGCGCTCGCTGCGCCGCATCGTGCCCCAAAATTGTTCGCCTTGTACGAACGCCACCTGGCCAAGGTCATGCGGCTCTATCTCAGGTTTGTGTACTCCTGGTATCGCCAGGAATTTGTCGAGACCGTCCTCGCCCCCCGCGAGTTCTTCCAGGTGGTGCCGGCAGTAAATGCCGTCCTGGCGGGAAACATGGGCCGATCCTTCGCGTTGCGTTGGAGGATTTGGCTCTTTCATCTTATTGTCAGCGTGCAGCGAAAATTCCATATCTTTCCGCGGCTTCCTCTCGCTCCTAAAGCCTCATGAGGCGCGCTTTGCCCATATGTCTGGCCCTCTTGATCGCGGGCTGCTCGGCGGGGCATGAACTTGCCACCTTCCAAGCCGCCTCCTCAGAGAAGGCCCTCGTTCGATGGCAACGAAAAGGGAAATCGCTGGTCTACGATGGTGTATTCGCAAGGGCACAAGACGGTTCGGTGGTCGTTCGGCTTTACAAACAATCCCCGGCGCCGCTGGTCGAGTTTCGCTTGGGGCGGGACAACATCTTTAGCGCCGGAGGACGTTTGGCCGGGCGAGGGTGGACCGGCCCTGCCACCGATGCGCCATCTGTTTTCTCTGCTTGGATCTGGTTTCTAACCGCCTATCAACGATCGGCCGCCACGCAACCGGACGCCTCGTCGCTCCAAAGCGCCACCATGCGTGTCAGTTCCACCATGTCCGGCGACAAGCTTAAGGTCCTGAGCGTCTCAAACACCGAGACGGGCGAGGTGGTCTCCGCGATCATGAATTGAATGCCGGCGTTGATGAAACCGGCTGCGGAAAGCTAGCTTGCGCCGGGGCAATCGATCGCCGATCCGTCTCCAATGAGTGAGTTGGGCGACTATCCTTTCGATGCGAAAATGCCGCTCGAGGAGATCACAAGTGCTACCCGGCACCTGTTCCTCTGCGTGGGGCCGGATTGTTGTGATCCGACTGCGGGCGACGCGCTTTGGGCGATCCTCAAAGCGGAAGCGCGCAAGCTCACCGTGCCCGTACTTCGCACGAAGGCGGCCTGCCTGCGCGTCTGTAAGGCTGGCCCCTGGCTTGTCGTCTATCCGGACGGAATCTGGTACGGAAGCCTCGATGCGCACAAACTCCGGCGCATCCTCAAAGATCATATCGAAGAAGGCAGGCCGGTCCGTGAATGGATCGCGACGGACATGCCAAATTTGGCGCCGACGGCGCCGCCAGCGGTGTAACCTACAAAATCGATCGCACCAGACCGCCCTCGACGCGTACGGCGGCTCCATTCGTCGCGGCAGCCAGCGGGCTCGCCAGAAAGACGACCATCGACGCGACCTCTTCGATCGATGCGAATCGCTTGATGAGGGAACTCGGACGAACGGACTCGAAGAATTCTTTCTCCACAATGTCCGGCGACTTGCCTTGCTGCGTCGCCATATCCTGGATGAACTGTTCGACTCCTTCCGAGCGCGTCGGACCGGCAAGCACCGAATTGACCGTCACGCTCGAGCCAGCCGTGGTCTCCGCGAGCCCTCGCGCGAGTGCGACTTGCATGGTCTTTGTCACCCCATAGTGAATCATTTCTGCCGGTATATTCACCGCGGACTCGCTCGAAATGAAGAGAATGCGTCCCCAGTTCGCTTTCTTCATTCTTGGCAAGTAATGCCGCGAAAGACGCACCCCGCTGAGAAAATTTGTCTCGATTATCTTCAGCCAATCCTCATCGCCAAGATCTTCAAAAGGTTTGGGCCCATAAACGCCGAGGTTATTGACCAAAATGTCCACCGAGGGAAACCGAGCGATGGTTTGCTCTGCCGCTTGGGCAGTCGCAAGGTCGGCCGCAAGCGGTTCCAGCCTGGCTTTGGGATGCTGCTCGGCAATGGCCGTCACCGCTTCCTGAACACGCTTCTCCGAGCGGCCGTTGACGATCACGCGTGCACCTTCCGCCGCGAGTCCTGCCGCAATGGCAAAACCGATTCCGGCTGTCGATCCGGTGACTAGCGCGACCTTGTCTTCGAGATGGAGATTCATGCCGGATTGTATCGCCGCGTCCCCCTTCCACTCCAGTTCTAATCCGAAAGTAAATGGCGCAATGCTCGCAGGCTTTTCGCTCGTCCAATGAGACGGCCATCGATAGTCTAAGGCAATGCCCGAGAGTTCGCCTCCACCGCTGCCCGGTTCCAAAAAGGGATCGTCAGTATTAGCCTGGCTCGGGATCGGATGCGGCGGGATTCTTGTCGTCGCATTCGTCGTAATCGTGATCGCCTTCGTGTTCTTCGGCAGCAAGGCCGTCGAATACGCGCGCAAAGCGGAGAAAAATCCCGCCAAGGCCGCGGCGGAACTCTTCGTCCGAGTAAATCCCGAAGTGGAATTGGTAAGTACTGACGAGCAAGCCGGCACCATGACAATCCGGATCAAGGAAACAGGGAAACTCGCCACCGTCACCTATGCCGACCTTGCGCAAGGCAGGTTTTCCGTTACCAGCGAGGACGGCGAATTTCGGATCGAAGCCGACCCGAGTGGCGGCGGCTCCGCCAATGTGACGATGAAACGCTCAGAGGACTCCTTTTCGTACGTGACCGGGCCAGAGGCAGCCTCAAAGGTTCCGAGTTGGGTCAATGCCGCGGCATATCCGGGCGCGACCGCACCTCAGGTAGCCTTCTGGGTTGAAGCCGCCCAAGGAAGAAGCGGATCATTGGGAAGCACCTCTAAAGATGACCCTCAACAAGTTGCGCAGTATTATCGGGAATTCCTGAACCGGGAGGGATACGAAATAAGCGAGAATTCAACAACCCTCGAAACCGGCAAGGTGACAGTTCTTTCCGGACGCAAGGAAAGCGAAGCTAAAACGCTTGCCGTCGTGTGTATGAAGTCCCCGGATGGAACACAGATTTTTCTCAGCTTCAAGGAATCCGACGCACGCGGGCAGCCTTAGGGACATCTCTCCCGAGGGCGATGTCTCACGTCAGTGAAATCGAACCCTGTCAGACGTCCTTGTGTCAGCCCTGAGTCGCTGAGCCATGTGGTCGAGCGCGAATCGATACTGCCGAATCGTTTCTGAGGCGACGCAATCTGAGGGAACACTCACCTCAAGATCCCGCATGTACGCGTCATTCGCCGTATACAACACGCAAATGTCCGCGGCAAACCCCGTGAGAATCACACGATGGACGTGAAGCCGCTCGAGGAGGACCTCCAGCGTCGTGGAAAAGAATGCGGAGTGCATCGGCTTCAGGACAAAGTAATCATCGTGCTCGGGCTTGAGAAGCTCGACGATCTTTCTGCCCTGCCGGCCTTCCGCCAGGCAATGTTCGATCTGTTGGCGAAAGTCCGAACGCCACCGCCCGAAATTATCGTTCGCGTAAATGACAGGGATGCCCCCACGCTTCGCCCGTTTCTTCAGCGCGGCAATCCGTTGGGCGGCGGGCAGCGCACGACGCAAGAGCGCCTTCGCGCGCGGAAAGTCGAAATCGTTAATAACGTCTATGAGGATGAGCGCCTCTGCCTTTCGTTCTCCTTTCGCAGTTTTCTTCGTTGGTTTCATAGACCGTCGTTCTAATCCATCGCCCATTGCAACCATCCGATCGGGCTGACACGAGCACGCCGGCAATGCCGCTAGGGGATCCGATGAGTCGGGTTATCCGCCTCTGGTCATATTTGCGAATGGAAGGGAAGCATCAACCATTCGGTGAATCGATCCCAGAGTGAACGCTTTTCAAAATCCTCCAGCGTGTAGCTCTTTGAACGCAGAAGATCGCGTTCGAACACAGTCTGCATCTCGCGCCCGAAGGCTTCGTCATAAACGGTAATATCGAGTTCCTCATTGATCTGCGCGGATCGCGCGTCAAAATTTGAAGAACCGAGAACGGAAAATATGCCATCGATGACCATGGTCTTGGAGTGAATCATCGTAGGCTGGTATTCATAAATCTTTACGCCGCCCCTGAGAAGCTCGCCGTAGGCGGTTCGCCCGGCGGCCTTCGTCGCAGGCTGGTCATTATGTTTGCCGGGGAGCAGCAGCCGCACGTCGACGCCGCGCTTCACGGCAGCAACCAACGAACGCGTTTGGCTTCCGCTGGGAGCGCAGTATGCGTTTGTGATATAGATAGACTCCTCCGCCGCGGAGAACGCCACCGCCTGCACCAGGGACAGTGGCGCCGCCGAAAACGAGTGGCTGGCTACAACTTGTGCGCGGAGGTTCCCTGCCGGAGACAGTTCGGGGAACTCACCGCTTCCGCTCAACGTTTCACCCACCTCCTTGAACCAGTGCTCCTGGAAGGCCGCCTGCAGCTTTCCCACAATTGGGCCTTCCAGCCGCGCATGAACCTCGCGCCAATGCTCCGGCGCATCCGCATCGCCCAGCCATTCGTCGGAGAATCCCACCCCACCTGTGAAGCCGATGCGGCCGTCAACAACGAGAACGCGCCGGTGCGTGCGCCGATTCACACGGTCGATGCGCCACGACCTCACCGGGTGATAATAGGCAAAGGTGCACCCGGCTTCCTCAAGTCGGTCAATGTCACTGTCCTCAAGCGCAGTGCTCGAACCCATGCCGTCCAGCAAGATCCTCACGCGCACGCCCGCCCGGGCCCGCTCCGCCAGCGCATCCCGAAACTGCGTCGCAACTTTCCCGGAATGAAACAAAAAGGCTTCGAAGTTGATGCTTTCTCGCGCGCCGCGAATCGCCTCGAGCATCGAGGGAAAAATCATTTTCCCATTGTGCAGAAGCTCAATCTTGTTGCCAGGAACCGGCAAGGGATCCGCGAGCGCGTGCGCCGAAGGAAAGAACTCGGGATCGCTCACTGTAAACTTGTGGTCGAGGTAGTACTCGACCGTGTCACGACGGATGAAGAGGATGCAAAGCAGTACCCCAACAAGAACTACTGCCCACGCGGCGGCCCATGCCTTCGCGTGTCTTCTAAACCAGCCTTTTCGTGGGGGACGTTGCATATGAACATCTTATCTCCCAGCAATCTTCGCGACAAGTTGCCTCAATCGTCTAATGTCCCGCAGATGCAGATCGCGACTAGCGTTCGCCGACGGCATCCTCATGCGGGAATGATCGAAGCGCCGCCCAGCGTTGAGCGAGCGCTGCGCACACCATCAGTTGAATCTGGTGGAAGAGCATCAAGGGCAGAATCATCGGACCAACAATGCTTCCCGTGAACAGCACGTTGGCAATCGGCACTCCGCTGGCCAGGCTCTTCTTTGAGCCGCAGAACAGGATGGTGATCCGATCAGCTCGATTGAACCCAAACAGCGAGCTCAGAGA
>DATDAX010000355.1:0-3989 GCA_036525175.1 Terrimicrobiaceae bacterium | reverse complement strand
TGCCTTCGTGATGGACAGGAACGAACCAGAGGCCCGATTCACCCAACCACGCGTGCCCTTCGATCTTTTGATTCTCGAGTCCTTCGCGCGGACGCAGCCGTCCCTCGTAGAAAACCTCCGAAGTGAAGTCACAGAGCTTCGGGTGCAGGCGCCACGTCTTTTCCAGGAACAAGCCCTTCTCAGGGGAGATCGTTTTCTTCCCTACGAGCAAGTGTTCAAGCGCCGAAACGGCGGCGCCATCGGGGTGGCTTCCCTTGACGGGCTGCTCCAATTGCTGAGGGTCGCCAAGCAGAACGACATTCTTCGCGGCTTGAGTAGGGCCAGTACATTCGGCGAGCTACATCTGCCCCGCCTCATCAACGTGCCTTGCGGCGCGGCTTCCGTCGATGACCTCACCCGAAGTTACCCGAGATGACGCGTCCAACTCCATCGACCATCTGAGGAAGTATTCATTGAAACCCACGCCGAAATTGTTATCGAGGATTCGACTTTCAATCCCTGCGGTTGGGTTGAAGAGCACAAATCGCAAAGATGACTCAAGAACCTGTCTCCGAGAAATGGAGCGACTGGTTCTGCAGGGTCGCCGATCGCGACGCCAAGACCCCCCGATTTTCGATCATAGGCTCCAAGAGCTCCCTTTACGAGTACGACGGTTACCGTGGCGGACACGAAGAGTTGGATCGAATCATCAAGCTTCTTCGCGACCGCGACATCGACTGCTACGTTTCCAGCACGGACAGCCCTATGAACGTGTCGTCTTTTCGGTATTCGTACGACTTTGAGGGCTGCGGCCTTGAAATTTACTCGGGTAACTATCTCTTCCATCCGCCTGGACAAGGTGTCTTCATTGTTGGGTTCAAGGCATTCCGTTGGCTGCTGGACCAGCTTGGAATCAAGCAGCCCCGCAGATTCAAGAATGAGATCGCTGCAGAGTAATTGCTTGTAGCCGACTTAGAAACCCTGATCAACTTTTCGCGTCGATGCAGTTTACCTCCTTGCTATTAGGGTTTCAATCCAGGAAGCACTGTCGCAAATGAGGGTTTGAATTGAGTGCGTCTGCAATCTCGGGCAGGCAATCTCGGGAGGACAGGATGGTGTAGAAGTCCGATTTGATCGAAGGTGCGAGACGGCTTGCGTCGAGCCATTCGGCGCGATGAAAGGGATCGCGTGCAATGACCCGCCAGAATCCGGTTGTGCTGAAGAGGTCTGCGATACGTTCAGAGTTTTGATCCTGGAGCAGACTGACGAGATAGGTGGCGACGCCGACTTGAAGGCCGTGAAGTCGGGGTCGCTTGCTGATTCTGTCGAGGGCATGCGAAATGAGGTGCTCGCTGCCACTGGCCGGACGAGAGGAGCCACAAATGGACATGGAAATGCCATTCAAGAGTAGTGCGGTGCCGAGCAGCTTCATTCCCTCAATGTCCCGTTCGGGCCGGGCGAGGAATTGATAGACGCTGGCGTCCGAAAGAAGAGCCGCAAAATCATCGACCGCCGTTCCCATGGCATGAAAGGCCAGTTTCCAGTCCGCGACGGCCGTGAATTTCGAGGCCAGATCTCCGACGCCCGAATACCAAAGAATTTCAGGAGCGTTCAAACAAACGCCGGTATCAAGGATGACGCCGAATGGCATCGCCGAAGGAAGCGGACGACGACGATCGGCAACGGTGAGGCTCGATTGCGGGCTGCAGAAGCCATCGTTTGAGAGCGACGTTGGAATGGAAATGTAGGGAATACCTGAGAGAAACGCGATGTATTTGGCGACATCCAACGCTTTGCCTCCGCCGAATCCGATAATGGCATCAGCGTTCGCCGGCGATCGGTGGAACGACTCGGTTGTGTCTTCAAAGCTGATGGAGTCGACCGGCGTCGCCCTCAAGATCTGAATGTTCCGGGAGTCCAGCGAGGCGGTCAGACGCTGCAAGAGTTGGTCATCGAGTCCGTGGCTAAAGAACAGAACGGCGCGTGTGAAGCCGCAACGCTCGGCGTAGATGCCCATTCGATCCAACGCTCCGGGCTTTACCCGCACGAAAGTCGGGATGGCAGTCTGCTTAGGGCTCAGCACTGTTCGTTCTGCAGTTGATCCGCAATTTGCGACCAGCGCTCGAACGGATGATACCCCTCGCCACGTTCGCTTAAGGCTTCCGCTAGCCATCCTCTGGCGAAGCGCAACTCAGGACGCACGAGCAAGGCGGGCTTGAGATCCGGCCGGCCATCGCCGGCAAAGGCCACACGATTCGACCGATTGAGCGCATCGCGCACGATAGCAGACTTGTCGATCCCTGTTGAGGAGACGAAGAAAGGCGACTGCGTCGGGAGCGACATTTGCAGGCCGTGTTCGGGATCGAATACTCCCGGACTGGCATGAAGCGCTATCGAGACGCCTGCCTTCTGCAGGAGGTAATTAATGTACCAGTCGCATCCAGCGGAGGCGATCACGAGCTCCCAGCCACAATTCTGCAAGGCCTGAACGGACTCCGCGAGACTTGTCTCGAGTTGCATGGAATCTGCCATTTCGAGCAGGGATGATTCGCTCGTTCGAATGCTGCGAAAGATTTCGGCCAAAGCCTCAAAATGGGTGATCTTGCCCGCGACGTATTTTTCCCAAGGGTCGTCCTCCTTTGGGAATGGCCAGCGTTTCCGGACCAAGTCGAAAAAGTCATTTCGCGTCAGAGTTCCGTCGAAGTCTGAAACCAAGATCTTCATAGGTTTTGGAGCAGTCATGCTGTGGTGACTAAAGGTTGCAGACCCCGCAGGATTGAAAGCGGCAGATTGTCATACTGGTTGCGGAGAAGTGGCCCACGTTGGTCATGGCCAGCGTTCCGGAAAAGACCTCGAACGTGAGCGTACGAGCGACTCCCATTCGTGGCATTGATAACGAGCATTGCGCCCGCGCAGGAGACACGAGCGATGACGAGGTTAGCGTTCATGCGATGTCCGGAGGTTGAGAACTCTTTCAAAGATCGGGGAATCCTGCCAGCCAGTTTCTCTATCGCGTCTCAAGGACGACCCGGGAACGAGCCAGTGCGCGCGAGGTCGCGTCTGCGACGAATGGGAAAATGGTCGAACATCAGCAGCTCAATGGGAGTCCAAAGGGTGACCCAACCTATGATGATCAGGCTCTCGCCTAAATACTTGTAAAGGCGTCCATGGCCGAGGACCTGCAGCCACTCTGCAAACATAACCAAGCTGGCGACGACGAGCAGAGCCAACAGCAGACTATAGCCGCCTCTCCACAGGGTTTCGCGAAGCTCATAGCCCGCATCTGCCGTTTCCGCCGCGAAGTGCGCGTGGATCGCCGTCTCGACTTCGGACCCGCGCGGGAGGTCCTGTGGAGGAACCCGGATTGCGACTTGGAAACCGCCGTTCGAGTGTCGCCCTTCCGCGTCGTGAAAAATACTTCGCGCTGCGTCAGGATGGATGCGCGGACAGAGAAGGGGGGAACCGTCTGCGTCCAGCAACCGTTCGACCGAATGAACATCCAGTTTGATGGTGTGGGTCGCGGCGCCAGTCTTCATGCCCGGCCTTGTTTCGTCGCGCCGCACGTCAAAACGAGAAAAATCAGGGCCGCGGGAAGAGATAATCTTCTGGCGGTGTCTTCAGGATTCTACGAAGCTCTGCGAAATTTTTCAGGCATGCATCACAATATTTCCTTGCGGATTCCTCTTTGTGGGATCGGGCTGCTGGCGGTCCTGGCTTGGGTAGCTGGATGTTCTCCAGACGAAAAACTGGAACCCGCTATTCCGCCCGTGCAGACGATTGTTCTTGGCACGACAAGTGAAACGCCTTTCCGGCGTTTCCCCGGCGAGGTGGCCGCCGCCGACACGTCCAATATGTCGTTCGATGTCCCTGGGCGGCTGATCGAGTTTCCCGCCACACAGGGGATGGTTTTCAAATTCGGCGAACTGCTGGGGCGTCTTGACGAGACAAATTTTGTCGCCCGGGTCGACTCTGCGCGCGCCGATTTTAACAACGCGCACAACGAACTCGCC
>DATDAX010000354.1:0-3064 GCA_036525175.1 Terrimicrobiaceae bacterium | reverse complement strand
CTGCGATGTGTGCAGTTCAATTTCGAGAGCGCCGGGTTGCCCAGCATGCCTGAAGAGGTTCCGTCGCCGATCCTCGATTCCATCGCCGCGGCCTCGCGCGAAACGGGCGTCAGACTCGCGGCGTTGAGCGCGACCTTCAATATGGCCCATCCGGACAGCATGATTCGCCGGAAGGGCTTGCGGCGGTTGCGGGTTGTCGCGGAGGCTGCCGCACACCTGCAAGTGCCGATGGTGACGCTGTGCACCGGCTCCCGGGACACGGAGAACATGTGGCGGGCACACCCGGAGAACCGGTCGCAGCAGGCGTGGACCGATCTGCTCGAAACGATGGACGAGGCGATGGAAATTTCGGCGCGGACAGGCGTCGCACTTGCGATCGAGCCTGAGCCGGGCAACGTCGTTTCCGACGCGCGTCGAGCGTATGCGTTGAGCGAAAGCTTGCAGGCGGACAATCACCTCAAGATCATCCTTGATCCTGCCAACCTTTTGCAGGTGGGCCGCCTGCAGCGCGACGTGCTGGATGAAGCCTTTGATCTGCTGGGGGACGATCTCGGCATTGCCCACGCAAAGGATCGTGGAGACGATGATCAGACCTGCGCGCTGGGTCGAGGCATCGTTGATTTTGACACCTTCTTCGGCCTGCTGCGTGCAGTCGGCTTTGAAGGTCCGGTAATCATGCACGGATTCGAGGAGAACGAGGCGCTTGAATCTACTCGCTTCGCGCGAGCAAAGCTTCGGGAGATAACCGTCGATGCCCTTCATTGAGTCCCATGGCATTCGCTTCTACTACGAGCTGAGCGGCTCAAGCGGTCCGCTCGTCGTATTTCAGCATGGCCTCGGCGGCGACGTTTCGCAGCCGGAAGGCATCCTTGGTAACTCCGCGTCACTGCGCACCCTCTCCTTTGATTGCCGCGGCCACGGCCGCACGGAGCCGATTGGGTCGCCCGAAGACCTCAGATTTTCGGTGTTTGCCGACGATCTCCGGGTCATCCTGGACGCGCTTGGATTCCACCGGGTTGTCGTTGGCGGAATTTCGATGGGAGCCGGCGTCGCACTCAATTTTGCCATTCGATATCCGGCGCGCGTGGCAGGACTGGTTTTGTCCCGTCCGGCCTGGCTCGATACCGGCTACCCTGCGAACCTGGAAATTCTGGTGCGAATCCACCGGCATCTCAAGCAAGGCGGCCGGGAGGCTACGAAAGAGTGGCTTCCGACCGACCCGGAGTTCGAACGGATCCAGAGGATCAGCCGCGACAATGCGGCTTCCATCATGCGACAACTCGAGAGACCCGACCTCGAAGGGATGATCGCATTGTTGGAAAGTCTGCCCGCCGATACCCCTTGTCCAACACCGGAGGCGTGGTGCCAGGTGACTGCGCCTACGCTCGTGATCGTCAATAGCAGGGATGCCCTGCATCCCATGGAGTACGGCAGGCGCCTCGCCGATGGGATCCCCGGGGCAACGCTCGTCGAGGTCGCGTCTAAGGAAGCGGACCCCGTGGCTCACGCACGCGATTCGGCGAGAGCTATCGAAGACTTCGCCGCAACGCTTGGGGAGCAAAAGCGGTGACGCGCAGCGCAATACGACATTCATGAGCACTCGCATAGCGATTGATATGGATGAAGTCCTGGCTGACACACTGGCCAAGCACCTCGCAATGTACAATCTTGAGCATGGCGACAGCCTCACTAAGCGGGATCTCGAGGGTAAGAAAATCTATGAGGCGGTGCGCGCTGATCGCAGCGAACGCGTGCGCGAGTATCCGCGGGCGAAAGATTTCTTTAGGGATATTCCCGTAATGCCAGGAAGCAAGGATGTCCTTCCACTCCTGCTTGACCACTACGAAATTTTCATCACGACCGCGGCAATGGAATTCCCGACGTCGTTCGCCGCAAAGTATGAATGGATCAAAGATCACTTTCCGTTCTTCCCTGACAGCCATATCGTTTTCTGCGGGGACAAGAGCATAATAGCCGCCGACTTTTTGATCGACGACAATGCCCGCCACTTTGAGCGCTTTTCTGGGCAGGGGCTCTTGTTTAGCGCTCCCCACAATGTGTTTGAGACGCGTTATCCGCGGCTCAATAGCTGGCAGGACGTTCGTATGCGCTTCCTCTAAGCCAGTTGGATGGGTGGGAGTTGCACATCGTTTGCCGCGATTTAGGTTCCCAAAATGAAAACGGCGCTGGTCACCGGAGCAAACAAGGGAATCGGTTACGAAGTCGCGCGGCAGCTTGGCGGAAAGGGGTTCCATGTCTTTATTGGAGCGCGCGGCTCGCAGAAAGGACGCGATGCGGCACAGGCCCTGAAGGACGGCGGTGCAATCGCAACCTTCGTTCGGCTCGACATCTCGGATGCGCAAAGCATCGTGGATGCCGTGCACGCGATTTCCGAGATTGCGGACCATCTTGACGTGCTCGTCAACAACGCGGGTGTACTCCTCGACAGGGATTCGGCAATTGCTCAGGTCGACGCCCAAACGGTGAACGACACCCTTCAGACGAACACGCTCGGGCCGTTGCTTGTGACGCAAGCGTTCCTGCCATTGCTGTCCAGAAGCAACGCGCCGCGTGTCATCAATGTCTCGAGCGGCGGCGGGCAGCTTAACGACGGCATGGACACCTGGGCTCCCGCCTATTGTCTCTCCAAGACCGCGCTCAACGCGGTGACCTGTCTCTTCGCGGCGGCCCTACCAGACCTTTCGATCAATTCCGTATGTCCCGGCTGGGTGCGAACGGACATGGGTGGAGCCAACGCCACGCGCTCGGTCGAGCAGGGGGCTGATACCATCGTCTGGCTTGCGAGCGACGCTCCAAAGAACCTCACCGGAAAATTCCTCCGTGACAGGAAACCTATCCCGTGGTGACGGTATCTTAGAATCGGACAATGAATCCTTGTCGCAAAACCGCTTTGCGTGGAGAGTACGAGCATGCCACAGCTTCTACAGATCAACTACAAGTTCACGGTAAGCCGGGAAGAATTTGAGCGTGGGTTTGACGCGATCGCGGCTGAAATCGCCAAGCTTCCAGGGCTGCGCTGGAAAATCTGGCTGGTCAATGAGGC
>DATDAX010000353.1:0-2824 GCA_036525175.1 Terrimicrobiaceae bacterium | reverse complement strand
GAAGCTGTGGGGAATACGGACGGAAGCGCCTCGATTTCCCACACCATAGTTGAACTTGTCGATTGATTGCGTCTCATGCAGACCCGTCAGACGCAGATGGTTGTCCGGCCCATATACGGCGATGTGCTCGTTGCGGTATTTCTCAAACGCAGCCATGAGCTTCTCGAAATACTCCTTGCCGCCCACCTCGCGCATGTACTTGGTGGAGAAGTTCGCATGCATTCCGGAGCCATTCCAATCGCCACTAATGGGCTTGCAATGGAGTTCAAGGTCCACGCCATACGTCTCACCAAGACGCGCCATGAGATAGCGCGCAACCCAAACATCGTCAGCAGCCTTCTTGGAACCCTTGCCAAAAATCTGGAACTCCCACTGTCCCTTGGCAACCTCCGCATTGATTCCCTCGTGGTTGACCCCCGCGTACAAACACAGATCGAGATGCTTATCGACAATTTCACGAGCGACGTCGCCTACGGCGTTATACCCTACGCCGGTGTAATACTTTCCCTGCGGAGGAGGAAATCCCTCTTTCGGGAAGCCGAGCGGGCGGCCATCCTTGTAAAGAAAATACTCCTGCTCAAACCCGAACCACGTGTCCGGGTCATCAATGATCGTCGCGCGCGAATTGGTTAGATGCGGCGAGCCATCAGGCAACAAGACCTCGGACATCACGATGGCGGCGTTCGTCTTGGTCGCATCGGGATAAACCCCAACGGGCTTGAGAACGCAATCTGAGGTGCGGCCCTCGGCCTGCTTCGTCGAACTGCCATCGAACCCCCAGTTTGGGACCTGCTCCAACGTCGGAAAGCTGTCGTATTCCTTGATCAGAGTCTTTCCTCGAATGTTGGCAATGGGCTCGTAGCCATCGAGCCAAATGTATTCCAGTTTGTACTTCGCCATATTGTCTTTGGTTGAGTGTCTAATTTTGAGCGGATTCGCCTGCTTTCTACCGCGTGCTGTTGATTTCTTTCGTCCTCCTACCCCATCCAGGCGTGTCGGACACAAAAGCAGGAATTATGCCACCTTCCAATGAAATGATGTTGAAGACCCTAGCCGACCCGCGCACGCTCACAACCTAGATACTAGTCCCCTTCGCGCAACTCCTCCGATAGCGCCGTGCGCACACTTGGTGACTTTCGCTTCGAAGCTTGCTTGAACCTCCTCGTGGGCCATGTTTCCCAAGCATGAACCACATCAAGGACACTCTGAGGGCAAAGGTCCGCATCGGCTACGATGGCCGAGTGCACAAGACGTTTCGGGGCCCAAAAGCCGACGAACGCTTTGCCAATGAAGTGCGCGTTCTTCGCTACCTGGAAAGCCGCGGATGTCCGTTTGTGCCTCGGCTTCTGGAAGTCCATCCTGAGGAACTCAAGATCGTAACAACCAACTGCGGGAATCGCGTCGAGCATCTCGATGACGAACGCGCCCGGGAACTTTTCGCGGAACTCGAACCCTACGGGGTCCGGCACGACGACGCAGAACTGCGCAACGTCACTTATCGCCAGTCCGATGGCCGCTTCTGCTTGATAGACTTCGAGTTTTCAACGATTCTTCCAGGTTTCGAAGAACCGGATCATGGACCGACAACGCATAGTACCGGCTCATCTTCAGTGGTTCGGATTGACGGACAGGGGCAAGGTTCGCTCCAATAATGAGGATTCGTTCCTCTGCCTTCAGTTCGATGCCCTTGAGTTGCGCTACCTTGGAAAGTTTGGCCACGCTCCTTCCGAGAACGCCGATTTTGTCTTCGCGGTGAGCGATGGTATGGGGGGAGCGATGGCGGGAGAGTTTGCCAGCCGGATCGCAGTCGACAAAATCACAAGGCTTCTTCCGCAAGCTTTCAAGCGATCCGCAGCCGGCCTCCCAACCGATTTCGAAGACGTCCTCGATGAGCTTTTCGAGGAGATTCACAAGGCTCTAATGTATTTGGGCTCCACCGACCCCGACTGTTCGGGGATGGGAGCTACCCTGAGCATGTGCTGGTTCACGCCAGGCTGGATGTATTTTGGTCATATCGGAGACAGTCGAATCTACTACCTCCCGAAGCATGAGGGAGGAATCAGGCAGGTCAGCCACGACGATACCTACGTTGGTTGGCTCTTTCGCAACGCAAAGATTAGCGAATGGGAAGCCCGCCAGCACCCGAGCCGCAACGCGTTGCAGCGAGCGCTCGGCGCCGGGCATCAATTTGTCGACCCGCAGGTTGGGGCCGTGGCATGCGAACCTGGCGACCTCTTCCTGCTTTGCACCGACGGTCTCGTCGATGGCCTCTTTGACTCTCAAATCCTCGATATTCTGTCCACATCGAGACCGTTCGGAACCGCATCGAATCCCGCCGAACGCCTCGTTCGCCAGGCTGTGGTGCAGGCTGGACGCGATAACACGACCGCCCTGATAATTGAAGCGCAGTAGAAAGTCCGGATGAACGCTATCGCGCGGGCACCCTCAGGACGTTGCGCGCGCTCTGGTTCGGGAACGTAAACTGCCCTCCGGCAACGAATGATGCATCAGAGCCAGCCGCAGCCGCTCTGACTGCCCCGGAAAGTGCATTCTCGGCTGTTACCGGCGAGTCCGGCGTGCCATCAGCATTCAGCCGCGCAATGCTGCGCCGCGGCTGACCGAAGACTTCGCTGAAATTGCCCCCAGCAACGATCTTGCCGTCCGGTTGCACGGCGAGAGCGTAGACACTTCCGTTCGCGCCGGGGTCCCCGTCGAATTCGCCCCCAAAAGTTCCATCAACCTCGCCGCTCGAAGTGTAGCGTGCAAGATTCAATGCTTCCGTCTGTCCGGCCTGTGTGAAGGTGCCTCCGACGATGATGCCGCC
>DATDAX010000352.1:0-6951 GCA_036525175.1 Terrimicrobiaceae bacterium | reverse complement strand
TTGCTCCTTGCGGATAAGTGCGAGCTTTTGCTCTGGCTTGGCTTCGGCGAGGAAGTCGTCAACGCCTGCCTCCTTTGCGATCGCGGCAGCGGTGAGCGGATTGTCGCCTGTGATCATGACCGTGCGGATACCCATCGCACGGAACCGCTCGAACCGATCGGCGAGGCCGCCTTTGACGATGTCCTTGAGCTGGATAGTGCCGAGCACCTTCTCATGAGTTGCGACCACGAGCGGTGTGGCTCCCATTTCAGAAATATTCCTCGCGTCGCTCTCAACGGCTTCAGGGAGCTTCCCGCCGACGTATTGGCGGATCGCTTCGACGGAGCCTTTGCGATAGCTGATGCCATTGAGATCGAGACCACTCATGCGGGTTTGCGCGGTGAAGGCGACGAACTTCGCGTGCGGCATTTCGTGGATCGCGCGTCCGCGCAGCCCGAATTTTTCTTTCGCCAGGACAACGATGCTGCGTCCTTCGGGAGTTTCGTCTGCCAACGAAGCGAGCTGAGCCGCTCCGGCTATCTCATCCGGTGTCACGCCCGGTGCAGGCAGAAACGCGGTAGCCTGGCGGTTGCCCAGCGTGATCGTGCCGGTCTTGTCCAGCAGGAGCACGTCCACATCGCCAGCCGCCTCGACTGCACGCCCGCTCATCGCGAGCACGTTCTTTTGTACGAGGCGGTCAATTCCGGCGATGCCGATGGCGCTAAGCAGTCCGCCAATCGTGGTCGGGATAAGGCAAACGAGCAAGGCAACGAGCACAGTGATCGAGAAATCAACGCCGCTGAAAGAGCCGAACGCTTTCAGCGAGATGAGTACGACAAGGAAGATGATCGTAAGCGCGGAGAGCAGAATGGTCAGCGCAATCTCGTTTGGCGTCTTTTGCCGCTTTGCGCCCTCGACCAGGCCGATCATACGATCCAAAAAGGTTTCGCCAGGATTTGAGGTGATCCGAACTTTGATCACGTCGGATAATACGCGCGTACCGCCGGTCACTGCGCTGCGGTCGCCACCGGCCTCACGCACGACAGGAGCGGACTCGCCGGTAATGGCCGATTCATCGACTGTCGCGGCACCTTCGATGATCTCGCCGTCACCCGGGATGACCTCGCCTGCCTTAACAACAACGAGATCTCCCTTGCGCAATTGCTCTGACGCCACTTTCTCGATTGCGTCTCCCTTGATGCGATTCGCGAATGTTTGTGTGCGGGCCTTCCGCAGCGAGTCGGCCTGTGCTTTCCCTCGACCCTCCGCCATCGCCTCGGCAAAGTTGGCGAAAAGCACCGTGAACCAGAGCCAGAGTGTGATTTGCAAAAGAAAACCGAACGGCGCGGCCTGGCCTCCCACGAACATAAGAACGCTCGTAATGATAGCGCTCACCTCGGTGACGAACATCACCGGGTTCCTGAGCATTGTCAGCGGATTAAGCTTCCTAAAGGATTCTGCAATCGCCGGAATGACAATCGCCGGATCGAAGATGAAGTGAGTTTTAGCGGCCATCGATTGGTTAAAGTTTGATGATTGATGGACTTAGAAGAGCTTTCCTCCGTACATGAGGAAGTGTTCGACGATCGGCCCGAGCACGAGAGCGGGAACATAAGTCAAAGCGCCGACAAGAAGCACCGTACCCACAAGCAGAGTCGTAAAGAGTGGACCAGAGACTGGGAAGGTGCCCGGTCCGGCCGGAATAAGCTTCTTGCGACCGAGGGATCCGGCCAGCGCGAGAATCGGAACGATCATGGCAAAGCGGCCGAAGAGCATGGCGAGGCCAAGCGTTGTGTTGTACCAAGGCGTATTGGCGGTGAGGCCCGCAAATGCGCTGCCATTGTTGCCGGTGGCGGAACTGTAGGCGTAGAGGATCTCGGCAAATCCGTGCGGGCCACTGTTGTTTGTTCCGTCGCTCAAAGTGCCATCAGCGCCGATAGGTCCCCATTTGCTAATTGAGGCCCACGCAGCGAAACCAAGCAGTGAAAACGCGAGGATGAGAATTACGAAGGACGCCATTTTCACGTCATAAGGCTCGATCTTCTTTCCGAGAAATTCCGGAGTGCGTCCGACCATGAGGCCGGCGATGAAGACCGCAATCACCACATAGACGAGCATTCCGTAGAGTCCTGCGCCGACGCCGCCAAAGATGACCTCGCCGAGTTGGATATTCAGCAGCGGAATCAATCCCCCCAATGGTGTGAAGGAATCGTGCATCGAATTAACTGCGCCGCACGAGGCATCGGTCGTAACGGTGGCAAAGAGCGCAGAGTTGAAAATGCCAAAGCGCACTTCCTTGCCCTCCATGTTGCCATCGGCAGGATCGACCCCGAGCTTTGCAAAGTTCGGATTGCCCGCCGCTTCAAAGTGCCAGCAGACAATCACGCCCGCGAGAAAGATAACGAACATTGCCGCCCAGACCGCCCAACCGTGGCCCTGGTTCTTGACCATGCGACCAAGGTACCACGTCAGGCCACTGGGGATCGCAAAGATGGAAAGAATCTGCAGGAAGTTTGAGAGCGGCGTCGGGTTTTCGAAAGGATGCGCTGCATTGGCGTTAACGTAGCCGCCGCCGTTCGTGCCGAGCATCTTGATCGCTATCTGCGAGGCCATCGGCCCCTGCACAATACTCTGAGTATCGACCTTCTGATCCACCATGACGGGATTACCGTCCGGCCCGTTGACGGGTTGGCCATTGTCATCAACCTTTGGCACTTGCACCGCGAATGGCTCAACGAGCGATGCCGAGGTGTAGGGCTTGAAATTCTGGATCATCCCCTGCGACATAAGAAAGATCGAATAAATCAGGCAGATCGGAAGCAGCAGATAGAGGGAGACGCGCGTGAGATCGGTCCAGAAGTTGCCGATTGTATGAGCAGTGTGCCGAGCAATGCCGCGCACGAGGGCTGCCGCGATGGCGATGCCGGTGGCCGCCGAGACCCAGTTGTGAAACGCTAGCGCGACCATCTGAGAAAGATAACTCATGGTCGATTCACCGCCGTAGCTCTGCCAATTCGTGTTAGTGGTGAAGCTCGCCGCGGTGTTGAATGCAAGGTGCTCGCCCACGGCCGGGAGGTTCTGCGGATTAAGCAAATGCTGGAATGGCAATACGGCCTGGAGGCGCAGGATGGCGTACGTGAACAACAATCCCACCGCGCTGAAAAGAAGCATGGCGAGCGTATAATGCTTCCAGTCCTGCTCCTTGTGGGGATCGACGCCCGTAAGCCAATATGCCAGACGTTCGATCGGCTTGATGACGGGATCGAGGGCGGTCCTTCCGTCCGAGTCGAGCACTTTGCATAGGTAAATGCCCATCGGTTTCGTAATCGCCACGAGGGCGATCACGAAGGTTACAAGTTGAATCCAGCCTGAAATAGTCATCGATGAGAAAATCAGAATTTTTCCGGACGGACGATAGTCGCGAGGAGATAGACGATCAGGCACAGGGCAATGAGTCCGACGATGATGTTTTCCATATACAGTATCGAGTTAGACTTTCTCGCAGCCCCAGATGAAGGCGATCATGATGGCGAAAAAGCCGATGGATGTTAGGATGTATAGGATGTCAGCCATATTAAGGTGTGGTTAGGAAAACTGTACCGACCATGTCCTCATGCCCGAAACAAGCGACGATGGGGACATCGCCGCTACAAACGGATGCCGAGACATAGAACAAAAAGTAAAACGGGCGCATTAGCTTTCTCCGAGGTTGAAAGGCTCTTTGCTTGAGCCGAAGTGAAAGAGCTCGTAGATGCGGCGCATGTTTTGCTGTGCGGGTTCGTAGTTCCTGTTGAGCCGTATGGCCTCGCCATAGTAGCGCTTGGCGCTATCGTAGTCCTCGAGCATCTCAAAGAGGACGCCACCCAGATTGAACGCTTCCTCGGAATCCGTCCGAATTTCAAGAGCCTTCGCAATCTGCTCACGAGCTTCTTTAAAGTGGCACAAGTTGATGAGACGCTTTGCTTGTCTGACATGGGCGTCAAAGTCATCCTCCGATGGCAAAGACTGAGATGGCTTAGCATGCCGGCTCAGGATATCCGCTACCGTAGAGCGAAGGGCGTCCGGTGTAAGAGGCTTTTCCAGAAAGTCAATTGCGCCCAGCTTGATCGCACGTACGGCATGGGGGATGTCTCCGTAGGCCGTTATGATGACAGCAGGCGTCTGAATGCTCTTTTGGCGCATGGTTTCTAGCAGGTCCAGTCCGCCCATCTCCGGCATGCGCATGTCGAGAATCACGAGGTCAAAATTCGTTTCGGCGAGCGCGCTGAGAGCCGCAGTTCCGTCCGGCGCTTCGACGACATCAAAGCCTTCAGTTTCGAGCGTAACGCGGTAGTTCAGCCGCACATTGCGCTCATCGTCCACAATGAGAATGCGCTCTTTCACGAGATTCTGGTGTGAGTCGCGGGCAGGACGAAATAGAATTCCGTTCCCTGACCGGGTTGGCTGCTCACTCCGATTGTTCCGCCGTGAGCGGTTACGATCTCCCTGGCGATGGCAAGGCCCAGGCCGGCGCCACGAGGATCCGACCCAGGAACCCGAAAGAAGCGCTCGAAAAGCCGCGACTGAAACTCGGCTGGGATGCCGGGTCCGCGATCGGCAACCGAGAATCTGACGTTTCCGTCCTGGGGCTCTGCGGCGACGACGATTTCATCTCCCGGCTTAGAGTGCGCTACGGCGTTGGAAATAAGATTGGAGAAGACGTGCCCGATCTGGCGGGCGTCGACAAAGACTGGCGGTAGCTCGGACGCGACGTGAAGAGCGAGATGCATGCCGCGCGATTCGACCATCTGGCCCATATCCTCTTCGGTGCCTTGCACCAGAAATCGCGGCTCGACGTTCTCGTAGAGCAGACCGGCGCGGCCCGACTCCAGCTTTGCGATGTCGAGGAGGTCATTGATCATCCTCAGAAGGCGCTCCGATTCCTCTCGGGCGGCGAGCAGCAGTTCTGTCTGCTTTGCGTTCAGCGGGCCGATACGTTCTTCGAGAAGCAAATGAAGACCCATGCGAACGCTGGTCAAAGGCGTTTTCAGCTCGTGGCTGACCGTGGAGACGAGGTTGGATTTTACTTCGTCAAGCAGGCGGAAGCGTGTCACATCCTGAAGGACAACCGCCGCGCCGAACAGCCGGTCGCCTTCGTCTCGCATCCCGATCACGCGCGGCAATAGGAACTTCTCTTGATCGTCGACACGGACGACGATGGCTTTTTCGAGGCTTTCGGGAAGATAATCGGGCGCCCCTTTGAAGAGCTGATCGACATGCGCCATTACTGAGGCAGGCAATCCGGCGCCGTTCCCGGCAAGATTCCTCAGAAGCCGGTTGGCCGCAGGATTGTTGAAAGTGACGCGGCCTTCGGGAGAGAATGCCAGAATCGGATCGGGAAAGGCGGAGAGTGTGATGTCGGTCATCTGGCGCGCCTGAAGGATTTGATCGCTTGTGGCCTGTCGGTACGACCTGAGCCTGCTTGCCATCTTGTTGAACGCATCGGCCAATTGGCCAAGCTCATCGCTCGACTCCACGGGAACGACCTGGTCCAGCTTTCCTTCACCGAGCTCCTTGGAAACTGCCGTAAGCGCCTGGATCGGCTGCAGGATCGCTTTTTGCAGCCGCATGGCGAAGAAGGTAGCCGCCGCAATTCCCAATATGCTCGCGAGTACCATGTATCGCGTGGACCGAGCGCTCAGCTCGCGCGCATCGCGATCGGCTTTGACCATGGCATTCTGGTTCATCGAGACGATCTGCTGTGCAGTGTCCTTGATCCGAGTGAACGCTGGAAGGATCTCACTGAAGTAGAGCGCCCGTCTGTCTTCAATGTTTGGGATCTGCCAGAACTTGCCGGCGCGCGCCGTGTAATCATCATGCAGCCGGCGCAGGCTGTCCGCGACTTGCGCTTCCCCTGGAAGTGTAATGTTGCCCAACGCCGTCTTCAGCCCATCCTTGAAAATGCCAAGATTGCGGTCATAGAGATCGCGCCCGCGTTCATCTTCACCCACGAGTGAAAAGAACAGACCCGAGTCCATCCTTTCAGAGGCTTCCTTCATTTGCTGACCGGCAAGGACACTGCGAAAGTTCTCCCGTAGAATGACGTCCACTCGTGTCCCGAGCTTCGCGAAAAGGAGTACCGCATAGGCCCCCATCACAACGATCAACACGAAGATCGGAGCCAAACCGAGAAAAATGCGGCGCTTCATGAGTTCAGAACTGCCAGTAGGCAGTCAGGCGAACATCAGTCGGCCAAAAAGGACCGCCGCATTACTATAGCAAGGGCAAAGCGAACAACTCATCAGAACACTCTTAGCGAGTAGCATGCCAAAAACGCCGCTAAAGCATAATGACATCATGCAGAACATGTTGCGTAATATGTCGAATGACCATCAGGCAGGCGCCATGCGATACCGCACGAAACTTCGTCCCGGGGGATTGCAATTTGCAATACCGCACGAAACTTCGTTCTCCGCGGGATGGCCGTTTGCTCGGACAAGAAATGAAAGGACCGGTGATGGACCCTGAGCGTCGCCAGATAAGACAATCGTCCTTAGCTTAGTTCCTGATTCAACGACGGGTTCACAGGCGAAAAGGGGACGAAGACTTATAGGATCGCAGCTTCGCATAGAGCAAAGCCCGTATTGGGTGCCATGAGTAAGCTGGAGGCAAAGGCTCAAGGCAGGCCGGCCTTTCGGCGCCGAGCTCCTGCGCAAGAAGCACCCGTGCACGCTGACATTACGGCGGCGAGGGCACGTATGCCTGGCCCTTAGGAGATCAGCGAGCAGGAATGCGCATTCCGACACGTTGCTTTCGTACAAAGTCGATGGGGTATCCTAGAGGCGCTTCCGTTTCCGATACAGTGTTGCGGGGTCGATTCCGAGGATCTCCGCGACCTCCTCGAGTGTCTTGTGGCTGGCAATCAACCGGCGGATGTGCTCGGCCTCCATTTGCTCGAGGGTGAAATTGCCACCCAAGCGCACCTCCGATGGC